>CAMNWZ010000001.1 GCA_946566645.1 uncultured Clostridia bacterium
AATCGTTTCGCTGCTGCTTGCGGCGGTGCTGGTGATCGGGCTTGTGCCGATGGCGGGCGCGTACAGCGACGTCGCGGACAGCCAGCTTTCGGCGCGGCTCGAGCTGCTGAGCGGCCTCGGCGTGGTAAACGGCTACACCGACGGCACTTTCAAGCCGCAGAACACGCTCACCCGCGCCGAGTTCACCAAGATGGTGGTGATGCTGCTCGGCGGCGGCAAGACCTGCGAGACCTTCGGCGCGTACACCATCTTCGGCGACGTGCCGTCGAGCGGCTGGTCGGCTAAGTTCATAAACTACGCCGCACGCGACAAGGAGAAGGGTGGTCTGGGCTTGCTCAAGGGCTACACCGACGGCACCTTCAAGCCGAACAACACGATAACCTACGGCGAGGCGGCGACGATAATCCTGCGCGCGCTCGGCTACACCGACGCGGACGTCGGCTTCACCTGGCCGAAGAACTTCACCGACAAGGCGGCGTCGAGCGGACTCGGCGACCGCGTGAGCCGTGGCGACTACGAGGCGATAAGCCGCGCCGACGCTGCGAACATCTTTTACAACGCGCTGTTCGTCGAGAAGAAGGACGGCTCCAAGCTGATAGACAACATGTACGGAGAGTCGATTTCATCGGCGCTTATACTGTCGGTTGATTCGGACGGCGTGCGCATCGCCGAGCGTCCGGACGACCGCTTCACCAACGCCGCGGGTCTGACCGCCGAGGATGTCGGCACCCGCAAGAAGCTGACCCTCAACGAGAACGCGACCGCGATAATGTACGCTGAGAAGGTGAAGATGACCACCTCCGAGAAGCAGGACGCGTTCATCTACTCGGTTAAGACCGAGGACGGACTTTGCTACGTCTCGCTCGACGGCTCGACCGAGGTGCTCTGCCTCGCGCCGGTGGACGAGGGATGGATAGCCCGCAGCGCGAAGCTCACCGTCGACAGCGCGAGCGGCGCTATCGTTAAGGCGGAGCTGCTCGAGAGCCGCAACCGCACGGTGTCGTTTGCCTACTACTCGGGCGACCGCGTGACCGCCATCACCGGCGAGGTGTTCACCGTTCCCGCGAACACTCCGACCTACAAGGTGGAAAACGGCGAGATGAGCGCGTCGCAGGCGTTCAGCGCGGTGCGTGACCATCTGAGCTACGGCGACGTGCTCGAGCTGACCCTCGGCTCGGACGGCACGGTAAAGCACGTTGTGGCGCGCACCGGCGAGGCGAAGGTGGCGCTGATAGAACCGGGCACGACCCTCACGGCGCTGCGCGAGGCGCTCGGAGCACCGGAAGGCGTTACGATATACAAAAACGGCGCGGAGACATCGTTCTCCGCGCTCGCTGATTATGACGCCGCGAGCTACATTCCGGGCAGCAGCGTGATAATGGTCGGCGGCTTCCGTCTCAGCGCGGTGTACACCTACGCCGTGCCGAACACCACCGCCCCCGAGTCGATAACCGTCTACGGAAACACTCTCCGGCTCGCTCCGTGCGCCGTTAAGAGCGTTTCGCAGTTCAAGCCCAATGAGAGGCTGACTCTTATATTCGCGCCGGACGGACGCGTTGCAGGCGCTCTGGAGGGTGGCAGCCAGCGCTCGGTCGGCGTTGTCGACGGCTCGAAGGTGAAATTTCTCGGCGGACCGACGCTGAGCATCCCGACCGACGGCGCCGCGGACGGCGAGCTTGTGTCGGTCGCCTGCGGCAGCAAGGGACAGCCGTCGGTGTCGAGGGTGAGCGACCGCGCGACGAACTCGGCGCTCGACCTGGACGCGCTGACGCTCGGCGGAACGCCGCTCGCGGTGGGCTGCATGTTCTTCGAGCGGGTCGGCGGTCAGACTCCGGTGAGCATCACCCGCGAGGACATAAACCGCACGAGGATACCCGCGTCGAGCATACTCAACGTGACCTATGACGAGGCGGGACGCGCGAACCTGATAGTTTTCGACGACGTGACCGGTGACCGCTTCAGCTACGGCAGGGCGTGGATGTACGTCGAGGAGGAGACCATCGGCGGAGGCACGCTGTCGGTCAGCTACGACCGCCGTCACATCGTGCTCACCGGCTCGAAGGGCGCCGACGACGGAAAGGTCGCGCAGACCGCGTTCCTGCCCTCCGACCTGCGCGCAAGCGAGAAGAACGCGACCTACGGACGGCGCTACTTCTGGTGCGGTGTCGCGACCGGAGCGTCGGGCGAGATAGAGAAGTACAAGGCGCTGGACGTGAGCTATGCCGCCGACCGCACGACATTTGTCGGCTCGACCGCGGTGAAGGTCGGCGGGAAGAACGTGCCGATAGCGTCGGGCGTGCAGGTGTATCTCGAGAGCACCGAAGTGTTTATGAACTCGAGCGACTTCGAGAGCACGCTCGAGCTGGTGTCGGCGGCACGCGCACAGGGCGAGAAGTTCGAGCTGCTGCTCGACGCCGCGCCGGAGAACGGCGGCAAGGTGCGAGTGATCGTGGTCAAGTAAGGCTGATTTCGGACATAGAAAAAACGGAATGTTCCACGTGGAACATTCCGTTTTTGTTTTGTGTCTGCCTCAGCGCTTGCCGGTTATCTTCTGGTACAGCTTGCGATACTCCAGCGCGGACCTTGCCCAGGAGAAGTCGCGCTTCATGCCGCGCAGCTTCATCGCCTCCCACTCCTCGGGGTCGGAGCGGTAGAGGCGGGTCGCGAGCCAGAGGACGTGTATCATCTCGTCGGCGTTGTAGTTGGCGAAGGTGAAGCCGAGTCCGGTGTGCTCAAACTCGTTGTACGGCTCGACCGTGTCCTTCAGACCGCCGGTCTCGCGCACGACCGGTATCGTGCCGTAGCGCATGGCTATCATCTGGCTGAGACCGCACGGCTCCTTCTGCGACGGCATGAGGAAGATGTCCGAGCCGGCGTAGATGCGGCGCGCGAGATCCTCGCTGAAGGTGATGCACGCGGCGACGCGTCCGGGATAGCGCTGCGCCGCCTGGCGGAAGAACTGCTCGTAGCCGTGCTCGCCCGTTCCGAGAACGACGAACTGCACGCCGAGCGACATCATCGCGTCCATCCGCGCGAGCACGAGATCCATGCCCTTGTGCGCCGCCAGCCGGGTGACGCAGGCGACTATCGGCGTGTCCGGCTCGACCGACAGTCCGAGCGACTGCTGAAGGTCGGCTTTGCACTTCGCCTTGCCCGATATGTCGTCGGCGGAGTAGTCCTCGATGATGCTCTGGTCGGTGGACGGGTCGTAGCTCACCGTGTCGATGCCGTTGAGTATGCCGCTGAACTTGTCGCCAAGCACGTTCACCACGCCGTCCAGACCGTAGGCGTAGTAGGGATAGCGCAGCTCGTTTGCGTAGGTGGGGGAGACGGTGTTTACCGCGTCGCTTGTGAGCATGGCGCCCTTCATCAGCGACACGTCCTTCTCGAACTCGAGCTTGCCCGACGTGTACCAGCCCTCGTTGAGTCCGAACAGCTCGCCGAGCAGCTCGTGACCGTAGCGTCCTTGGTACTCGATGTTGTGGATGGTGAACAGCGTCTTGATGTTTCGCAGCGACTCGTCCGAGCCCATCATGTCGTGGAGGTAGAGGGGCACGAGCGCCGACTGCCAGTCGTTGCAGTGGACGATGTCCGGGCGCCAGTCGATGTTCCAGAGAAGCTCGGCTGCCGCGCGGGAGAAGAAGGCGAACCGCTCGCCGTCGTCGAAGTGACCGTAGAGGCGGTCGCGCTTGAAGTAGTACTCGTTGTCGAGGAAGTAGTAGATGGTGCTGCGGTACTTCATGGTGAACACGCCGCAGTATATCTTGCGCCAGCCGAGCGTGACATAGTAGTTCTTCTCGTATGTCATCTGCTGACGCCAGTGGTCGCTTATGCTGCCGTAGAGGGGCAGAACGACGCGGCATGAGTTGCCCGGCGCCTGGAGAGCTTCGGGCAGCGCGCCCGCGACGTCTCCGAGGCCACCGCTCTTGGCGAACGGCGCGCACTCGCTGGTTACGAACAATGTCTTCATAGGATCAGACCTCGCTTCCCTTGGAAATTACTATCGGATAGGACTCGTGTCCCATCAGCATGCGACCCTCTTTGATGCGGGTGTCCTTGTCGGTTATGACGCACTGAAGCTCCGCGCCCGCCTCGACAACGGTGTCCTGCATGAGGATGCAGCCCTTGACCTTCGCGCCGGGGTGTATCTTGACGCCGCGGAAGATTATGCTGTCCTCGACGTCGCCCTCGATGTAGCAGCCGTCGGCGACGAGGCAGTTTTTCGAGCGCGAGTCGGGCGAGTAGTAGGTGGGCGCCTCGTCGCGGACCTTGGTCTTGACCGTGCGGTCGCGCGGGAAAAGGTCGCGGCGAACCTGGCTGTCGAGCAGCTTCATCGAAAGCTCGTAGTAGAGCTGGGTGGTCTCGGGACGCGCGGCGAACACCGGAACGATGTAGCTTCCTATCTTCAGCTCGCTGAGATGGCGCAGCAGCACGCCGCTCTCAAAGTCGTACTCGCCGTGCTCGGCGCAGTCGTCTATCATGCTCAGCAGCAGCTCCTTGGACAGGATGTAGAAGCCGAGACCGGCGATGCCCTCCGCGTGCTGAAGGCTGCCGTCCTTGCAGATCTTGACGTCGGTCGCCCAGCCGTCCTGACCGAACTTGAAGCGCACCGTCGCGTCCAGGTAGCGGTCGTCAGGCAGGCATACCGCCGTGACATCCGCGCCCATCTGGAGATGGTTCTCGAACACCTTCGCGAGGTCGAAGTTCGCGACGGTCATCGCGTCGGCTATCGCGACGTAGTCCTGGCGTATCCGCTCGACATAGGTGCGCACGCTCGACAGCGCGTCCATCACGCCGAAGTAGTTGTTCGAGCCCTTGTGGCGGTGGCTCTCGGCGAGCGCGAACGGGGGCAGCAGCTTGAGTCCGCCGAGCTTGCGGCTGAGGTCCCAGTCCTTGCCCGCGCCGAGGTGGTCGAGAAGCGACTGATAGCGCTCCTCCATCAGCACGCCGATGTCGGTCACGCCGGCGTTGGTCATTATCGAGATGACGAAGTCGATAAGGCGGTAGCGTCCGCCGAAGGGTATCGACGGCGCGGTGCGATGATCGACAAGTTCCCGAAGTCCCTGCTGGTGCTCGGTGCTGTATCCGAAAACGATTCCGTGAAGATTATTCATGATCTTACTTCGCCTCCTTGTCCGCGAGGTCGCTGTCTATCATGTCCTTCGGCTCGACCGTGCGGTTCTTTCCGATGGTCACGCCCGCCGCGACCACCGCGATGCCCCACTTGTCGGGGTGGGTGTCCTTCGGGTCTGCGCCGACGTGCGCTCCCGCCGCGACGTGCGCGTCCTCCGCCACTATCGCGTACTCGACAACCGCGCCCGGGTCGATGACCGCGCCGGGCATTATCACCGAGTAGCGAACCTTTGCGCCCTCGCCGATCATCACGCTGTGAAAGAGCACCGAGTTTTCGACGTCGCCCTCTATCTCGCAGCCCTCCGGCACTATCGAGTGTTCGACGCGCGCGTTCTTGCCGATGTAGTGCGGCGGCGCGGTCGGGTTGCGGGTGTACACCTTCCAGTCGCTGCCGAACGCGTCGAGTTGCGGGTTTATCAGCATGTCCATGTTCGCGTCCCACAGGCTGTTTATCGTGCCGACGTCCTTCCAGTAGCCGTCGAACTTGTGCGCGACGACCGTCTCGCCGGCAGCGAGCATGGCGGGAATGATGTCCCCGCCGAAGTCGTTTTTCGAGTTCGGGTTTGCCTCATCGGCGTTGAGATAGTCGCGCAGCTTCGACCAGGTGAAGACGTATATGCCCATCGACGCGAGGTTGGACTTCGGCTCCTTCGGCTTCTCGACAAACTCGGTTATGCGGTTCTCCGAGTCCACCGACATGATGCCGAAGCGGCTCGCCTCCTCCCACTCGACCTCGATGACGGCTATCGTCGCCGCCGCGTTCTGGCGCTTGTGCTGGTCGAGCATCTTGGCGTAGTCCATCTTGTAGATGTGGTCGCCGCCGAGAATGACGACATACTCGGGGTCGTACTGCTCGATGAAGTCCATGTTCTGGTAGATGGCGTTTGCCGTGCCCTTGTACCACTCGCCGGTCGAGCCGGTCATGTACGGCTGAAGGACGTGGACGCCGCCGTCGTTGCGGTCGAGATCCCACGGCTGTCCGTTGCCTATGTAGGCGTTCAGCTCCTGCGGGCGGTACTGGGTGAGCACTCCGACCGTGTCTATGTCCGAGTTTATGCAGTTAGACAGCGGAAAGTCGATTATGCGGTATTTCCCTCCGAAAGGAACGGCGGGTTTCGCGACCTTGGTGGTCAGCACATACAGGCGCGATCCCTGTCCGCCGGCAAGTATCATCGCCACGACGTTCTTTCTGTTGCCCATGACTTATAGCCTCCTTTGCGGTGCGCACGCTGCCTCCCGAAACCGTTTTTCGGGCGCACGCATCCACTTTGGCTAAATTATACCATACGCAAATCGGTTTGTCATCCATTTTTTATAAATTCGACAAAAAATTTGTTGGAATTTTCCAACCCACACAAAAAAACGACCCACCGACATGAAGTCAATGGGTCGCTGTAAGTTGTGGTTTAAGCCTTGCGGTCTTTTTTCAGCTCTCTGTCGAGCCTCAGCACCACGCCGCCCATCGGGGGCAGGTTTATGCGTATCGAACGCTCGCGCTCGTGCTGCGGCACCGCGTAGGTGTACAGCGGCTCGGTGTTGAGGTGCGCGCCCTCCCCGCCGAAAGCGGTCGAGTCGGTGTTGAACACCTCTTTGTAGACGCCGCTGCGCTGCACGCCGACGAGATAGCCGTCGCGGTTAACAGGCGAGAAGTTTATCACGAACAGCAGCTCGCGTCCCTTCTTGTCGCGGCGGACGAAGCTGACGGTGTTTGCGCGAAAGTCGTCGTGGCATATCCACTCGAAGCCGTCCCACGAGTAGTCTATCTCCCACAGCTCGGGGTTTGCCTTGTAGAACTTGTTCAGCGCGGAGACGTAGTCCTTCAGCTTCGCGTGGCGGTCGAAGTCGAGCAGCAGCCAGTCGAGCGAGTTCTCGAAGTTCCACTCGATGAACTGACCGAACTCCTGACCCATGAACAGCAGCTTCTTGCCCGGATGCGCGAACATATACAGCAGGAACGCGCGGACGCCGGCGAACTTCTGCTCATACTCGCCGGGCATCTTGTCGAGCAGCGAGCGCTTGCCGTGGACGACCTCGTCGTGCGAGACGGGAAGCAGGAAGTTTTCGCTGAACGCGTACATGAACGAGAAGGTTATGTCCTTGTGGTTGAACTGGCGGAAGTATGGGTCGAGGCAGACATAGTGCATCATGTCGTTCATCCAACCCATGTTCCACTTGAAGTTGAAGCCGAGACCTCCGTCGTGCGGGGGCTTGGTGACCATCGGCCAGGCGGTCGACTCCTCGGCTATCAGCGCCACATCCGGATGGGCGGAGAGCAGCACCTCGCTGAGCTTGCGCAGGAACGCCACCGCTTCGAGGTTTTCCTTGCCGCCGTGCTTGTTGGCGCGCCACTGACCGTCCTGCCTGCCGTAGTCGAGGTAGAGCATCGACGCGACCGCGTCTATGCGTATGCCGTCGGCGTGGAACACCTCCACCCAGAAGTTCGCGCTGGACAGCAGGAACGCGCGAACCTCGGTGCGCGAGTAGTCAAAGATGCGGGTGCCCCAGTCGGGATGCTCGCGCATGAGCACGTCCTCGCCCTCGTAAAGTCCGGTGCCGTCGAACTCGACAAGGCCGTGGCCGTCGCGCGGGAAGTGTGCGGGCACCCAGTCGAGTATCACGCCTATGCCCGCGTTGTGCAGGCGGTCGATAAGCCGCATGAGGTCGGCGGGTGTGCCGAAGCGGCTGGTCGCGGCGAAGTATCCGGTGACCTGATAGCCCCAGCTCGCGTCGAGCGGATGCTCCATGACCGGCATGAACTCGACGTGTGTGAAGCCCGTCTCCTTGAGGTAGGGGATGAGCTCGTCGCCTATCATGTCATAGCTGTAGAACTGACCGTCCGCGCCGTTTGTGACCTTCTTCCAGCTGCCGAGATGCATCTCGTAGATGCTCATCGGCTTTTCGAGGATGCTGCCCTCGGCGCGCCTCTTCATCCACGCCGCGTCGGTCCACTTGTGGCAGCCATCGAGCGGATAGAGCTTGGACGCGTTTTGGGGTCGGGTCTCGGCATGGAAGGCGTACGGGTCGCACTTGTCCTTGATGTCACCCGACTGCGACTCGACCGAGTACTTGTACGAGTGATAGATGTCGGCGCCCGCGATGAATGTCTCCCAGACCTCGCTGTCCGCCTTCATCCGCTTCATCACGCCCTTGTCGCGCGTCCAGCCGTTGAACTCGCCGATGACCGACACGCTCTTGGCGTTCGGCGCCCAGACGCGGAAGGTGTAGCCCTTCTTGCCGCCGACCGTCGCGGGATGCGCGCCCAGCCAGTCGTACGCCTTGCACTCGCTGCCCTCGTGGTAGAGGTAGATGTGGTCGGCGAGCGCCTTCTGCGCCGCCTTGTCCACCGGCTTCTTCGCGGCGGGCTTCTTTGCGGCTTTAGTCGCGGTGGGCTTCTCCGCCTTGACTTCGGTCTTCGCCGCGGGCTTCTTGACTTCCGCCTTAGCCGCGGGCTTTGCGACCTTCTCGGTCTTTGCCGCGGGCTTCTTGACTTCCGCCTTAGCCGCGGGCTTTGCCGCCTTCTCGGTCTTCACGGCTTCGGTCGGCTTCTTCTCGACCGGCTTGGTCTTGGCAGGCTCGGTTTTCTTGGTCTTAGCAGTCTTGGCGTTCTTCTCCGCCATAGCTGCCACCTCCTTTGCAGAGATTTATTTCTTTATGACAACGCCATATGTATCGGCGCCCAGGCACGCCGCGTTGCCCTCGTCGAAGTCGATGTGCATCGCCGCGCGGAAGTTCGGGCTGACACGCACGACCACCTCGTCAAACGTCAGCGCGCGCTCGCCCTCCAGGCGAACCTGCACCGTCTCCTTGTCCGAAAGACCGTGCTTCGCGGCGTCGTCGGGGGTCATGTGGATGTGGCGCTTCGCGACTATCACGCCCTCGTTTATCTCGATCTCGCCGGCGGGTCCGATTATCTTGCAGGGGGCGCTGCCCTTCAGGTCGCCGCTCTCACGGACGGGGGGAGTGAGTCCGAGCACGCGCGCGTCGGTGAAGCTGACCTCCACCTGAACCGCCGAGCGCTCCGGTCCGAGTATCGACACGCGGTCGATTCCGCCGCGCGGTCCCTCTATGCGAACCTTCTCCTCGGTCAGATACTGACCGGGCTGGCTCAGCTCGCGCTTGTTGTGAAGCTCGTAGCCCGCGCCGAACAGCGCCTCGAGAGCCTCCTTGGTGACGTGGACGTGGCGGGCGCTGCCCTCCACCAAAACCTTCATAGGTTCCATATCTATTACACCCTTTCGATTTTCAAGAGATTTGCTTTCGCAAGACCATTTTAGCACAACGGTGATAAAACTTCAATAGATTTCGGGGAGGGCTCGGTCACTCTTTTTCGACAAAATCAAAGAAAATTTGATTTTAGCCCTTTACAAATGAAATATTGCAGGCTATAATATACTCACTGTAAAATGCGTGCGAGCATCATAACCCTGCGTAATGCAAGCCGAAGCTAACAGCGATGGCGCGGGTTTTGTAAGAGATTGGGAGTGGGATATTTTGCCGGAACTGAATGCTGATTTTCCGCGCACACTTTCGCTGCTTAGGCGAGAGAAGGGAGTAAGTCAAAAGGAGGCGGCGGAAGCGCTGGGCGTGAGCCAGGCGCTGCTTTCGCACTACGAACGCGGACTTCGCGAGCCGGGTCTGCGATTTGTCGCGCTCGCCGCCGATTACTACGGAGTGAGCGCCGATTTCCTGCTCGGGCGCAGCGCGTCGCGCGACGGCGGCGACGTCGACCCGAACGAGTTTTTCGACGCGAGCGAGTCTAACGACAACCGCGTGCGCGGCAGCATGGTGGCGATGTTCTCGAAGAAGATACTTCAGAACGCGCTGACCCTGGTGTTCGACCTTGTCGGCAAGACCAACGACTCGGCGCTGGTGGCGGAGAGCTACAGCATCCTGTCGGTCGCGATATACAAGATGTTCCGCGAGGTGTACGAGCGCAGCGGCAGTGAACCGGGCAAGTTCTTCGCGCTTGACGAGCGGGAGGCGCGTACGCTCATCGACGCGCGGCTTGCGCTTGCCGAGCAGGGCTACGAGACCTCGCTCGACCGACGCGAGCATCTGCTCGAGCCGCTCAGCCACGACGCGATAAAGGACGGATACCCGCAGCTCGCGCAGTCGCTGTTCTCGCTGATACACGCGGTGGAGAGCGACGCGGCGAAGCTCCGCGACCTGTACGAGCGGGAGTGAGGCACGGCGGGGAAGCGGGCAGAATAGAGGAGAGACAGGGCAGTCGGGCAGCCGGCTGTCCTTTATTTTGCGAAAGCTATTGACAACCGACAACGGTGTGATATAATAAAACCAGAACAAATATTCTATTAGGAGGGATAACGATGCCGGATTTTCCGGTGAGGCTCGGTGAACTGATAGCCGAGCACGGCATGAGCCAGAAGGAGCTTTCGCGCAGGAGCGGAGTGACCGAGGCGGCGATCTCGCGATACCTCAGCGGCGAGCGTCGACCGGGCGCGAACGCGGCGATGGCGATGGCGTCGGTGCTCGGCGTGTCGGTCGAGTATCTGATGGGCGGCGAGGAGTCGTTCGAGCGCACCCCCGAGGTGAGGGAGATGCTCGACGGACTGCGGATGCGCCCCGAGCTGCGGGTGCTGTTCTCCACCTCGAAGGACGCGACGACCGAGGACATCGAGGAGGCAATACGCACTCTGGAGCGGCTGAAAGAACAGAGAGGATAAAACACATACACACAAACACTGTCTGCTGAGTTTGCAAAACAAGGAGCGGAAATAGGCAAGAATGTCGGATGTCATAATCAGGCTTATCGACCTGCCCTGCCGCGTGCGGGGGATGACCACCCCGAACGACGACGGAAGCTACAACGTCTACATCAATTCGCGGCTGGACGTCGTCGCGCAGCGGCTGGCGCTCGAGCACGAACTGCGGCACGTCCGGCGCGGCGACTTCTATCGGGCGGCGGGCATAGACGAGATCGAGAGCGTATGAAAAAACGGAGAGACGAAAGTCTCTCCGTTTTTTGTTGCTGAGATTATACGGGCAGTTTACAGACCCCAGATGTTCTTCGCGTACTCCTGAACCGAGCGGTCGGCTGCGAAGTGACCGCTGTTCGCGATGTTGATAAGCGACATGCGGTTCCAGCGGGCGGGGTCGCGGTAGGCGTGCTCGGCAGCCTCCTGCGCGGAGCAGTAGCTCGGGAAGTCGGCGAGCAGGCGGTAGGTGTCGTCGTGCAGCAGCGAGTGCACGATGTCACTGTAACCCTCGCCGCCGCCGACGGTGCGCATCAGGTCGATCACGCGGTGGATGTTCTGGTTCGAGTTGTAGATGGACTGGGGGTGGTGACCGCCGACGGCGAGCTGTGCCGCCTCCTGCGCGGTCATGCCGAAGATGAACATGTTCTCGCGACCCGCAAGCTCGCACATCTCGACGTTCGCGCCGTCGAGCGTGCCGATGGTAAGCGCGCCGTTCATCATAAACTTCATGTTGCCGGTGCCGCTCGCCTCCTTGCCCGCAAGCGAGATCTGCTCGCTCAGCTCGGTGGCGGGCATCAGGCGCTCGGCAAGCGACACGTTGTAGTTTTCGAGGAAGGCGACGCGCAGGTATCGGCTGACCTCCGGGTCGGCGTCTATCATCTTGGCGGTGTCGTTTATCAGCTTGATTATCCGCTTGGCGATGCGGTAGCCGCTCGCAGCCTTCGCGCCGAAGATGAAGGTGCGCGGCTGCATTCCGGCGGTGTTGCCGTCCTTTATCTTGAGATAGAGCCAGAGTATGTGCATCAGGTTCATAAGCTGGCGCTTGTACTCGTGGAGGCGCTTCGCCTGCGCGTCGAACATCGAGGTCGGGTCGAGCTTGACGCCGCAGTTGCGCTCGACGATGGCGGTCATCGTCTTCTTGTTCGCGAGCTTTATCTCGGCGAGGCGGTCGAGGACGGTCTTGTCGTCGGCGTACTTCTCCAGCTGCTTAAACATCGACGCGTCGGTCTGCCAGGCGGGTCCGATGAGCTCGGTGATGAGGTCGGCGAGCAGCGGGTTTGCCTGACCGAGCCAGCGGCGGTGGTCTATGCCGTTGGTGACGTTCTCGAACTTGTTCGGGAACATGTGGTAGGCATCGGCGAACACCTTGTCCTTGAGTATCTGGGTGTGCAGCGCGGCAACGCCGTTTATCTTGCGGCAGCCGGCAACGCAGAGGTTAGCCATCCGCACCTGTCCGTCGTAGAGGATGGACATTGCCTTCTTCTTCGAGCCGTCGTTACCGAAGCGAGCCTCGATGTCCCGCTCGAAGCGGTTGTGTATCTCGAGGATTATGTCGTAGACGCGGGGCAGCAGCATCTGGACAAGATTCTGCGGCCAGCACTCGAGAGCCTCGGGAAGCACGGTGTGGTTGGTGTAGCAGACCGAATTCGTGACGATGTTCCACGCCTCGTCCCAGTCGTAGCCGTGCTCGTCGAGCAGGATGCGCATGAGCTCGGGTATGGCGAAGGTCGGGTGGGTGTCGTTTATCTGGAAGATGTGCTTCTGCGCGAGGTTCTTGAGCGTGCCGTACTGCTCGAAGTGCTTGTGCACCACGTCCTGCACGGTTGCCGACGCGAGGAAGTACTCCTGGCGCAGGCGCAGCATCTTGCCCTCCATGTGACTGTCCTCGGGGTAGAGGCACTTGGTTATCATCTCCGCCATAGCGCGGCGCTCGACCGCCTTCATGTACTGTCCCTGACCGAAAAGGGTCATGTCTATCTCGCCCTCCACGCGCGCCGACCAGAGGCGCAGGCGGTTGACCATGCCGTTTGCGAAGCCGCCGACGAGCAGGTCGCTCGGCTGGGCGATAAGCTCGGTCGCGTCGGTGTAGACGGGGTACATGCGACCGCCGCGCCACTGATAGTCGACCTTGCCGCCGAAGCGGACGGTATAGCTGTCCGCGAAGTTGTTTATAAGCCAAACGTCGTCTATGTCCAGCCACTTGTCGGGCAGCTCCTGCTGTTCGCCGTCGATGAACTTCTGGCGGAACAGACCGTATTCGTAGAGCAGCGAGTAGCCGGTCGCCGCCATGCCCTGGGTAGTCATCGCCTCGAGATAGCACGCCGCGAGACGGCCGAGTCCGCCGTTGCCGAGCGCCGCGTCGGTCTCTATCTCGAAGAAGTCGGCGGGCTCGAAGCCGAGGTCGCGCACCGCGTCCCGAATTATGTCGAGTATGCCGAGGTTGTAGGCGTTCTTCTCGAGCGAGCGCCCGAGCAGGAACTCGAGCGACATGTAGTGTATCTGCTTCATGCCGTTCTTCTCGATCATCGCGTCGGTGTCCACCACGCGCGCCGCCATTATGTCGCGCATGACCAGCGCGCACGCCTTGAACACCTGTATCGGCTTTGCCTCGGTCGGCTCGCATCCGAAGTTGAGACGCAGCTTTTCCTCGAGCGCGGCGACGACTTCGCTGCGCGCGGGGTCGGAAGCCGCGACGGTCGGACGATTACCCTTGCCGCTGTTCTTTGCCATATCCATACCTCACAATCTTCTTTTGACCGTATAAAACGGATTATTGCCGTAAAATACCGCTTTTGGGAGCGGCTATTATATTATAACGGATAATTCCGAAATGTACACCCCCAATCTGCACAAAATTTTCCTCCGTCTGTAACTTTTGGTACAGCAGACGGAGCACAGACCGCGCCGCCCGCCTTTTCCTCTATAAATTGTTGAACTCGGGCGGGGTTTGTGCTATAATCCGAGTGATGCCTAAACCAATGGGAGCGAGGTAGAGACGCTTGCAGGACATAACAAAGATTCGTAATTTCTCCATCGTCGCGCACATCGACCACGGCAAGAGCACCATCGCCGACCGACTGCTCGAGATGTGCGGCGCGGTTGCCGAGCGCGAGATGGAGGAGCAGATACTGGACAACATGGAGCTTGAGCGCGAGCGCGGCATAACCATCAAGGCGCGCGCCGTTCGGCTGCAGTATAAGGCGCAGGACGGGGAGACGTATGAGCTCAACCTTATCGACACCCCCGGCCATGTCGACTTCAACTACGAGGTGAGCCGCAGCCTTGCCGCGTGCGAGGGCGCTCTGCTCGTCGTCGACGCCGCGCAGGGCATAGAGGCGCAGACGCTCGCAAACACCTACCTCGCCATCGACGCGGGGCTTGAGGTGCTGCCGGTGATAAACAAGATAGACCTTCCGGCGGCAGATCCCGACCGCGTGGCGCAGGAGATAGAGGACGTGATAGGCATACCCGCTGTCGACGACGCGCCGCGCGTTTCCGCGAAGACGGGTCTCGGCATGGAGGCGGTGCCCGAGTACATCGTCAAGAACATCCCCGCACCGCAGGGCGACCCGAACGCCCCCCTGCGCTGCCTGATATTCGACAGCCAGTACGACCCGTACAAGGGAGTTATCGTCTATCTGCGCGTGATGGAGGGCACGCTCCGCGTCGGCGACCGCGTGCGCATGATGCAGTCGGGCGCGGAGTACGACGTGGTCGAGTGCGGCAACCTCGGCGCGAAGACGACGATAAACACCGGAGAGCTCGGTCCGGGCGAGGTCGGATTCCTCACCGCGTCGATAAAGAACGTGCGCGACTGCGAGGTGGGCGACACGGTGACCCACGCGAACGCTCCCGCCTCGGAGGCGCTGCCCGGCTACCGCAAGGTGCAGTCGATGGTGTTCAGCGGCGTATATCCCGCCGACGGCGCGAAATATCCCGACCTCCGCGACGCCCTCGAAAAGCTGCGGCTCAACGACGCGTCGCTCAGCTTCGAGCCCGAGTCGAGCGCCGCGCTCGGATTCGGCTTCCGCTGCGGATTCCTCGGGCTGCTGCACATGGAGGTAATACAGGAGCGACTCGAGCGCGAGTTCGACCTCGACCTGATAACCACCGCGCCGTCGGTCAGCTACATGATACACTACACCGACGGCAGCGAGAAGATGATACAGAACCCGCTCGAGTTCCCCGACGGCACCGAGCTGGACTATGCCGAGGAGCCGTTCGTCGCGGCGTCGATAATCACCCCGCCCGACTACACCGGAGCGATAATAGAGCTCTGCCAGGAGCGGCGCGGCGTGTTCAAGGACATGAAGTATCTCGAGGCGACCCGCGTCGAGCTGCACTACGACCTTCCGCTCGGCGAGATAATCTACGACTTTTTCGACGCGCTCAAGAGCCGCACGCGCGGCTACGCGTCGCTCGACTATGAGATAAGCGACTTCCGCCGAAGCGAGCTTGTCAAGCTGGACGTGCTGCTCAACGGCGACATAGTGGACGCGCTGAGCTTCATCGTCCACAAGGACAAGGCGTATCCGCGCGCCCGCAAGATATGCGAGAAGCTGAAGGACAACATCCCGCGCCAGCTGTTCGAGATACCCGTCCAGGCGGCGATAGGCGGCAAGATAATCGCGCGCGAGACGGTCAAGGCGATGCGCAAGGACGTTCTTGCCAAGTGCTACGGCGGCGACATTACCCGCAAGAAGAAGCTGCTCGAGAAGCAGAAGGAGGGCAAGAAGCGGATGCGCACCTTCGGTACTGTCGAAGTGCCGCAGGAGGCGTTCATGGCGGTGCTCAAGCTGGACGAGGACTGAGCTTTCGGGACAGATAAACACGGGAGGAGGGGACGGTATGGCACACAGGATAACGCCCACCGCGCGCGACGAGCGTCCGGTCGGGATATACATACACATACCGTTCTGCCGCCGCAAGTGCAGCTACTGCGACTTCTACTCGATAGCCGAGTTTGACGACGCGCTCTGCGACCGATATGCCGCCGCGCTCGTGCGTCAGATAGCCGAGACAGCGCCGACGATTGCGGGAAAGGTGGACAGCGTCTACTTCGGCGGCGGCACTCCGACGGTGTTCGGGGCGAAGCGGCTTTGTGCGGTGCTCGGCGCGATACACAAGCATTTCTCGGTTGAAAAGAACGCCGAGATAACCACCGAGGCAAACCCCGAGTCGACCGACAAAAAGACGATGAAAGCCCTGCGCCGCGCGGGATTCAACCGCGTATCCTTCGGCGTTCAGTCGAGCTGTGACTTAGAGCTTAGGGCGATGGGACGGCTGCACGACTTTTCGGCGGCGAAAGCGGCGGTGGAGGCTGCGCGCGCGGCGAAATTCAAAAACGTGAGCGTCGACCTGATGTACGGCGTTGCGGGACAGACCGCCGAGAGCTGGCGGCAGTCGATAGCCGACATACTGGCGCTGAAGCCCGAGCACATCTCGGCTTACGGGCTTAAGGTGGAGAGCGGAACGCCGCTTTCGCGCGCGGTGGAGGCGGGGGACGTGCTCCTGCCCGACGACGACACGCAGGCGGAATATTACGAGACCGCGTGCGAGCTGCTGCGCGACGCCGAATATGTCCACTACGAAATATCCAACTGGGCAAAGCCGGGGTATGAGTCGCGGCACAACCTGCGCTACTGGCGGCTCGAGCCGTACATCGGCTTCGGGGCTGCGGCGCACTCGGACGCATTCGGCATACGCTGCGCCGCGCCGCGGGACATAGAGAAGTACATGACAGCCGTCGAGTGCGGCGGCGAGATATTCGAGGACTACGACCGCATACCGCCGTCCGAGCGCGCGTTTGAGTATGTTATGCTCGCGCTTCGCACCGGCGACGGCATAGACGCGGGCACGCTTAGGCGGAGCTATCGTCTCGACCCCGACGCCGCCGCCGAGACGATAGACGCGCTTGCCGAGCAGGGACTGGTCGCCCGCACGCCGCACGGCTTTCGACTGACCGAGCGCGGCGCGCTTCTGTCGAACACGCTTATTCTCAAGATATTCGACGCGCTGAAGCCGCTTGAGAACCGATTCGCAAAGGAGAAACTATGAACTATCCGGAGGAGAAGACCCGCACCGTCGGGGAGACAGAGAGCGCAGAGAACACCGCGGCGGAGAGCGTCGCGACATCCGCCGAAGCGCCCGCGACAGCTGCCGAAGCGCCCGCAAATCCGCGTCGACGGCTCGGAGGCTCGGCGAAGCGACTGGTTGCGGCGGTGGCGCTTATCGCGCTGTCGCTCGGATTTCTGCTGATAACCGCACAGTTTCCCGAGTGGATAAGCACGAGCTACAAGCACTTCTCGCGGTTCGTGATACACGCGGTGGGCACGATTTTCGCCGCCGCGCCGTTCTCGGTGGTCGAGTGGCTGATATACATAGCGATTGCGAGCGTGCTGGCGGCGATCGTCGTTACGATAGTGCGGTCGATAAGGCATAAGCACGCGCTTAGGAGATGGGCGGCGCTCGGGAGCAGCCTGCTGCTCGCCGCGTCGATGATCTTCTCGATGTTCGCGTTCTGCTGGGCGCCGAACTACCGCTCGGCGGGGCTTGCGTACGAGCTCGGACTGGAGGTGCGCGAGCGGTCGAGCGACACGCTTGCGGCGGCACTCGCTGAGATAGTGGACGAGATGAACGAAGTTGTGACCGAGCTTCCCGCCGACGAGCGGGGCGCGGTCGACTGGGGCGGCTTTGGCGACCAGTCGAACGCTGCGCGGCGAGCGTGGCAGGCGCTGGCGGAGGAAAGCGAATTCTTCGCCGACTGCGCGCCGCTGTGGACGAAACCCGTTGCGGCGAGCCGTGCGCTCAGCCACGCGGGACTGACCGGCATCTTCCTGCCCTTCACCGGCGAGGCGAACGTCAACGCCGACTTCCCCGACTCGGGACGCATATTCACGATGGCGCACGAGACCGCTCACGCGATGGGCTGTGCCGCCGAGAACGAGGCAAACTTCGCGGCGCTGCTGGCGTGCCGAGCGTCGGACGACCCGCTCGCGCGGTATTCGGGACTGCTCGCGGCGTTCAGCTACTGCTACAACGCGCTCTGCTCGGTCGACCGCGAGGCGGCTTACGAGCAGTGGTATCGGCTTCCGCAGCGCGCGATCGACGACTATCACGAGCGCGGCGAATACTGGGCGCGGTTCGAGGGAGAGATACAGAAAGTGGCAACTTCGGTAAACGATGCGTATTTGAAGGCGATGAATCAACCGAGCGGAGTGAAGAGCTACGGCGAGGTGGTTGACCTGATACTCGCGGACTTCGTGGCGAGGACAGGTTATTCGGAGTGAGTGCGCGGTCCGATCGAAAACGTTTGAAAAACTTCTAAAAAGGAGTGGATATGGCATGATGAACTTTCGGAAGAATCCCAAAAGGATGAGCTTTTACAACGGCAACTGGATGTACGAGCCGGGGATTACCCCGGTGTTCGCCGAGAGCGTCGCGGACACGGCGGTGGATGGGGATACGCTCACCCTGTTCACCTCGCAGAATCCGAACGCGAACCGCCGCGACCTGGGCGGTCCGATGCTGACGATAAAGCTCACCAGTCCCGCGCCGAACATCATCGGCGTCGAGCTGACGCACTTCAAGGGCGGGAAATCCGCCTATCCGAACTTCGAGCTCGGGAGCGCGCCGACGGCGGTGGAGATAGCCGACGACGCGGACAGTGTGAGCTACAAGTCGGGCGAGCTCGAGCTGAAGCTGAAGAAGCACGCGGGCTACATGGGCTGGAACATGGAGTTTGTCGGCGGCGGGAAGAAGCTCACCGCGTCGGGCGCGCGCTCGGCTGCCTACTTCTACGACGATGGCGCCGAGATGGGATTCACCTCGCAGCAGCTGGACATCGGCGTGGGCGAGTGCATCTACGGACTTGGCGAGCGGTTCGGACCGTTTGTCAAGAACGGACAGGACATAGACATGTGGCAGGCGGACGGCGGCACCGGCAGCGAGCAGGCGTACAAGAACGTGCCCTTCTATATGTCGAACAGGGGCTACGGCGTGTTTGTGGACAGCCCCGCCGACATCCGCTTTGAGGTGGGCACGACCAAGGTGGAGCGGGTGATGTTCAGCGCGGAGAGCGAGACGCTGCGCTACTTTGTGATATACGGCGCTACGCCCGCCGACATCCTCGAGCGGTACACGCTGCTGACCGGACGTCCCGCGCTTCCGCCCGCGTGGAGCTTCGGACTGTGGCTGTCCACGTCGTTTACCACCGACTACGACGAGGCGACCGCAAGCTCGTTTATCGACGGCATGGCGGAGCGGGAGATACCCCTCTCGGTGTTCCACTTCGACTGCTTCTGGATGAAGGGCAACCACTGGACCGACTTCGAGTGGGACGCGGATATGTTCCCCGACCCGGAGGGCATGCTTCGGCGCTACCACGAGCGCGGGCTCAAGATATGCGTGTGGATCAACCCCTACATCGCGCAGCAGTCGCGGCTGTTCGACGAGGCGGCGGCGAAGGGCTACCTGATAATGAAGGAGGACGGCGGCGTCTGGCAGACCGACCTGTGGCAGAGCGGCATGGGCGTGGTCGACTTCACAAATCCCGCCGCCTGCGAGTGGTACGCGGGACACCTGACGCGGCTGATGCGGATGGGCGTTGACTGCTTCAAGACCGACTTCGGCGAGCGGATACCCGTAAAGGGCGTGAAGTATTTCGACGGCAGCGACCCTGTCCGTATGCACAACTACTACACCGAGCTGTACAACAAGGTGGTGTTCACCGCGATAGAGCGCGAGCGCGGCGTGGACGAGGCGGTGGTATTCGCGCGCAGCGGGACGGCGGGTACGCAGAAGTATCCGCTGCACTGGGGCGGCGACAACGCGGGCAACTATCCGTCGATGGCGGAGACGCTCCGCGCGGGACTGTCGCTCGCGGTGAGCGGCTACGGCTTCTGGTCGCACGACATAGGCGGATTCGAGGCGACCGCGCCCGCCGACCTCTACAAGCGCTGGTGCGCGTTCGGACTGCTGTCCAGCCACTCGCGGCTGCACGGCTCGTCGAGTTATCGCGTGCCGTGGAGCTTTGACGAGCAGGCAAGCGAGGTGCTCCGCCGATTCGTGAGGCTCAAGAACTCGATGATGCCGTACATCTACGAGCACGCGATAGAGGCGCACGAAACCGGCGTTCCGGTGCTGCGACCGATGGTGTTCGAGTTCCCCGACGACCCCGCCTGCGCGTATCTTGACCGCCAGTATATGCTCGGCAAGAATCTGCTCGTCGCGCCGGTGTTCAGCGAGGACGGCACGGTAGATTTCTACGTCCCGCAGGGGTCGTGGACAAGCGTGCTCGACGGCAAGCGGTATGAGGGCGGACGGTGGTACCGCGAGCGGTTCGACTACTTCTCGCTGCCGCTGCTGCTTCGCGAGAACGCGATACTGCCGATAGGCGGCTGCGACGACCGTCCCGACTACAACTACGCCGAGGGTCTGACGCTCAAGGTGAACGTCGCCGACGGCGGCCGCGCGAGCTGCGAGATTCCGAACATCACCGGAGTTCGCGACGCGCTTGTGACCGTCGAGCGGAGCGGGAAGGTGTACACCGTCAGCACGACCAAGCCGCTGGAGGGACTGAAGCTCGAGATAGAGGGCAAGCTGTACGACTGCAACGGTTTGGTAACCGAGGCAACGCTGTAAACATTGTGAGACATGGGAGAGGGGCGAAAGCTCCTCTCTTTTTTACATCCAAAACGAAAAAATGTTCGATTATCTATTGACAAACGGAAATATCTGCCATATAATAGAAATTGACAACAGGCAACAAGTTGTCGTACAAAACAGAGATTCGGAGGGAAGGGAAAATGTGGCAGACGATGGAGGCGCTTGCCGAGCAGTACCGCGCGGAGGCGGTGCGTCTGGACGAGCTTATCGCGCGGGCAAAGGAGCACCCGAACCCCGACGTGTTCGAGCAGGATCGCCGTATGCGGATACTTCGCTCGATGCGCGCCGAGAACTACGGGACATACAGAAACTTATTGGAGTATGTAAACAAATAAAACGGAGGGAAACCATGAAAAACACAAACTATTCGAGGCCACGCCGCCGCGTGGTCAGCTTTGACGAGAACCGCGACAGCCGTGCGGCAATGCGCCGCGCCGAGTGGATGGACTCGACCGCGCCCGAGATGATATGCTTCGACGACGACACCAACGCGTCGATGCTGCGCGTGCTCGCCGCCGCGGCGAACGAGGCGCTCGGGCATCTGACCGACAAACAGCGCGCGGCGGTCGAGCTGCACTACTTTCGCGGCATGACCCAGCGCCAGATAGCGAGGCAGTGGAGGGTCAGTCCGTCGGCGGTGTCGCGGCTGCTCGCCCGCGCGATAGGACGGCTGCGCAAGCTGATAATCGTGAAATAGAGGTGAAAACGTCCGTCGGGAAGCGATTGCTTTTCGACGGGCGTTGCTTTATACCCCGCGAGGTATCCGTTTTTGTGTCCAAAAGCAGCGCGGGAGTTATCTGCTCGATTCAACAATATTGACAAAACGGTCGGAGCGTGGTACTATTAATCGTGAATAAGCATTATTATACGGAGGTGCGCCATGAAGATAGTTCTCGCCGAGCCGCTCGGGGTGTCGAGCGAGCGGATAGAGACGCTCGCGGAGCCGCTTGTTGCAAGGGGTCACGAGTTTGTCGCCTACGACGCGAAGGCATCGAACGCGGCGGAGCTGACCGCCCGTCTTGAGGGCGCGGAGGCGGCGATGATCGCGAACAGTCCGTTCTACGAGGAGACGGCGGCTGCGTGCGGCTTGAAATATCTGTCGGTGGCGTTCACCGGCGTAGACCATGTGGCGGTGGAGACCCTGCGCGCCAAGGGATGCAGAATATCCAACTGCGCGGGCTACGCGACCGAGTCGACCGCCGAGCTTGCCATCGCGCTGACGCTTGACGTGCTCCGCCGCGTGACCGCTCTCGACCACGCGACCAGGGCGGGTCGCGGACGCGACGGCTTCGCGGGCGGCGAGCTGAGGGGACGCAAGTTCGGCGTGGTGGGCAGCGGCGCGATAGCCCTCCGCGCGTGCTCGATTGCGAAGGCGTTCGGCGCGGAGCTGTACGCGTACAGCCGCAGCGAGCGTGCCGAGGCGGTGGCGATGGGCGTGAAATATCTGCCGCTCGACGAGCTGATGTCGACCTGCGACGTGATAAGCCTGCACGTCCCCGCGACAAGCGAGACAAAGGGAATGATCTCCGCCGAGAAGATAGCGCTGATGAAGCCGACGGCGGTGCTGATAAACACCGCGCGGGGCACGATAGTTGACAACAAGGCGCTCGCCGACGCGCTGAAATCGGGCGCGATAGCCGGCGCGGGAATAGACGTCTACGAGACCGAGCCGCCGATAGCCGATCATCCGCTCTACGCGTGCGAAAGCGCGGTTTTAACGCCGCACATCGGCTTTGCGAGCGAGGAGGCGATGGTCATGCGCGCGGGGATGGCGTTTGACAACGTGGAGAAGTGGCTTTCGGGAACGGTTCAGAACGAGGTGAAATGATGGCAGACTATCCGGTGTACGAGTTCGACCGAGAGGAATACGACAAGCGGGTGGCGTGGTTTCGCGACGCGCGGTTCGGCATGTTCATTCACTGGGGGCTGTACGCGATACCCGCGCGCGGCGAGTGGGTGCGGTCGGTCGAGCGGATGCCGGAGGAGGAGTATCTGCCGTTTTTCGATGAGTTCGACCCGAAGGGCTGCGACATGCGCGAGTGGGCGCGGATTGCGAAGAACGCGGGGATGAAGTACGCGGTGCTGACCTCCAAGCACCACGACGGCTTCTGCCTGTTCGACACCGCCACCACCGACTTCAAGTCGACGAATACACCGGCACACCGTGACTTTGTGCGCGAGTTTCTCGAGGCGTTCCGCGCGGAGGGGCTGAAGGTCGGGCTTTACTACTCGCTGCTCGACTGGCACCACCCCGACTATCCGCACTACGGCGACGCGAACCATCCGATGAGGGATGACCCGTCGCAGTCGAACGAGAACAGGGACTTCGGCCGATACCTCGACTACATGCACGAGCAGGTGCGCGAGCTGTGCACAAACTACGGAAAACTGGACATCATGTGGTTCGACTTCAGCTACGGAGAGCTTCGCGGCGAGGCGTGGCGCGGTCACGAGCTGGTGAACATGGTGCGCGCGCTTCAGCCGGGCGTTATCATCGACAACCGAATAGAGGTGAGCGGCGAGGGCTTCGGCTCGCTTGCCGAGGGAAAGCCGAATCCGTGGCACGGCGACTTCGTAAGCCCCGAGCAGATAATCCCGCCGAACGGGCTTGTGGACGCGAACGGAAACGACCTCGTGTGGGAGGCGTGCGTCACGATGAACAACAACTGGGGCTACGCCGCAAACGACAAAAACTTCAAGCCCGCGTCGATGCTCGTGCGAAAGCTGGTCGAGTGCGTGTCTAAGGGCGGCAACCTGCTGCTCAACGTCGGACCGGACGCAAACGGACGCATACCGCCCGAGTCGCGCGCGATACTTAATGAGATAGGCGAGTGGATGGAGCTGAACGGCGAGAGCATCTTCGGCTGCGGCAAGTCGGGGATGCAAAAGCCGGACATCGGGCGGGTGACCCGCCGCGAAAGCACGCTCTACTACCACATCTTCGAGAACACGATAGGCGCGGTGCCGCTCGAGGGACTGCGGCGTAAGCAGGTGAAAGCCGCGCGGCTGCTTTCCACCGGCGCGGAGCTGCATCTGCCGCAGAACTGGATATACAACAACTACCCCGACGTGGTGTTCTGCGACCTCGGACCGAGTCCGCTGCTTCCGAATGACACGGACACGGTGATAAAAGTAGAACTAAACTGAAAACTGTTACCGTTTTGTAATTTGATTTTTTCGCCCTCATAGCTTATAATATAAGATAGCTTATTATTTGCGAGGTAGTATTCAATGGACAAAACCCCAAGCCCTCGCGGCGGAAGCCGCATAGCACCGAGCAAGAATAACGGAGCACGCGTCGCGCTGATAGTCGCGGCGGTGGTCATCGTCGCGATTTTTGCGGTCGCGGCGTGGTGGTGCGGCTTTTACTCGAACATCTACCCGGGCGTGAGCGTCGCGGGAATAGACGTCGGCGGGATGAGTGTTGAGGACGCGACGGCGAAGATAGCCGAGGCGCTGTCAAACGAGCAGGGCACGGTCACCATCTCGAACGGCGGCGAGACGATAGCGTCGTTCGATACCGCCGACATCCGTCAGGACTTCGATGTTCAGACCGAGGCTTCGAGCGCGGCAAAATATGCCTACGACGCGGTTCGCGAGAACGGCATAGGCGCGAAGTTGGGAGCGATGTTCGGGCGGAAGACCGAGCTTATGCTCGAGGGTTCGACCGACGCGAGCGCGCTGTCCGGCTCGATAGCAAGTCTCTGCGGCGGCATGACCACCGGCGTGGTGGACGGAAGCTGGAAAGTTCAGGCGAAGTCGAACGCCGAGGGCGACGACCTGATAATAAGCGCGGGAAGCGCGGGCATAGGCTACGACGCGGCGGCGCTGTCGGCGGAGGTCGAGCGCCGTCTGATTGCGGGCGAGTTCGGCGACCTGGATATATCGGCGTACGCGGCGACGGTCGAGCCGAAGCCGGTCGACCTGGACGCGGTATACAAGGAGCTGCACGTCGAGCCGCAGGACGCGAAGATAATAAAGAACGAGGACACCGGCGAGATGGACGTTCAGCCGGAGGTCATCGGCTACGACTTCGACCTCGCGGCGGCGAAGAAGCAGCTGGAGAGCGGCGCGGATTTCACCGTCCTGCTCAAGCGGAGCGTCCCCGAAGTGACCGAGGAGCAGCTGCGCGCGACGATGTTCGAGGACCTGCTCGCCGAGTGCTTCACCACGATGGAGAACAAGCGCAACTATGACCGCACCGGCAACGTCAAGCTGGCGGCGGACGCGATAAACGGCACGATACTCATGCCCGGAGAGGAGTTCAGCTACAACGGAACGGTCGGCGAGCGCACGGCTGAGCGCGGCTACAAGAAGGCTTCGGTCTATCTGTCCGGCGGAATCGAGGATCAGCTCGGCGGCGGCATCTGCCAGACCAGCTCGACGCTGTATATGGCGGTCATCCGCGCACGGCTGGAGGTCACACAGCGCAAGCCGCACAAGTATTCGGTCGGCTACACCCCGCTCGGCGAGGACGCGACCGTCTACTGGGGCTCGCTAGACTTCAAATTCAAGAACAACCGTGACTATCCGGTAAAGATCGTCGCGTGGCAGGAGGGCTACGACATCACCGTCCAGATTTGGGGCACCGATGTGGATGGCTACAAGGTGGAGATAAGCCACGTCACCCACTCGTACACGCCGTACAGCACGGTGGAGGTGGAGAACCCCGAGCTGGACTACGGCAAGACCCGTCAGAAGGTGCAGGGACACTCGGCATACTCGGTGACCACCTATGCCACCGTGACCGACAAGGACGGCAACGAGGTGGACAAGTACAAGGTGGCGGACAGCAAGTATGTTCTGCTCAACCGCGTGCTCGAGGTCGGAACGAAGGGCGCGCCCGCGTCGACAAGTCCCGAGCCGTCTACCGTGCCGGCGGTCGACCCGACGGCGCTGCCGTCGACCGAGCCGACGCCCGCGGTCACCGCGACGCCGCCGCCGACACCGACGACCGAACCTACCGCGGCGTCGACCGCGGCACCCACGCCCGAGCCGACCTTCACGCCGGCAACGAGCGTTGAACCCACCCCCGCGCCTACTCCCGCACCCACTCCAAACGAACCCGCGCCGACGCCCACAGAGGCTGTCGTGACGCCTTAACACCGCAAAACAAACCACTCGCGAAAGGGATGTGAAAGACACACTTTGAAAAACTTTTTCACTTTTACAAAAAAGTGTTGCAATTTACGGCAAAGTGTGATAAACTAATTTCGCGCCGGGGATGAGGCTGTTCCTCGTCGCCTGCGCACGTTGGAGAGTGAAGCAGTATGAATGTGAAGAAGGAGAAGCTGAAGGTTCGGGCGAACCTGCTCGGAGGTTTCGAGACTATCATCGGCGGAGGCACGCTCACCGAGGATATGAGCCGCTCGAAGAATCTGTGGAATCTCTTTGCATACATACTTCTGCACCGGGACAGACTGATACCGCTTGAGGAGCTCATCGAGGTGCTCTGGGGCGAGGACGACTGCTCCAACCCGTCGGGCGCGCTCAAGACGCTGATGTACCGCACGCGGGTGCTGCTCGAGCCGTTTACCGGAGGAAACATCCAGCTGATAAAGAGTCAGCGCGGAAGCTACTGCTGGAACGGCGACGTGGAGTGCTCGGTGGACGCGGAGGAGTTTGACACGCTCTGCCGCGCCGCGGAGACGGCAAGCGACGACGAGCAGAGACTCGAGTGCTATCGGCAGGCGGTGGCGCTGTACAAGGGGGGCTTGCTTCCCAAGTTCGCAAGCGAGCTTTGGGTCGTGCCGCTGTCCACCCGCTATCACAACGAGTACATAGACGCGGTGCGAAAACTTTCGGCAATGCTTGCCGAGCGCGAGCTGTACGACGAGATGGCTGAGGTGTGCGCCCACGCGGTGGAGGTCGATCCGTACGACGAGAGCCTGCACGCGATGTACATACGGGCGCTTGTCAAGCAGGGCAAGGACGCGTCGGCGCTCGAGTATTACGACCGCACCACCGACATGCTCTACCGCAATCTCGGCATCCGCCCGAGCGAGGAGCTGGCGTCGCTGTACAACGAGATAATGCAGGTGGGGAACACGCTCGAGACCGACCTCGACGTGATACTCGGCGGACTTCGCGAAGTTGCCGACCGCCCGGGAGCGTTCGTCTGCGACTACGGATTTTTCAAGGAGATATACCGCCTGGAGGTTCGACGCAGCCGCCGCACCGGAGCGTGCATCCACATAGCGCTCGTCACGATATACAACGCGGACGGGGACACGCCGCCGCTGAGTATACTGAACAGGGCGATGGACGGACTGCTCGAACTGCTCACCTCAAGGCTTCGCCGCGGCGACGTTATCTCGCGGTACTCGCCGAGCCAGTATGTGCTCATGCTGCCCACCGCGAACTTCGAGGACGGCTCGCACGTCATGGAGCGCATAGCCGAGGAGTATTACCGGCTGCACCGCAGGAGCCTGCTCACCATCCACTATAAACTTCGTCAGATAGAACTCTACTAGGGTTTTAACTTTATCAAATGCCGACGAAAGGAGTGTTCGGTAAATGAAAAAGAAGATAACAATGATCGTCTGCGCGCTGCTCGCGGTAGTGATTGCCGCGGGAGTGACCTTCGGCGCGAACGGATTCGCAAAGCGCGCCGAGCAGACGGCAACCAAGTCGCAGCTTGAGCTTAAGACCGGCGTTGTCACCCACAAGAACAAGAAGTCGGAGGTGGACGCGTCGAACATCGCGGAGGGCTTCGTGATGGTCAGATGGCTGGGCGGCGGCGACAAGCGCATCAAGGTGCAGATAAAGAACGGCGACTCGACTACCTACACCTACAACCTGAACAACAAGGGCGACTTCGAGACCTTCCCGCTGTCCGACGGCGACGGCGAGTACTCGGTCAAGGTGTTCGAGAATGTCGCGGACACCAAGTACGCGCAGGCGCAGTCGGTCAAGCTGACGGTCAAGCTCCGCGACCAGTTCCTGCCCTTCCTCTACTCCAACCAGTACGTCAACTGGTCCTCGGACAGCGAGGCTGCGAAGAAGGCGGCGGAGCTGACCAAGAACTGCAAGGACGACTTTGAGAAGGTCACGGCGATATTCAACTACGTCACCGAGAACATCGAGTACGACTACGCGTTTGCCGAGAAGGTGAAGTCGACCAAGCTGAGCGGCTACATCCCGACGGTGGACACCACGATGTCCACGAAGAAGGGCATCTGCCTCGACTACGCCGCGCTGATGTGCGCACAGCTCCGCAGCCAGGGCATACCCTGCAAGCTGGTTGTCGGCTACGCGGGCGAGGTCTACCACGCCTGGGTGAACGTCTACACCGACGAGACGGGCTGGCTCACAAGCCTCATCTACTTCGACGGCGAGAACTGGACGCTGATGGATCCGACCTTCACATCGAACGCCGACGGTGACAGCTCGATACTCCAGTATATATCGGACGGCGGAAACTACACCGCGAGGTATGCATACTAATGCGAAATAAACTGAAAAACGAAGAAATTTCCACTTTATGTTATGAATTAGGATTGCTTACGGCGGCAGGCGTCACCCCCGAGGAGGGTGTACGCCTGCTTCTGCTCGATTCGGCGGGGGAGGGCGCGAAGGAGCTTCTCGGCGCGATACTCGCTCCGCTCGAGCGGGGCGAGCCGCTGTCCGCCGCGATCGCCGCGACCGGGCGCTTCCCCGACGACATGGTGAAGATGCTCGAGGCGGGCGAGGTCGGCGGAAGCATCGACTCGACGCTGCACTCGCTTGCCGAGTACTACCGTCAGGAGGCGGAGCTTGAACGCGGACTTCGCCGCGCGGTGCTCTATCCGGCGGTGATGGCAGCCGTCGCGGTGGCGGTGCTGCTTGTGATAACAATAAAGGTCGTGCCGGCGTTCGGCGAGGTGTTCTCCGCGCTCGGTGCGGGGCTCAGCACCTCGGCGCAGCTGTTCCTGTCGGCGGCGACGATATGCGGCTATGTCGCGCTCGGCATCGGCGGCGTGCTGCTTATCGCGCTCGCGTGCGCGGGCATCGCGTGGCGGCGCGGCGGATATGAGACGATGATAAAGATTTTCGATAAGCTGTTCTTCCGCGGAAACCTGGCGCTCGAGACGGCGCGCAGCCGCTTCGCTTCGGTGATGGCAATGCTCACGTCGAGCGGCGTCGACCCGCTTGAGGCGATGGAGCGCGCGGCGGCGTCGACCGCAAACGAGAAGTTCATTGAGCGCGCGCGCCACGCGGCCTCGATGTGCGCGCAGGGCGAGACGGTCGCCGCGGCGTGCGCGCGGTCGGGTGCGCTCGGTCAGATGGAGGGCGGGCTTGTCGCGGCGGGAAGCCGTGCGGGTTCGCAGGACAAGGCGTTTGAGGAGGCGTCCCGCCGCAGCCACGAGCGCGCGGAGGAGATGACCGAGCGGATGAGCTCGCGGGTCGAGCCGATAATGGTCGTGTTCCTCGCGGTGGTCGTCGGATTCGAGCTGCTCGCGGTGATGCTGCCGCTGCTCGGGATGATGAGCGCCATCGGATAAGCTGACTTTTCGGGAGAGTTTATGGTTATTTTCAAACCAAAACCGAATTATCTCAAAGCGATAGCCGCGATAGTTCTCATCGCCGCTATCGTTTTTGCCGCCGCGTACGCCACGACCTCGGTGGGCACGCGCGGCGCGGACGAGGCTGCGAAGAATGTCGAAATAAGCCTGAACCGCGCGGTGGCACGCTGCTATGCCGCCGAGGGCGCGTATCCTCCCGGCCTCGACTACATCGCCGAGAAGTACGGCGTGAACCCCGACCCCGAGCGGTACATCGTCCACTACGAGTACTTCGGGGCGAACCTCCTGCCCGCGATAACCGTCATTCCGGCTGATCCGGAGAGGTCGCAGGCATGAAGCTGAAACTCGGAAACAGCGGCGAGATGATAGCCGCGATATTCCTCTTTGCGGCGGCGGCGCTGCTGATGTGCGGCGTGGTCGCGTTCGGCGCGGAGGGCTACGGCGTGATAAGGCAGAACACCCAGAGCGACGCGGAGACCGCCGCGCAGTACATCGCCACCAAGGTGCGCTCCTGCGACACCGAGTACGGCGTGGAGGTGGACTCCGACCGCATCTACCTGCACGAGTTCTATGGTGACGACCGCGAGTATGACTACGTCACCGAGCTGTACATATACGACGGCAATCTCTGCGAGCTGTACCACGACGCGGAGATAGAGCTGGACGACGCCGACGGACTGCCGGTCATCCCCGCCGAGAAGCTCGCGATAGCGGTCGAGAACGACTGCTTTAGCGTGACGGTGACAAGCGGCGGCGAGCAGCGGATGGTGTCCTTCACGCCGCGCTGCGGATACGGCGTGCTCGAGGACGGAAGGGCGGTGGCGCGATGAAGAAGGCGAACCGCTCGTATATTCTGCTTGAAATACTGCTGTCGCTGCTGATATTCTCGGTGGCGGCGTGGATATGCCTCACGCTGTTCGGAGCGGGAGCGAAGGCTGCCCGCCGCGCGGACGAGCTGTCCAACGCGCCGCAGATTTGCGCGAGCGCGCTTGAGAGGGCACGGAGCGACGGCGAGCCGGTCGAGATGTACTACGACGAAAACTGGCAGCCGCTCGACTGGCAGCCGAAGGAGGGCTACGGCGTAGGCGTGACCCTCGTCGAAAACGGCGCGACCGTCGAGGCGACCGCAAACGTCGCGCGGCAGGAGAACGGCGAGGTTATCTACACGCTCACGACGGCGTGGCTCAGCGAGGAGGTGTCGCGATGAAGCGGGTATCCCCGATAGGCGCGGTGACGATAATCACCGCCATCATGGTGCTCTGCATGACCGTCTTCGCGGCGCTGGCGTACTCGTCGGGCATGGCTGAGTATCGGCTGAGCAGGAGCGGCGCGGACGCGGTGGAGGCATACTACGCGGCGGACAAAACCGCGGCGGAGCTGGTCGCCGAGGCGATAGCAAGCGGCGAGAGCGAGGTCGTGGCGGACATACCCGCGGGCGAGCGGCAGACGCTGCACATCGAAGTCGAAATAGACGGCGGGCGCGCGCAGGTCGTCGACTGGCGCACCGTCGCGGATACGGGAGAGGAGGAGTTTTTCTTTGACTGATTCGGTGCTTAGCATACTCAAAACGGCAGTGGAGCGCGGCGCGTCCGACCTCATCGTCGTCGCCGGACTTCCGGTGAGCTGCAAGATAAACGGCGCGGTCGAGCGGCTGGGCGACAGTCCGCTCATGCCGGAGGACACCCAGCGCCTCGCGGACGAGGTGTACGCCGAGGCGGGCAGGACGAAGGAGATATACAACGCGCACGGCGACGACGACTTCTCACTGACGATAAAGGGGCTCAGCCGCTTCCGCGTGGCGGTGTTCAGACAGCGCGGCAGCTGCTCGATGGTGGTGCGCGTGGTGGCGTTCTCGCTGCCCGACCCGACCGCGCTCGGCATACCCGAGGGCGTGATGAAGTTTGCCGCCGAGACCAAGGGACTGGTGCTCGTCACCGGACCGGCGGGCAGCGGCAAGTCGACCACCCTCGCGTGTCTGATAGACCGCATAAACTCGACCCGTCGAGCGCACATCATAACGATAGAGGACCCGATAGAGTTTCTGCACCGCCACAAGGTTGGCATCGTCAGCCAGCGCGAGATAGCGAGCGACACCGAGAGCTACGAGGCGGCGCTTCGCGGCGCGCTGCGCCAGGCGCCCGACGTGATACTGCTCGGCGAGATGCGCGACCTCGAGACGATACGCGCGGCGATGACCGCGGCGGAGACGGGACACCTGGTTCTCAGCACGCTGCACACCCTCGGCGCGGCGAGCACGGTCGACCGAATAGTGGACATCTTCCCGCCCGCTCAGCAGGCGCAGATACGCGTGCAGCTGTCGATGGTGCTTCGCGGCGTGATAAGCCAGCAGCTCATCGCTAAGGCGGACGGCAGCGGCGCTGTGCCGGCGTTTGAGATAATGCACGCGACAAACGCGGTGCGCAACCTGATACGCGAGGCGAAGACCCACCAGATAGACGCGGTCATCTCCACCTCGGCGGCGGAGGGCATGCGCTCGATGGACGCCGAGCTTGCGGCGCTTGTGCGCTCGGGCGCGATAACCGCGGAGGCGGCGATGACCCACGCGCTGATACCCGACCAGCTGAAACGACGCCTCGGCGCTTGAACTTCGCGCCGATTTGTGATATAATTCGAGTTAACCAAAGGCACACGGAGGCACAGTATGAATCTGTTCGACGCGAGAGAAAAGGGAGTCATCCGCATCTGCATAGACGAGGCGGCAGGCGGAGTGTTTTCGGGGCGGATAGCCGCTCCGCTGCTCGCGGACGACGAAAAGTTCGGCGACGCGGCGGACATGCTGCTTGTCATCGAGAGCTATCTCGACGCGGGCGGCGGACCGCAGGCGTTCCAGCGCGGACGCACCTTCGGCGGCAACGTGCGCAAGGTGGAGCTGTGCGACGAGATACGCGAGGCAGCGTATGACGCGCGTGGGAAGCTCGCGACCTGCGCCGTGCGCGTGACCACCCGTCAGAACTCGACCTGGCAGGGGTATGTGGACATGGGCGATGGCGAGGGCGGCGTGTTCTTCGCGTCGGCGCTCGAGCTGCTGTTCTACATAGACGGAAAGCTGCGCAAGTGAAAAATTTTTTGATTTTTTGAAAAAAGGACTTGCAATTTCAAACAAGCTGAGTTATAATAATCGAGCACGACACAGCCGGGACTGTCCTACGCATCTGCCGGTGTGATGAAATTGGTAGACGTAGCAGACTCAAAATCTGCCGCCGGAAACGGCGTACCGGTTCGAGTCCGGTCACCGGCACCATATATGCGGATTTAGCTCATCTGGTAGAGCGCCACCTTGCCAAGGTGGAGGTAGCGAGTTCGAGTCTCGTAATCCGCTCCAGAAATAAAGAAGAGAGGCTTTGCCTCTCTTCTTTGTTTCTGGAGCTTCAACTTGTTCGACCGCGTCGAACAAGTTGCGGGATTAAATAAAAATGACTACCGAAAGGTAGTCATTTTTGCTTCTGGAGCATAACTTGTCGACTGCGTCGCCAAGTTACGCCGCCTTTACTTTGGTCTGATGCCATTCAGGATTTAGAACACTATCGTTCAGAGTTTGGAACGGTGGCACTTTCCGCGTTAAAGATTTAACTTTTGCTCTGTACATTTTTGGCGGTTCGTGATAAAATATAGACGTTCGGAAACCTGCTGAAATCATAAGGAGGATGCACACTATGGGATATGTCAATGTTTCGTGGGAACTGATGGAGCGCTTTATGAACGAAGTGTTCTGCCGCTACGGAATACCCGAGGAAGACGCCAAGATATGCACCGACGTCCTGCTTGAGAGCGACCGCCGCGGAATAGAGAGCCACGGCGTCAACCGCTTCAAACCCATCTACCTCGACCGCATAAAGAACGGCACCCTGCTGCCGACGACCAAGATGGACATTGTGAAGGAGACCCCCACCACCGTAGTCATGGACGCGAACAACGGCATGGGCATGGTGGCGAGCTACCACATGATGAACATGCTCATCGAGAAGGCGAAGCAGTACGGCATGGCGGGCGGCACCATCTTCAACTCAACCCACTACGGCATAGCGGGATACTGGACGACGATGGCGGAGAAGGCGGGTATGATAGGCATAAGCGGCACGAACGCCCGACCGTCGGTTGCGCCCACCTTCGGCGTCGAGCCGATGATGGGCACGAACCCGCTCACCTTCACCATGCCCACCGACGAGGAGTTCCCGTTCAACTTCGACTGCGCGACCTCCATCGTCCAGAACGGACGCATAGAGTACTACGAGCGCCTGGGCAAGGAGACCCCGGCGGGACTGGTCGTCACCAAGGACGGCGGCACGATGACCGACTCGGGAAAGATACTCAAGGATATGCGCGCGGGCGACTGCGCCCTGCTGTCGATAGGCGGTCTCGGCGAGGCGACCGGCGGCTACAAGGGCTACGGCTTTACCACCATCGTCGAGATACTGTCCGCCGCGCTTGCGGGTGGTCCGTACATGAAGGAGCTTACCGGCAAGAATCCCGACGGCTCGAACCGCATGTACCGCCTGGGTCACTTCTTCTTCGTGATAAATCCCGAATTCTTCATGGGACTGGACACCTTCAAGAAGACGGCGGGCGGCATCTGCCGCGACCTGCGCGCGTCGAAGAAGGCTCCGGGCGCCGACCGCATCTACACGGCGGGCGAGAAGGAGCACGACGCATGGATGAGCCGCAAGGACACCGGCGTGCCGATAAACGAGTCGGTGCAGAAGGAGTTTGCCCAGATACGCGACGAGCTCGGACTCGATTACAAGTTCCCGTTTGAGGACTGACATTCAGCATAATAGACCGAATTGGAGGGGTTTAGGATGACGACCAAAGAACTGGCGCTTCAGAAGCACTACGAATGGCGCGGAAAGCTGGAGACCGGCGTTCGCAGCCATGTCACCAACGCGGAGGAGCTGTCGCTCGCGTACACGCCGGGCGTTGCCGAGCCGTGCCTTGTCATCGAGAAGGACATCGACAAGAGCTACGAGCTGACCCGCCGCTGGAACACCGTCGCGGTGATAACCAACGGCACGGCGGTGCTCGGACTGGGCGACATCGGTCCGGAGGCGGGCATGCCGGTCATGGAGGGCAAGTGCGTGCTTTTCAAGGAGTTCGGCGACGTGGACGCGATACCGCTCTGCATCCGCTCGAAGAACGTCGACGAGATAGTGAACACCTGCGCGCTGCTCGCGGGCAGCTTCGGCGGCATAAACCTCGAGGACATCGCCGCGCCCGACTGCTTTGAGATAGAGCGCAAGCTCCAGGCGCGCTGCGACATTCCGGTGTTCCACGACGACCAGCACGGCACGGCGATAGTCGTCGGCGCGGGCGTGATAAACGCGCTCAAGCTGGCGGGCAAGAAGCCGGAGAATTGCCGCATGGTGATAAGCGGCGCGGGTGCCGCGGGCAGCGCCATCGCCCGCTTCATGCTCGCGCTCGGCATCGGCGAGATAATCATGAACGACCGCGAGGGACTGCTCAGCGCGGACGACCCGAACGTCGCGCCGGGACGCCGCGAGATAGCGTCGCTCACCAACCCGAACCACGTCCGCGGAACGATAGCCGACGGACTGCGCGGCGCGGACGTCTTTGTCGGCGTCAGCGCGCCCGGGCTTGTCACCGCCGACATGGTGCGCACGATGAACGACAAGGCTATCGTGTTCGCTATGGCAAATCCGGTGCCCGAGATAATGCCGGACGAGGCTAAGGCGGGCGGCGCGTACATAATCGGCACCGGTCGCAGCGACTATCCGAATCAGGTGAACAACGTGCTCGCCTTCCCCGGCGTGTTCCGCGGTGCTCTGGACGTCCGCGCGAGCGTGATAAACGAGGAGATGAAGCTCGCGGCGGCGCACGCGCTTGCGGACTTCGTCGGTGACCGGCTGAGCGAGACCTGCATCCTGCCCGGCGCGTTCGAGAAGGGCGTCGGCGCGGCGGTGGGCAAGGCTGTCGGCGAGGCTGCGAGGAAGTCGGGTGTTGCGAGAGCTTGACAGGATGTGCACGCTGTGCTAAAATTCGACTGTCGAAAGACAAAATTTGGGATTAGGGGATGAAAATATGAAAAGGATCGTTGCGATACTGCTGTTGGTGCTCATGCTCGCGACGCTGCTTGTCGCCTGTGGGAAGACGACCGAGTGCGAGATATGCGGCAAGACCGCCAGCTGCAAGCAGGTCGAAGTTCTTGGCGTCAAGGGCTGGGTCTGCAAGGACTGCGAGAAGGGACTCAAGACAGTCGGAAACCTGTTCGGTTAATCGAAGCGCCGCGTCCAACCAAACCGTGACAGAAAATCGATACAAAAAAGAAGGGTCGCATGACCCTTCTTTTTTCATCCTTTTCGCGACCTTACGCGAACGCCTTGTCGAGAAGACCCGAGGTCTCCAGCTCCTCGCGCACGACCTTCGAGCTGTACAGCATTCCCGCCGCGTCGGCGCGCGTGACCGCCGCCATCGGACGGAGCGTGCCGTCGTCGAACAGGTCGAGTATGCCGCTCGCCTCGACGAGTCCCATCGAAGTCTCGGCCCACGCGGGGACAGCCGCCACGTCGACCGCGTCGAGCCTTCCGGTAGGCGCGGAGGTGGACACCGACAGCCCGACGGCGTTGGCGAGCACGACAGCCGCCTCCGCGCGGGTTATTTCATCCGATGCGCCGAACACCAGGCGTCCGTCGCCCTGCGGTTTTCCGCTGACGATGTCCAGCCGCGCGGCGGTCGCGATATACGGACGCAGCCAGGACGCGGTCTCGGCGTCGTCGGCAAATCCGGTGGAGGTCGCGGCGCTGTCCACCTCAATGCCGAGGCAGGTGAGCGCCAACGCGACAAACTCGCCGCGGGTCATGGTGGTCTCCGGCTCGAAGTAGTAGCCGGTGTCGATTCGCTTGCCGATGAGCACGCCGTCCGCCGCGAGCTTGAGCGCCGCGTAGTGGGCGGGATCGCCCTCCATGTCGGCGTAGGTCATCTTTGCCGCGTTCTTGACTATCTTTATCGTCACCTTCGCGGGGTCGCTCGTTGCGCCCGACGGGTCGCTTGCGGTGAAGACGAAGCTGTCGGTGCCGGTCTTGTTCTCCTTCGGGGTGTAGACAAACTTGTTCGGATTGTTCTCATCCAGCGCGACGGTGCCCTTCTTCGGCTCGGTCACGATGGTGTAGCTGAGCGCGTCGCCGTCCGCGTCGGTTGCGGGAAACTCGCCGGTGAGCGCGATGTTCTTAATCGTCTCAAACTCGATGTCTATCGCCGCGGGGGCGTGGTTCTCCTTAGCCACCGCCGCTACCGACACGCTGGATATGCTGCCCGCGCCGGTGGTGAACACCGGAATGAAGCTGAAGCGGGACGAGCCCTCATTGGCACCCGCCGGAACGAAGCGCAGCGCCGAGAGGTTCGCGGCGGTGACCGCCTCGCCGACGAGCAGCGCGCGGTCGCCCACGCAGAGCACGCCCTCAGACGGCAGCGGCAGGGAGGTGAGCACTATGCCCTCAAGCTCGCTGTCTCCGCTGACATGCTCGGCGAAGTCTGCCTCGGTGAAGACGACCTCCGCGCCGACCTCGCTGTCGACCGAGAAGCTCGCGAGCGTAGGGAGAGCGGCGTCCGCGTCACTCATCGCCGCAGCCGCGCCGGTCATCATTCCGATGACGACAGCGGTCGCGAGAAGCATACCGCCGAGCCGCTTTGTTATACTGTTTTTCATACAAGATTCCTCCTTGTTGGTATTTTGAAAGGCGAGATTATTTTCCCACCTGTGCGCGCCGATATGCGGCAACAAAAAATTTTGTTTACAGAAATCAATTTAGGGCGTAAAATAGGATTTGATAAACAACAGGAAGGGGGCAGTGCTATGAAGCGTGCGCTTGCGGGAGTGAAAAACTTCTGCCGTGAGGCGGACATGGTGCTGCTCGCGCTCTGCCTGCTCGCGGGAGTGTTCGGGCTTGTGATAATATCCTCGGCGACCGCGTCGAGCGCAAACACCGCGCGGTACCTCATCGTGCAGGCGGGCGGAATGGCGATAGGCGTGCTGCTGTTCATCGGCATAACGCTTGTCGATCTGGACGACGCCGCGTCGCTGTGGAAGTGGATACTCGCGTTCAACATCCTCTTTACCTTCTCCACCTACTTCTTCGGCGTGGAGCGCGGCGGCAACAAGAGCTGGATAGAGGTGCCGGGCATAGGCATTACGATACAGCCCGCCGAGATAGTAAAGCCGCTCTATATCCTGCTGCTCGCAAAGCAGATGTACGTCCTGCGCGACCGGATAAACCACCCGCTGTCGGTCGGGATGCTGGTCGGACACATGCTGCTGATGGTAGGGATAATCTGGTTCGCGGCGGACGACATGGGCGTCGCGCTGATATACGTCTTTATCTTCATGGGAATGTTCTTCGCGAGCGGGGTGAGCCTCTGGTGGATACTCGGCGGCATCGCGACGATCGCCGCGTGCGTGCCGGTGCTCTGGCAGGTGATACCCGAATATCAGAAGATGCGCGTGATGGTGGTGCTCGACGACACGCTTGACCCGCTCGGCGTGGGCTACCACACACAGCGGTCGAAGATAGCGCTCGGCAGCGGCGGCGCGTTTGGGCAGGGGCTGTACGAGGGACGGCAGACGCAGCGGTCGATACTTCCCGCCAAGCACACCGACTACATCTATTCTGTCGCGGGCGAGGAGCTGGGATTCATCGGCTGCGTGGTGATAATGCTGCTGCTCGTCGCGATAATCGCGCGCTGCCTGTGGGTGGCGACCCGCGCGCGCAACGGCATGGGCTCGCTCGTCTGCGTCGGCGTCGCGTCGATGCTTATCTTTCAGGTGTTCGAGAACATCGGAATGTGCGTCGGACTGACGCCGGTGATAGGGCTGACGCTGCCCTTCTTCAGCTACGGCGGCAGCTCGGTTATGACAATGTTCATGGCGATGGGGTTTGTCAGCTCGGTCAAGAAACATCCGAAACCGGGGTGGCTCAAGACCACCGACCTGAATCGCACCGGAGGTTGAGTTATGCGGAGCTTCATTTGCAAAAGCGAGGAGGAGACCGAGGCGCTCGGCGAGCAGCTCGGGCGCGTGGCGGCGGCGGGGGAGGTCTACGCCCTCGAGGGAGACCTCGGTGCGGGCAAGACCGCGTTCACCCGCGGATTTGCGCGCGGACTGGGCTTTGGCGGCCGAGTGACCAGCCCCACCTTCGCGATAGTCGGCGAATACCTCGGCGGACGGCTCGACCTGTTCCACTTCGACCTCTACCGCCTCGGCTCGTCGGACGAGCTGTTCGACATCGGCTGGGAGGAGTACCTCGGGCGCGGAGGCGTGTGCGTCGTCGAATGGGCGCAGCGCTGTGCCGACGCGTTCGACGGCGACACCGTCTGGGTGCGGTTCGAGAAACTGTCCGACGACGAGCGAAAGATAACTTTGGAGTGTGACAGATGAGGATACTTGCAATAGAATCGAGCGCCAAGTCGGCAAGCTGCGCGCTGCTTCGCGACGGCGAAGTCGAGGCGGCGAACTACCAGAACGTGGGGCTCACCCACTCGCAGACGCTCATGCCGATGATAGAGTCGATGATGAAAAACGCCGGCAGAACGATGGCGGATGTGGACATCGTAGCCGCGTCGCACGGACCGGGATCGTTCACCGGCGTGCGGATAGGCGTGTCGACCGCTCTGGGGCTTGCTGCGGGCGCGGACAAGCCGTCGATGGGTGTCTCCACCCTCGAGGCGATGTCGCGCTTAACGGCGCACACAGGCGCTCTGACGGTGTGTGCGATGGACGCGCGGAGAAGCGAGGTCTATGCCGCGATGTTTCTCGACGGCGAGCGGCTGTGCGACGACTGCGCCGTTCCCGCGTCCGAATTTGCGGCGCGCGCGGTCGAGACCGCAAAAAAACTCGGAAAATCGGTAATTTGTCTTGGAGATGGCGCGGAACTGTGCTATAATCAGATAAAAGACAGCGGTGTCGAGGCAAGACTCGCGCCGCCGCACCTGCTGAGACAGTCGGCTGTCGGCGTGGCGATGCTCGCGGCGGACAGGCTGTCGGCAGGGGAGAACTTCCCGCCGCTGCGACCCGTTTATTTGAGGGCTTCGCAGGCGGAGAGAATGAAGAAAGAACGTGAGCAAAACCAAAATTAAATTTGGGAGGTATAAACCATGGAGAACCTGACCGTACTCGATCACCCGATGATACAGCACAAGCTGTCCATCCTTCGCGATGAGCACACCGGAACCAAGCAGTTCCGCGAGCTTATCAGCGAGATAGCGATGCTGATGACCTACGAGGCGACGCGCGATTTCCCGCTTGCCGACGTGGAGGTCAAGACGCCGGTCGCGATAGCGAAGTGCAAGCAGATAGCGGGCAAGAAGACCGCCATCGTGCCGATACTCCGCGCGGGACTGGGAATGGTGGACGGCGTGCTTTCGATAGTGCCGAGCGCCAAGGTCGGTCACATCGGACTTTACCGCGACCCGGATACGCTCAACCCGGTCGAGTACTACTGCAAGATGCCGCCGGACATCAAGGAGCGCGACGTGATAATAGTCGACCCGATGCTCGCGACCGGAGGCAGCGCCGCCGCCGCGATACAGTTCATCAAGGGCTATACCGACCACCCGATAAAGCTGATGTGCATAATCGCCGCGCCGGAGGGCGTGGAGCGCGTGCACCGCGAGCATCCGGACGTGCAGATATACGTCGCCGCGCTCGACGAGAAGCTCAACGAGCACGGATACATAGTCCCGGGACTGGGCGACGCGGGCGACCGCATCTTCGGAACAAAGTAAACCACAAGTTATATTTGATAAACAAAAAAACCGAGAGTACAAAATACTCTCGGTTTTGCGTAATTCGGGAAAGTTTACCGCTCGTGACGCCCGGGTTGGTCGCCCTGACCCTCCTCCGAGTTCTCGGTGAGCTGGGCGAGCAGATAGCGGTAGACGCTCTCGGCGTGCTGGCGCCATCCCTTTTCGGCGCGCTGCGCGATCTCCTTCGACGGCAGCATGAGGTCTATCTTGAGCGACAGCCCCGTTCCGCCGTCCAGCTCGAGGCGGCTGAGCCATCCCTCGCCGCGCTGCACGACGTTCGAGCTGATGCACGCTCCCTTTTCGAGGGCGGCGCGCTCGGTGCGGGCATCCTGCGCGGCATAGGCTCGGGTGGCGGCGGGAAGCACGTTTTCCACCTGGTCGATGGTGCTCCTGCCGAAGCGGGTTATCGCGACACGGTCGCCGCGGCGCTCGGCAAGCCCGCCGTTTATCAGGTCCTCGAGGCTCGCGGCATACTCGAGGCGGTCGGCGACATAGTCCATCGTCAGGTCGACCAGCGTCTCGGGCGACACGGCGTCGTCGAAATGCTTGAGAACGTACAGTATGAACGCCTTTGTCTGTAATTCGCCGCGGACGGCGCCCTTGCGTGCCTGTTCCATAAAATTTCCCCCTAAATCACCCCTAAAAACAACAAAAGCGGTGGATTTTCATTATATCACAGTTTGATTCGATATGCAACGCAAATTTTCGACAGCTTGTTTCGACAAATTTTGACAACAAGGTGGAAAAGATGAAACGGATTATACTGATAGTTTTGGTGCTTGCGATGCTGCTCGCGTCCTGCGGCGAGGCGGAGACGGTTGAGAGCGATACCCCGACCACAAGCCCGTCCCCGAGCGTGTCGCACACCCCGACCCCCACCCCCACGCCGACACCGTCGCCCACGCCCGAGCCGACGCCGGACGGGTCGATAAACCCGCTCAGCGGGCTTCGGCTTGAGGGTGAGACCGACGCGTCGGCGCGTCCGGTTGCGATAATGATAAACAACATCAAGCAGGCGCTGCCGCAGTATGGCACGAGCGCGGCGGACATCGTCTACGAGGTGGTCGCCGAGGGCGGCATAACGCGGCTGGTCGCGGTATATCAGGACGTTAGCGACGTCGGCACGATAGGCTCGATACGCTCGACGCGACCGTACTATCTCGACATAGCGGGCGGTCACGACGCGATACTATTCCACGCGGGCGGAAGCGAGGAGGCGTACCGCCTGATAAAGTCGCGGCAGATGGCGGCGGTGGACAACGTGCGCCAGGGCGGCAATCCGGGGAATACCTTCTATCTCGACGCCGCGCGAAGGAAGCAGAACGGCTACGAGCACTCGACGATGACCACCGGCGAGCGGATAGCCGACTATCTCGACCGCACGACCTATCGCACAAGTCACGAGGACGGCTACGAGCTCGGGCTTGTCTTCGAGGAGGGGTACACGCCGTCGGGGGAGGAGGCACTCACCGCGCGGGTGTTCTTCTCGAAATATAAGCAGGCTGAGCTTGAGTACGACGCGGACAGCGGCCGGTATCTCGTAGAGCAGTACGGCAAGGCGCACGTCGACGCGAACAGCGGGGAACAACTGGCGTTTGAAAACGTCATAGTACTGTACACCGATATTTCGGCGATAGCGGGGGACACGGCGGGCAGGATGGAGGTCGACCTCGTCGGAGGCGGAGACGGCATGCTGCTCTGCGGCGGCAAATGCGTTCCGATAGAGTGGAAGAAGGACGCGTGGGACGAGCCGTTCCGCTATTTCGACACGGACGGTTCGGCGCAGACCCTTCGCAGCGGCAGGACCTATGTGTGCGTCGTGAGCGGAGCGGACAGGCTGACCGTCGGCGAGTGAAAGAATGCTTGAAATTTCGGCTGTATGCGTTTATAATCTAAATTAGGTCGGTATATCCAAACGAGTCAGTATACTCAGGAGGTAAAAACTTATGAAGAAAAAGATCCTTGCGCTGATGCTTGCGGCAGTTATGGTCGTGGGACTCACGCCCGCAGTGTCCGCCGCGAACTTCAGCGACGTCGCGGGACGCTGGTCCGAGCCGTACATCGCGGACATGACCGAGCTTGGGCTGTACAAGGGCTACGACGACGGTCTGTTCCATCCGACCGACCCGCTCACCACGGCGCAGGCGATATCCATCTGCGTGCGCATGTGCGGGTTTGACGAGGAGATCTACGAGCGCGCGTCGAAGGAGATAGAACCGGAGGTCTACTTCGCGGTAAACGGCAAGCAGAACTGGTTCCACAGCGACTTTGCCGTGGGCGTCAAGGCGGGCATCGTCACCCTCGACGAGCTGCGCTCGCTCGAGCAGAGCGGCAAGCTGGCGGGAGCGCTGACGCGCGAGGAGTTCAGCGAGTATCTCGTCCGCGCGATGCAGCTCAGTCTGCCGCGGGACACCTCCGAGCTTGACTTCGTCGACGCCGCCGACATAGCGGATGTCTATCGCATTCCGGTAAAGATGCTCAGCTCGATGGGCATTGTCGTAGGCTCGCTCGACAACGGGCTGATACGCTTCAACCCGAAGAACACGATAAAGCGCGAGGACTCGGCGACGATGTTCAGCCGCGCGGTGCAGTACATTGACGCGAACGAGATGATAATCGAGGTCTACGACTACGCGGTATACGGCGTGAAGTCGGGCAAGATAGTCGGTTTTGAGAACTCGGCGCTGACGATAGAGAACGCGTTCGGCGCGAAGGAGCAGATAGCCATACCCTCCACCGCCGGCGTGTACGAGGACAACATCAAGGCGAGCGCGGTGAACATCGAGGCGGGACGCTGGGCGCGTGTCTGCTCCAACGCCGCGGGAGTGTTCGCGGTGCGCCTCTACGACGGCGACGCTACGCAGTATGCGGGCGAGCTTCGCTCGTACGACGGCGAGAGCGTGACCTTCAACACCGGCACGCGCAACGTGACCCTTCCGCTCGACCGCGCGACCGTGTTCTCGGTGGGCGGCATAACCGGAGGCAGCGAGCTTTACGACGAGGACGCGGGCTACGAGTCGGTGCTCGCGACCGTCGACCCGAGCGGACGCCTTGTCGCGCTCGAGCTTGAGGGCGGCAGCCGCGCCGAGAGCCTGTTCCTCCGCTCGGCAAACGACGACGGGACGTACACCGTCGCGGCGCACAACGGCGTCGAGCGCAAGGTGAAGCTTGCGAAGGACGCGGCAGTCGAGCTTCCCAAGGACGTAAAGACGCTCGGCTCGTCGGCGAACATCGGCAAGCGGCTGGACGTCCGCGTGGACAACACCACCGGCGAGCTTATCGAGGTCGTGGTGGACGGCGCGGGCAAGTATGTCCAGGGCGGATTTGTCCGCACGAACATCCGCACAAACTCGCGCACGATAACCATCGAGGACACCCGTACCGGCAGCACGAACGGATACAAGATGTCGGCGGACGTGGCGGTCAGCTACGAGGGTAAGGAGATAAAGATAGGCGACCTCGAGGCGGGTCAGTTCGTGACCCTCACCTTCGACGGCGACACGGTCGTCGGCATCGAGGCGTATCAGGGCAGCAGCGAGTTTGAGGGCACGCTCCGCTCGATAAGCTACGGCAAGACGATAAGTTTCTCGGTGGAGAGCGATCTCGGCGAGACGCGCGAGTACAGCTTCGCCGCGACCGAGATGCCTCAGATAAAGCGCGGAAACCGCGTGATAACCGCCGACAAGCTGCGCGAGGGCGACACCCTCAAGATCTTCGAGAAGTACTCCAAGATAACCAACATCGAGGCGTCGGTCGCGGAGGCTGACTTCAACGCGGTGGTGGAGGGCATTTCGATAACCGGTTCGGGCACGACGGTGACGCTCAAGCTGGACGAGACCGGCGAGACGGTCAGCTACCCGCTGTCGACCACCGCCGAGATACTTTCGGGCGAGACGGCGACCACCGTCTCGGCTATCCAGGGCATGAAGGTGGCGGTGACGCTCGGCGGAAGCGAGATAGTCGCCATATCGGTCACCGGCGCGGCGACCACCAGCGGTCAGTACGAGGGAACGATAGCGTTCATAAACGGCGCGCTGCGCGAGATGCTTGTCACGCTGGATAACGGCAGCCAGATGAACGTCGACGTGCCGTACAGCGCGAGCGTGTTCTCGAACGGCGGCGCGGTCAAGTCGAGCTTTGACGAGCTGGAGGCGGAGGACGTAGTGACCCTCTACGGCGAGATGAGCGCCGACGGCAGATTCACCGCGAACATCATAATCAAGAAGTGAGGTGCCCGATGGAACGCAGAGACAAGATAAACTACTATCTCGACATAGCGGACACCGTCTGCGAGCGCAGCACCTGCCTTCGCATCCACTACGGCGCGATAATCGTGCGCGACGACGAGATAGTGTCGACAGGATACAACGGCGCGCCGCGCGGTCGCAAGAATTGCTCGGACATCGGCGGCTGCTACCGCGAGATGAACAACATCCCGTCGGGCGAGCGCTATGAGCTGTGCCGCTCGGTGCACGCCGAGGCGAACGCGATAATCTCGGCTGAGCGGCGGGATATGCTCGGCGCGGAGCTCTACCTCGCGGCGCGGGACGCCAAGACCGGAGAATTGCTGAGCGGCCGCACGAGCTGCTCGATGTGCCGTCGTCTGGTGATAAACGCGGGCATAAAGCGGGTGTACATCCGCGAGAGCGAGACCGAGTATTCGGTCGTGGACGTCCAGAAGGACTGGATAGACGAGGACGACAGCCTGCGGATGTGACAGCGAAAAGGGTATAAATAAAGACGAGCCGAAAGGCTCGTCTTTTTACTCCTGCTCCCAGTTTTCGAGTGCGTAGGCTATCATCTGGTTTATAAGTTCGTTTCGGCTGATATTGATTTTGCCCGCTCTCCTGTCTATCTCGTGCAGCACATCGGACAGGATGCGCACCGATATTACCTCTTTCTCCGTCTGTCGGGGTACAAATTTCGCCAAAATAACTCACCACCCTCTTGACTATTGTACCTCAAAGTGATAGGATATTATATGTTCTAAATGTATGGCTAATTAGAATACGATTTAGGGGGTAATTTCGATGTGCTTAGTAAATAAGGTTGCGAAAGTTGTGTTCGCTCTCGGAATAGTAATAGGCATAATCGGATTATCGAGCGGCATTGTCTTTGCCGTCTTGTTCGGAAATATACTGTCCCTCATTTGGTTTACCCTTGCGGGCATAGGCGGCTTCGGGCTCTTTCTCGTCCTCGCGAATATCCTGGACTATCTCAACACCATCTACATAAGAGTTCATTTGTTTGCCAACGACTTTAGCGACTATACAGATCACTATACACATCATAGTACACGCAGAAAATACTGGTACTGAAAAGACGAGCCGAAAGGCTCGTCTTTTGTTTCGCTTTTTTCACGCCACGTTCACGATTTGCAGCCCACGCCCTCGCGCCATCTCCACCGTCTGCGATGTGCCGCTCCGTCCGGCGTTTGCCAGATAGCACACGCACACGCTCGCGTGCTCGACCATCCATCGGTTGCGCGCCGCGTAGACCCCCGACGAGTAGTGCTCGTGCAGCGTCACCACGTCGTCCGCAAGCTCGATAAGCTCGGCAAGCTGATGCTTGTCGCCGACCGAGAACTTCGAGTCGTGACCGCGAAAGGGGAGCGCGAGCACCAGCTTCATGTCGGGACAGGTGAGCTTCAGCTCGCACACGACCTGCGCCGCGAGCATGTCGAACCCGATCGCCCCGCCCGCGATGAAGGTGCGGTAGCCGCGCGCGTAGAGCGCCTGGGTGTGTCCGAGCGTCGCCTTCCACAGAAGCTCGCGGTCGCGCTCGGGTATTAGGCGGTGTCCGGTGTAGCAGACCGCTGTCGAACGTGAGAAGTCCATCAGTTCATCTGCTTGCGGCGGGAGAGGTTCATCGTGCCGTCCTGCATGACGCTTATCCAGTCCAGGCTCTTGCCG
>CAMNWZ010000002.1 GCA_946566645.1 uncultured Clostridia bacterium
CCGGCTTCTTCGCCTTTAGCAGCATGTCCGCGACATCCTTGTCCGCAGCGGTCACGCCGACGGTCAGGTCGCACACGAGCACCACCACGTCCGCCGTGTCTATCGCCGTGTCCGCCTGCGAGCGCATGAAAAGCAGCATCTCGTCGCCGGTGTGCGGCTCTATTCCGCCGGTGTCCACGAGGCTAAACCGACGCCCTGCCCACTCGCACTCGGCGTATATGCGGTCGCGGGTCACGCCCGGCGTGTCCTCGACGATGGATATTCTCTTGCCCACCAGACGGTTGAACAGATGGCTCTTGCCCACGTTCGGCCGTCCGACTATCGCTATAAGCGGTGCGCCCATGCGTACTGCCTCCTAAATCCCTAAGATAGCGTCCAAAAGCTCCGCGCCGCTCGAGTTTGTGCGAACGTCGCTCGGCTTCAGTTCCCGCCTCACGTCGCCGACGCTCACGTCGTCGAGGAACACGTCCTCGCCCGCGCGAAGCATTGCGGAGGGGAGTATCAGCACCCGACCATCCACCCTGCCGCGAAGCTGGTCGATGAGGTCGCCGCCGGTGACAAGTCCCGCGACGGTGATGCTCTCGCCGAAGAAGCGGTTCTTTATCGCCACCACTTCGGCATCTATATTATGCCATTTTGCGCGCAAAAGGTCAATAAGTTTCACGAGTATCGGATAAAAAAGCGTGCCGGTTGCGAGGGTGAACGGCTCGATTTTCTCATCGCCGCTAAGCTCGTCCAACCTTGCGGAAAACTCGTCGACAAACAGCGCAGCCATGCCAACGCCGTTTTCGAGCTGCGGGAAGTCCTCGTAGTAGTCGACGTCGGGCAGCGGCTTCTCGGCGAGCAGGAATATCTCGTCCGAGCAGTAGAAGGTGCGCAGCCCGCGCGTCTCGAGACACTTCTTTCCGACCGCGTCCACACGCTCTATTATGTCCAGCGCGTCCTCTTTTGTTACCGGGTCGAGCTTCGCGAGCCCGTCGCGGTATTTGGACAGTCCCACCGGCACGATCGAGCAGCTCACAACTCCACCGAGCGCCGCGAGGTCGTCAAGCGTGCGGCTAAGCTCGTCGCGGTCGTTGTAGCCGGGGCAGAGGACTATCTGCGCGTTTATCTCCACGCCGCCGTTGCTGAGTGTCTTGAGATATTTAAGTTTCTCGCCGGCAAAGCGGTTGTTCAGCATCTTCACCCGAAGCTCGGGGTTTGTGGTGTGGACCGACACGTTTATCGGGCTTATCCGCATATCCACGATGCGCTTTATGTCGCTGTCGTCGAGGTTTGTCAGCGTGACGTAGTTGCCCTGGAGAAAGCTCAGCCGCGCGTCGTCATCCTTGAAGTAGAGCGTGTCCCGCATGCCCGGCGGCATCTGGTCGATAAAGCAGAAGACGCACTTGTTCTTACAGGAGCGCGGCTGGTCTATCAGATAGCTCTCGAACTCGACGCCGAGCGGCTCGCCGGTCTGCTTCTTGACGCGAAGCCCCATCCGCTTGCCGCCGCGCTCGACATCTATTATGAACGACGGCTCGTACGAGTAGAAGATGAGGTCGAGCACGTCGTGTATCTCGTGTCCGTTTATCGCCTTCAGCTCGTCGCCGACCTTCAGTCCCGCCATCGCCGCGGGCGAGCGCGCGTCCACCTCGGTGACCTTCGCCATGCCGCCGCCTCCTTTCGCTTGAAATTACGTCTGAAAACGCAAACAGAGGAGCGAGCAAACCGCCCTCTCCTCTGTGCTTTGTCGAAAACTTATTTGCGGCTTAGACGTTCATGATCTTGCGTCCATCGTAGTACCCGCACTCCTTGCATACCCTGTGAGGAAGGCGTGAAGCTCCGCACTGCGGGCAGGTCACGAGATTCGGGGTAGCGAGCTTCCAGTGCGACGAACGACGCTTGTCGCGGCGAGCTTTCGATACTTTACTCTTCGGAACGGCCATGTTTTGCACCTCCTTACAGGGCGACTTGCTTTGTTTTAATGGTATATGTTACGCGCCGGGGCGCATAGCAATCAGTTTTCTTCCCGCTTCATCTCGTCGAGCAGATCTTTGAGTGCCGCGAGGCGGGGGTCGGTCTCCGGCTTGCAGCCGCAGGGACCGTCGTTCAGGTTCTTGCCGCAGGTGGGGCAGACGCCCTTGCAGTCCTCACGGCAGAGGAACAGCATATCGCTCTCGAGAATCGCCGCGTCGCGTATCACCTCGTCCAGTTCGAAGGACAGGTCGGCGTCGAGCAGCACCACGTCGACGTTTGCGAAGTCGTCGGGGTTCGCGAGCTCACGCATAAGCGTGGTTTCAATGTCGAGCGCGTAGGGAGCGGTCGTGTGTTCGGCGCAGCGGGAGCAGTCGAACTCTATCTCGCCGTCCACCTCCGCCCAAAGTTCAAGCACTCCGGCGGTGTTGCGCACCTCGCCGTGTACCTCCAGAGGTTTTGTGAAAGGTTTCTGGAAATTTATCTCCAAATCGCTCAAATCTATGGTATAATCAAATGGCAGCGACCTGCCGGGGTGTTCGATCAGCCCCGCGAGCTCCAACCTCATAACTACACCTCCACACGGCGGTACGGAAAGTATTATAGCCGCAAAACCGAAATTTGTCAATAGTTTTTTGATTATTCAAGTTAGCCGAAGTTATAAGGAGAAATCTATGCGAAAACTCACAGTATCGCAAAACGACGCCGACCAGCGGCTCGACCGATACCTGCGGAAAGCGTTCGGTCACGTTCCGAGCGCGACGATACAGAAGTGGCTGCGCGAGAAGCGGGTGCGGATAAACGGCGTGCGCGCTTCCGGCGACGCGCGGCTCTCGCCCGGTGACGAGCTGTGGCTGTACATCCGCGACGAGTTTTTCGACGATGAGCCGCGCGAGGAGGACGCGTTTCTGTCGATTGAAAACCCGTCGCTCGACGTGGTGTACGAGGACGCGCACATCATCATCTGTCTCAAGCCGTCGGGACTGCTCAGCCATCCGGACGAGCGGGAGAAGGTGAACACGCTGCTGACGCGCATACAGGCGTATCTCTACCGCAAGGGGGAGTACGACCCGTCGGCGGACGCGACCTTCGCACCGTCGCTCTGCCATCGGATAGACCGCAACACGCGGGGGCTGGTGATAGCCGCGAAGGACGCCGAGACGCTGCGATTCTTCGAGGAACAGATACGCGAGCACCGAATCGAGAAGACCTACCGCGCGCTTGTCCACGGAGCACCGCGTCCCGCCGACGGCGCGCTCGAGAGCTACATCCTGCGCGACCGCGAGAGAAAGACGGTGAGGGTGTTCGACTCGCCGCGTCCGGGCGCGCTCTACGCAAAGACCTTCTACCGCACGGTAGAGCGTCGCGGGGACGTGACCCTCGTCGAGTGCCGCCTTGTCACCGGACGCACCCACCAGATACGCGCGCAGTTCGCGAGCATCGGCTGCCCGCTCGTAGGCGACGGCAAGTACGGCACGCTCGCGAAGGGGGAGAAGGCGGGACAGCGTCTCTGCGCCTACAAGCTGCGCTTCGCGTTCGAGCCGAGCGGCGGGACGTTCGACTATCTCGCGGGCAGGGTGTTCGAGATAGACGCGGGCTTTTGACGGTTTGAACGACCCGCGCGAGTATTCGGGAGCATTTCGGAGCATACGCGAGCAAAACGGAGAAAAGTGCATGGTTAGCAAAAACCGGAGCGACTAAACAAAAAATAATTCGCGTTTTTTCCGACTTTTTCGTAAAAATTCATTGACATTTCCCCGAATAGGGGGTATATTGTATCTTACATGACTATGGGCTGCCATAGGTCGTGATTACTCGGGCAAACTGGGGGGCTGATAAATGGCAAAAGAGCTTATACGCCTTGAGAAAGTCAGCATGGCGTATGACGGTGAGGAGGTACTCAAATCGATAGACCTGACAATCAACGATAAGGAATTTCTCACGCTGCTCGGACCGTCCGGCTGCGGCAAGACGACCACCCTTCGCATAATAGGTGGATTCGAGACGCCGAAGTCGGGAAACGTGTATTTCGACGGCGTGCGGATTAACGACGTACCGCCGTACAAGCGGCGCGTCAATACAGTTTTTCAGCGGTACGCGCTCTTTCCGCACCTCAATGTGGCGGAGAATGTCGCCTTCGGACTGAGGGTGGCGAAGCGTCCGAAAAAGGAGATAAACGAGCGGGTGAGCGAGATGCTCGCGCTGGTGGGGCTCAGGGGATACGAGCACCGCGACGTGAGCCAGCTCTCCGGCGGACAGCAGCAGCGTGTCGCGATAGCGCGAGCGCTCGCGGTCGGACCGGAGGTGCTGCTGCTCGACGAACCGCTCGGCGCGCTCGATCTCAAGCTGCGAAAGGACATGCAGACCGAACTCAAGCGCATACAGCAGCAGGCGGGCATAACCTTCATATACGTCACCCACGATCAGGAGGAGGCGCTCACGATGAGCGACACCGTCGTGGTGATGAACGAGGGCACGATACAGCAGATAGGCACGCCGATAGACATATACAACGAGCCGCAGAACGCGTTCGTTGCCGACTTCATCGGCGAGAGCAACATCGTCGACGGCGTGATGCACCACGACTTCGACGTCAGCTTCGCCGGCGGACGGTTCGTCTGCGTGGACAAGGGGTTCGCGAAGGACGAGCCGGTGGACGTGGTTATCCGACCGGAGGACATCGACTGCGTGCCCGAGAGCGAGGGAATGTGGAGCGGCACCGTCGAGTCGATAGTTTTCAAGGGCGTCCACTACGAGATACTTGTCGACTCGGGCGACGCGCGGTGGATGATACACTCGACCGACCCGCAGACGCCGGGCAGCCGCGTGGGAATGAAGATAACGCCGGACGACATACATATCATGCACAAGTCGGACGCTAAGGTCTGGGAGGAAGAAAAGTGAGCCGCCGCCGTCTCAACCCCGAGGCGGAGGCAGCCTCGGCGCGCGCGAAAATGCACAAAAAGCCGAAGTTCCGCCTGTCGTTTGTCGCGCTTCCCTACTGCGTCTACGCGCTGATATTCGTCGTTGTGCCGATGGTGCTCGTGCTGGTGTACAGCTTCTTCTACCACTATGAAAACGGCGGCAGTTTCGGCTTCACGTGGGAGTTTTTCGCGAGGTTCTTCAACTTCTCCGACCCGGTGTATATGCAGGTGCTCTGGCGCTCGGTATGGATAGCGCTTGTCAGCACGCTTATCTGCCTTGTCATCGGCTATCCGATGGCGTACATACTGTCGCGGATGAAGCCGAGGATTCGCGGCATCGTCTCCTTCCTGTTCGTGCTGCCGATGTGGATGAACTTCCTGCTGCGCACCTACGCGTGGATGACGATTCTCGAGAACACCGGAATACTCAACACCGCGCTTCAGGCTATCGGACTTACCGACAAGCCGATACAGTTCATGTACTCGACCGGCTCGGTCATCTTCGGAAACGTGTACAACTTCCTTCCGTTTATGATCCTGCCGATATACAACACGCTTATAAAGCTGGATGGGAGCATGGTGGAGGCGAGCGGCGACCTGGGCGCCAGCTTCGGGCAGACCTTCCGCCGCGTGATATTCCCGCTGTCGCTGCCGGGTGTGTCCAGCGGAATAATGATGACCTTCATGCCGGCGCTCACGACGTTTATCGTCAGCAGGCTGCTCGGCGGGTCGAAAATATCGCTCATCGGCGACACGATCGAAAAGCAGTTTTTGTCCACCGGCGACTACGGCTTCGGCTCGGCGCTGTCGGTGATACTGATGGTGCTCACCCTGCTTGCGATGGCGGTGATGGGCAAGTACGAGAAGGAACAGTCCGCGACCGGCGGGCTGCTGATGTAGGGGAGGTGCGGGGATGAAACGGTTTGTCAAGGGTATGAAGGGAGCGTACAGCGCGCTCATCTTCCTGTTCCTCTACGCGCCTATCGCGGTGATGATAACCTTCTCCTTCAACGCGTCAAAGTCGCGCGGGACGTGGGGAGGTTTCTCGCTCAAGTGGTACATCGAGCTGTTCGGCGACGCTCGGATAATGCAGGCGCTCGGCAACACGCTGTTCATCGCGATAACCGCGGCGCTGCTAGCGACGATAATCGGCACGGCGGCGGCGATAGGCATAAACGCGATGCGCCGTGTGCCGCAGGGGATAGTGATGAACGTGAGCTATCTTCCGGTGCTGAACGCGGACATCGTCACCGGCGTAAGCCTGCTGATACTCTTTGTGTCGGTCGGCATACCGCTCGGGCGGATAAGCCTGCTGCTCGCGCACATGACCTTCAACATACCGTACGTCATACTGTCGGTCATGCCGAAGCTGAAACAGATGAACAAGCACGCCTACGAGGCGGCGCTCGACCTCGGATGCACGCCGCTGAGCGCCATCGTCAAGGTGGTTCTGCCCGAGATAATGCCCGGCGTTGTGACCGGAGCGATACTCGCGTTCACGCTGTCGATAGACGACTTCGTCATCTCCTTCTTCACCACCGGCGCGGGGGTGGGAACGCTGTCCACCGAAATATATTCGCAGGTTCGCCGCGGCGTCAAGCCGTCGATGAACGCGCTGAGCGCGATAATGTTCGTCGTGGTGCTTATTCTGCTGATAGTCATAAACATCCGCTCGTCGAAGGACAACAGACAGGCTTCCAAGTGAACAGGAGGAAAAGATGGAAAACAAGGTAAAATTCACCGTGACCGACCTTGCGCCGAACGTATGGCAGATACACGAGGAGGGCGCGGGACAGCTCGTCGACTGCTATCTCATCGTCGGCGAGACGCGCGCGGCGCTAGTCGACTCGCTGATGAGCCGCGGCGACCGACGGCTGTACGACATCGTACGCGAGCGCACGAGCCTGCCGGTAGTCGTGCTGCACACCCACGGCCACGGCGACCACGTCGGCGCGGAGCTGAGGGAGTTCATCGACGCGGGCTGCGAGGTATGCGTCAGCGAGAAGGATTTCCCGCTGATGGGCAGCTTCGGCGCGAAATATCCGACCGAGATATTCACCAAGCTGCGCGACGGCGACAGGTTCGACCTCGGCGGACGCACGCTCGAGGTGATAGAGCTTGCGGGTCATACGCCGGGAAGCGTCGCGTTTCTCGACCGCGAGAACCGTCAGCTTTTCAGCGGGGACACGATAGGCTCGGGTTCGATATGGATGCAGCTCGATCACTCGACCGACCTCACCACCTTCCTTGATGGGATGAAGCGGCTCGAGTCGACGGTGGCGGGCATCGACAACCTGATGGTCTATCCCGGGCACCGCAACCAGTCGCCGGTGCAGCTTACCGAGCGGTACATCACCGATATGCGAGAGCTTGCGGAGATGCTCGTTTCGGGCGAGATGGTCGGCGACCCGATGCAGCTCGCCGAGGGCGGCGCGCGCTTCCCGACGGCACTCGTCGCGCGGTACGGCATGGTCGGCGCGCTTGTGTACGAGCCGTCCAAGCTGAAGTGATTCTTAAACCCTTAGCGGTTTTTGAATATATCAAACTATTTTTGCGAAGGAGAAATGTTAGAGTTGAAAAGGACAGTTGCTCTGCTGCTTATGGCGGCGCTGATGGTGGGAGTGTTCGCGGGATGCTCGAACTCGGATGCCGAGCCGAGCAAGAGTGCCGCCGAGTATCCATATCCCGAGCTTGTCGGCAGTACGCTGAACGTGTACAACTGGGGCGACTACATCGACCCGGACGTCATCGGCATATTCGAGAAGGAGACCGGCATAAAGGTCGTGTACGACACCTTCGACTTCAACGAGTCGATGTACACCAAGGTCAAGAACTCGAACGCAGCTTACGATGTGGTCATCCCCTCCGACTACATGATAAAGCGCATGATAGACGAGGATATGCTCGCCAAGATAGATATGTCGAAGCTCGAGAACTACTCGAAGATAGGGGACAATTACAAGTCGCGCGAGTACGACCCGAACAACGAGTATTCGGTCGCGTACATGTGGGGAACGCTCGGCATACTCTACAACACGACGATGGTGGACGAGCCGGTGGACAGCTGGGGCGTATACTGGTCGGGCAAGTACGACAACAACGCGTTCCTCATGGACTCGGTGCGCGACACGATAGGCATGACGCTGAAGTACCTCGGCTACTCGCTGAACTCCACCTCGAAGGAGGAGCTGGACGCGGCGGAGAAGAAGCTCGCCGAGGCTGCTTCCAAGACGCTCGGATTCACCGGCGACGACGTGAAGGACAAGATGATAGCGGGCGAGGCGGCAATCGCCATGATCTACTCGGGCGACGCGGTCACCTGCATGGACCCGGAGGAGGGCAACCCCGACCTCGCGTATGCTATACCCAAGGAGGGCACCAACCTCTGGTTTGACGCGATGTGCATACTCAAGGACGCGCCGAACTACGACGCGGCGGTGAAGTTCATCGACTTCATGTGCCGTACCGACATCGCCGCGAAGAACCGCGACTACATCAACTACTCCACGCCGCAGACCGAGGTCTATGAGTCGCTCGACGACGAGATAAAGAACGACCCCGCGCAGTATCCGCCGCAGGAAGTGATGGACAAGAGCGAGGTGTTTGTCGATCTCGGCGAGTCGGTGAGCTACTACGACCACATCTGGACGAAGATAATCAACGGCTGATATGAGTAAGAGAGTCAGATTTATCGCGCTCACGCTTGCGGCGGCGCTGCTGCTCGCACTTCCCGCCGGGGCTTATCCCGATACGGCGGGACACTGGGCGGCGGCGGACATCGACGCGGTGACCGAGCTCGGACTGTTCGGCGGCATGGAGGACGGCAGCTTCTCGCCTGACGCGCCGATGGATCGCTCTATGGCGGTGGTGGTGCTCTGGCGGCTCGCCGGTCGTCCCGCGTACGAGACGCCGCACGGTTTTCCGGACGCAGTCGAACGCGGATGGTATTCGACCGCACTGCGCTGGGCTAAGCGCTGCGGAATTGCCACCGGCGACGAGAAGGGATACTTCCGCCCCGCTGGCAGCGTGACCCGCGAGGAGCTGGTGACGCTTACCGTGCGCTGGCTCAGCCAGACCTATCCCGAGCGGTTCGAGGGTCAGATGAACAGTCTCGATTTCTACGCCGCGAGCTATCTAGACCACGCGACCGAGCACTTTACCGACGCGTCGAGCGGCTCGTACTGGGCAGCGTCGGCTCTCGGCTGGGCGATAGAGACCGGCACGCTCAAGGGGGACGAGAACGGTCAGCTTCGACCGAGCGCGACCGTCACCCGAGCGGAGGCGGCGGCGATATTCGTCCGTGTCTACGACCTCTACGTCGCGGGATAAACGCCGGTGGCGACCGAACGCTTGACAAGCGTCTGCCGACATGATACAATAGCCATGGTCGAACGACCGATATAAACGACGAAAAGGGTGAAAAGATGCATATTTCCCGATAAAACTTCGGTTTTGGCAACAGTTTGAGAGGATAAGCGGCGCGTGGAGATTTCTGCGTGCCGGTGGTGTCTTGACTGTTGCGCGGGAAATCTGCATGGAAGCCTTCGATATGCCGCAAACTGCGACAAATTAGATGGACGCGGATTTTCCGCGTCCATTTTTGCGTATTTCGGAGGTTTATATGATAATTGAAGCACAGAATCTGTCATTTGCGTACCCCGGCTCGGCGGACAGCGTGTTCGAGGGACTGAGCTTTCGCGTGGACACCGACTGGCGGCTGGGACTGGTGGGGCGCAACGGTCGCGGCAAGACGACGCTTATGCGCATCCTCGCGGGAGAGCTTGAGCCGTCGGGAAACCTGCTCGGCGTGCGCGGCGGCGCGGACTACTTTCCGTATCCCGACCCGCCGGAGGGCTCGACCGCGCTCGAAGCGGCTGAAAACGCGCGCTCCGACCTCGAACAGTGGCGGCTTGAGATGGAACTTTCCAAGCTCGGCGCCAACCCATCCGAGCTGCTCTGGCGCGACTACTACACCCTCTCGAACGGCGAGCGGACGAAGGTGATGCTTGCGGCGCTGTTCGCCTGCGAGGGACGGTTCCTGCTCATCGACGAGCCGACGAACCACCTCGACGCGTCGGCGCGCGAGCAGGTCGCGGAATATCTGCGGCAGAAGAACGGGTTTCTGCTTGTCAGCCACGACCGCGCGTTCCTCGACGCGTGCACCGACCATATTTTGGCACTCGACCGAAACTCGGCGGAGGTGGTGCGCGGAAATTACTCGATCTGGCGCGAGCAGCGCGACCGCCGCGAGCAGTTCGAGCGCGCGACAAACGAGCGCCTCGGCAGGGAGGTAAAGCGCCTGGACGCGGCGGCGGAGCTTGCGTCACGACGGGCGGACGCGGCGGACAAGTCGAAGTACAAGAAGTCGAACAAAAACGCGGCGCTGCACGAGGATGTGTCCCGCGGGCACGTCGGCAAGATGGCTGCGCGGTCGGCGTCGAAGGCGAAGGCGCTCGAGCGGAGGGTGGGAAGCGCCGCCGCCGAGAAGCGCGAGCTTCTCGAGACCGCGACCCACCTTCGACGCGACGAGACGGTGGAGGAGCTGAAGCTGTCGCCGAGAAGCGACATCCGCCGTGCGCTGCTGTCATCGGGCGGGCTGTCGATAGCCTACGACCCGTCCCGCCCTGTGTTCGAGGGGCTACGGTTCGAGATCCGACCCGGCGACCGCACGGCGATAGTGGGACGCAACGGCACCGGCAAAAGCTCGCTTCTCAAGCTGATACTCGGCGAGGATATACCGCACACCGGCGAGCTGTTCCGCGCGAGCGGCATGGTGATGAGCTATGTCCCGCAGGACTCGAGTTTCCTTCGCGGGACAGCGCGGGACTATGCCGCCGAGTGCGGGGTGGAGGACACTCTGATGCTCGCGATACTGCGAAAGCTCGGCTTTAAGCGCGAGCAGTTCACAAAGGACATGCGCGACTGGTCGGCGGGTCAGCGAAAGAAGGTGCTGCTCGCGCGAAGCCTCTGCGAGAGCGCGCACCTGTATGTGTGGGACGAGCCGCTCAACTTCATCGACCTCGAGAGCCGCGAGCAGATAGAGCAGCTGATACTGAATTTCAAGCCGACGATGCTCTTTGTCGAGCACGACAGGCGGTTCTGCGAGAACGTCTGCACCCAGGCGATAGAGCTATGAGATGAACAGGTTTCCTATCTGCCACACCGCGAAGGTGACCACCCACGCGACCGCGAGCTGGAACAGCGCGACCGCGGCTATCCACCGTCCGCGCGGCAGGAAAACTTTTCTGCCATCGGGCGCGGGATAGAGCTTGGAAAACTCCGCGCCTATCGTGCCGAGTGCCGCCGCGCAGGGGATGTAGAGCAGGCAGAAGATCATGAGGCAGAAGGCGTTCAGTTGTCCGAAGCCCATCGACCCGAGCAGCGCCGCGAACTCGACCTCGCCCGCCGCCGAGTTCAGTCCCGCTATGCCGAACAGCACCGCGCAGCTGGACACGACCACCTCTTTTGCGGATATGCCCGCGAGCAGCGCGACCGCTATCTGCCACATTCCGAGACCGAGCGGCGCGAAGAAGGGGACGAGGAAGTGACCGAGCACCGCGCCGAAGCTGGAGTTTATCTCCTCGCCGACGAATCCGTGCGGTCCGAAGTTCATCAGCAGCCACATGACTATCGACGCGACGAAGATTATCGTGCCCGCCTTGGTGAGATAGTCCTTGACCTTCTCCCAGACGTAGATGAACACGGTGCGCGCGGCGGGCGCCTTATACTCGGGAAGCTCGATTAGCAGGCTGTTCTCGTCGTGCTTCTTGCTGAAAAGCTGCATTATCGCCGCCGCGGCTATCGCGACCACCAGGCCTATCAGGTACATCGAGTAGGCAACGAGCATGGCGCTGTCGCCGAAGAACATTCCCGAGAAGAGTATGTATATCGGAAGCCGCGCCGAGCAGCTCATAAACGGCGTTATCAGCATCACGCGGAGCCGATCACGCTTGCTTTCGAGCGCGCGCGACGCCATTATCGCGGGCACGGTGCAGCCGAAGCCGAGTATCATCGGGATGAACGCGCGGCCGCTGAGTCCAAGCCGCCCCATCACGCCGTCCATGACATACGCCACGCGCGCCATGTAGCCGCTGTCCTCGAGCAGCGCGAGCGCGAAAAAGAGTATCACGATGTTCGGCAGGAAGGTGAGTATCCCGCCCACGCCGGCGATTATGCCGTCCACCAGCAGAGAGCGTATCAGGTCGGGCACTCCGATGGCGGTGAGACCGTCGCCCGCGATGCCGCTGAACCACTCGAGGAACGCCTCGAAGTATCCTTTCAGCCAGTCGCCGATGGTGAAGGTGAGGAAGAACACCAGCGCCATTATGCCGAGGAATATCGGTATGCCCCAAACGCGGTGGGTGAGCACGCGGTCGACGCGGTCGGTCGACTGCTCCTTCTCCTCCTTGCCGACGAGCACCTCGTCGATTATCTCCTGTATGAAGTCGTACTTCTCGTTTATTATCTCGCTCTCGAAGTTCGGGACTTCGCTGCCATCCGGCAGTCCGAGCACGCGGGCAAGGTCTATCGGGTACTTCTCGCAGACCTCCGCGTCGCGCTCGAGCGTCTTTATCGCGTGCCAGCGGTAGTTTTTGAGGTCGGGATAGAGCTTTTCAAGCTCGGTCATAACCAGGTCGATGCGGTCCTCCATCGCGTCCGAGTAGACCATCGCGTACTCCGAGTGGTGGTCGTGGACGTGCTCGGACGTGTGCGCGTGCTGATGCTCGAGCAGCTCGGGCGCGTGCGAGTCCTTGTGATGCACCGCCGCGTGCAGCAGCACCGACAGCCCGTTCCGCTTGCGCGCCGAGACCGCTATGACAGGTATGCCGAGCATCTCGGGCAGGCGGTGGGTGTCTATCTCCATGCCGCGCTTGTGGACAATGTCCATCATGTTCAGCGCGAGCACCACCGGCTTGCCGAGCTCGAGCAGCTGGAGCGTGAGGTACAGATTTCGTTCGAGCGCGGACGCGTCGGCGACATCGACTATCACGTCCACGTCGTCGCCCATGATGAAGTTTCGCGACACCTGCTCCTCCATCGTGTAGGAGGTCAGGCTGTATGTGCCGGGCAGGTCGACAAGGCTTATGTCCATGCCGTGCGCCTTTATCGCGCCCTCCACCTTCTCGACCGTCACGCCCGGCCAGTTGGCGACCTTGAGGTTCGCGCCGGTGTAGGCGTTGAACAGCGTGGTTTTGCCGCAGTTCGGGTTTCCGATGAACCCTATCGTCATATCACTCATCGGCGCACCTCACTTCGATGTTTTCGGTTATGCCGCGTCCGAGCGCGAACCGTGTGCCGCGCACCTTCACGACGAGCACGCCGCGGCTCTTGGCGTTCTGCACCGCGACGAGCGTCCCCTTGGTCATGCCGAGCGACTCGAGCCGCTGTTCGGTCGCCGCGGGCAGCTCTATCGTCTCCACGCGATAGCTGCCGCCTATCCTGCCCCTGCTCAGGGGAAAGATATCCTCCATGCAAGTCCCCCATTTCGGTAGTTCTTTTGCTTAGATTATACGGCATTTGTAAGCCGTGTGCAACATGAAAAATATACAAAAATCGCGGCGGGGAATCCGCTTCCTCGCCGCGATTTTTCAGCTCTTTGCCATCTTTTCGAGAAGGCTCAGCGCCTCCTCTATCTTGAGATTCGGCTCGTCGGTCTCGAGCGCGTCGCGCACGCAGCTTCGGATGTGCGCCTGGAGTATCTCCTGCGACGCGCTTTTCAGCAGCGACTGGGTCGCGAGCAGCTGATTTGCGATGTCGACGCAGTACCTGTCCTCGTCTATCATCCGAAGTATGCCGTCCAGCTGACCGCGCGCGACCTTGAGCTTGTGCGCGACCGAACTGCTGTCCGCCTTCATCACGCCACCTCGGTGACGGTGTAGCCGGCTTCCTCGACAGCCGACTTCAGCGCCGCGTCGGACACGTCGCCGCCGAGGGTGACGGTCGCCTGCTTCTTCTCGAGCGACACGTCGGCAGCGGACACGCCTGAAACTCCCTCGAGAGCCTTCTTGACATGGGCGACGCAGTGCTCGCACATCATGCCGTCGACTTTCAGAACCTTGGTCATGGTATTCATCTCCTTTTTATCGGCTAAAGCCGAGTTTTCCGAATTTATAGCGGGTGCTGCGGCGGATGTCACACCCGCCGGAGCGGCGCTGCGTATCGGCTTGAAGAACCGCAGCCGCAGCGCGTTTGAGACGACGAACACGCTCGAAAAGCTCATCGCGAGCGCGCCGATTATCGGGCTCAGCTTGAGTCCGAACGCGGTGAAGAACACCCCCGCCGCAACCGGTATGCCGAGCGTGTTGTACGCAAGCGCCCAGAACAGGTTCTGCTTGATGTTGCGCAGCACCGCGCGGCTGAGGCGTATCGCGGTCGGCACATCGAGCAGGTCGCCGCGCATGAGCACTACGTCCGCCGACTCTATCGCCACGTCGGTACCCGCGCCTATCGCGATGCCCACGTCCGCCCGCGCGAGCGCCGGCGCGTCGTTTATGCCGTCGCCGACCATCGCGACCTTCTTTCCCTCGTTCTGAAGCTCGTGGACCTCGCGCTCCTTGTCCTGCGGCAGCACCTCCGCGACCACTCGGTCGACGCCGACGCTCGACGCTATCGACTGCGCGACCGCCTCGTTGTCGCCGGTGAGCATCACGACCTGTATGCCCATGCCGTGCAGCTCGTCTATCGCCTGACGGCTGGTGGGCTTGACCACGTCCGCCACCGCGACCGCGCCGAGATACTTCCCGCCGTGGACAAAGCAGAGCGCCGTCTCTCCGCGCGACGCGAACTCGGTCGACGCTCGCTCCGCCTCCGCTGACTCGATGCCCTCCGAGCGCAGCAGGCGCAGGTTTCCCGCGAGCAGCGTCTCGCCGTTCACCGTCGCGCGTATGCCGCCGCCCGGCACCTGCGAGAAGTCGTCCGCCGAGGGCATCGCCACGCCGAGCGCCTTTGCGTGCTCGACCACCGCCCGCGCGAGGGGATGCTCGCTCAGCGACTCGGCAGCCGCCGCGAGGGAGAGCAGCTCGCGCTCGTCCACGCCGTCCGCGGGCGCGACAGCTTTCACGGCGGGCTTGCCCTCGGTTATCGTGCCCGTCTTGTCGAGCACCACCGTGTCCACGCTGTGCGCCGTCTCGAGCGCCTCGCCCGATTTTATCAGTATTCCGTTCTGAGCGCCCTTGCCGGTGCCCACCATTATCGCGGTGGGTGTCGCAAGACCGAGCGCGCAGGGGCAGGAGATGACCAGCACCGCTATGCCGCAGCTGAGCGCAAACTCAAACGTCGCGCCGACTATCAGCCAAACCACCGTTGCCACTATCGCGACCGCTATCACCGCGGGGACGAACACGCCGCTCACCTTGTCCGCGAGCTTTGCGATGGGCGCCTTCGAGCCGGATGCCTCGTCCACCAGGCGCACTATCTGCGAGAGGGTCGTGTCGTCGCCGACCTTTGTCGCGCGCATCCTGAAGAAGCCGGACAGATTTATCGTCGCGCCGACCACATCGCCGCCGACCGACTTATCATTGGGGACGCTCTCGCCGGTTATCGCCGACTCGTCTATCGACGCGCTGCCCTCGGTTATCACGCCGTCAACCGGCACAGCCTCGCCCGGGCGCACGACGATGATGTCGCCGACGCGCACCTCCTCGACGGGGATCCGGTGCTCCACGCCGTCCCGCTCGACCGACGCGCTCTTGGGCGCGAGGTCGATGAGCTTGGATATCGCGTCGGAGGTTCGCCCCTTCGCGCGCGACTCGAAGAACTTGCCGAGCGTTATCAGCGTGAGAATCATGCCCGCCGACTCGAAGTACAGCTCGTGCATGAAAACTTCCACCGTCGCGAGGTCGCCGTCGCCGAGCGCGTACGCCATGCGGTATATCGAGTAGATGCCGTAGACGACGCTCGCGCCCGCGCCGATGGCAATGAGCGAGTCCATGTTCGGCGCGCCGTGCAGCAGCGTCTTGAATCCGACGCGGAAGTACTTGAAATTCACCGCAATGACCGGAATGAGCAGCAGAAGCTGCGTAAACGCGAAGGGTATCGCGTTCTTCGCGCCGTGGAAAAAGTGGGGGACAGGCGCTCCGAACATATGCCCCATGCAGAGATAGCTCAGCGGCGCGGCGAATATCGCGGACACGATGAGCCGTATTTTCAGCGACTTGTACTCGGCGTTTCGCAGGTCGTTTCGCGCGGTCGACGACGACTTGTCCGACTTCGGCGCGTCCTCGCGCGAGCGTGCGGTGTAGCCCGCCTTTACCACCGCGTCGCAGATGCCGGAGGAGCTTAGCTCGCTCTCGTCATATTCGACCGACATGCTATTTGTCAGCAGATTTACCGACACCTCACACACGCCGTCGAGCTTGCCGACCGACTTCTCCACCCGCGCGGAGCAGGCGGCGCAGGTCATTCCGCCGACGTCAAACCGTTCCTTACGCATATCTGACCACCTTTCTTCAGTGGGAATGTACCCATACCCCCCGGGGGTACTGTTAGTATAAAACAAATACCTCTCGGGTGTCAAGAGGTATTTTCGCTCGATATATAAAAAGTATGCGCCGCGCGTCGATGTGTGCGGAATGGCGCGTTATCCGTTCAGCCCATAGTAGGCGACCATCTCGCGCGCGAACACCAGCGCGTCGGCGGGGTTCGCGTAGAGGTCGGGGTGCAGGCAGGTGCCGCCGTTCTCACTGAACATTCCGGTGGACAGCCGCAGCGTAGTGCCGAAGGTCAGCCGTATCCCGCTCGACGGCAGGTAGCGGGTCGTCGGGTCGGCGGTCAGCGCCGCGCCGCCGCTTATGCCTCCGACGGTGATGACGTTGGAGATGCGGCTCGCGAGCTGCTGCGCGGTCTCGGCGGCGCCGGTGTTGCCTCCGACGAGGACTATCAGCGTGCGACCGTCATCAAGCTCGACGTTTTTGCCCTCGGACGAGCTTATCACCGTGCCAAACGGCTCGTCCGACTCGAATATCGCGTTGTTCATCGGCGACGAACGGTGCAGGCGAAGCTCGTTCACCTCGCTCGGCTCGCCCGCGTAGGTCTCCAGCCACCGACGGATGTAGGTCTCGTCGCTGCCGCCGGACACGCGCAGGTCGAGCACCAGCGCCTTCTCATCCGACGGACGGTCAGCCGACTCGACAAATCTGTCGCCCGCGCGCCCGAGATCGCTCGACGCGACCACCGGAACGGTGACGCTCCCATCGGGTGAGGTGGAGCTGCCCTCGCGGAAGCTCTCGCCGAACGAGTAGTTGGTGAAGCTGTCGATGTACGCCGACGACCAGCGGAAGTTCGCCGGTTCTGCGCCCTCCAGTTCGGCGACGATGAACGCGGCGGTCGGGTCGAAGCCGGTCGGAAAGCTGCGCCACATCGAGTAGACGATAGCTCCGTTCGGCGCGACGGTGGGCTTGATGTAGTCGTGCGGGTCGCCGCCGTCCACCGACAGCACCTTTGAGCCGTGGTAGTAGAAGTCGTCGCCATCGCGGGTGAAATACTCGTTTCGGACGTGGTAGAGCTTGTCGCTCGGGGTGACCGGCTCGTCACGCACGACAAACGAGCGGTCGCTTATCGTGCCGCCGAGCGCGTCGCTTATCAGCGCGGTGAAGTCGATGACCGGCAGGCGCACCTCGCCGCCGAACGCCTCGTCGACACTCGCCTCAAGCCGCTCTCTCATCTCACCGAACGCCTCGTCGCCGCCGAAAAATTCGTACGCGCCGTAGTCCTCGCGCAGCATCCGCAGGAGAAAGTCGATGTCGCTCATAGCCTCCGACTTTGTGACGCGGGACACCGTCGACTTCTGGCTGGTGGTGCGGCTAAGCTCAAAGCGAAGCTCGTCGTCGGTGCGTGTCTCGAACTCGTCCGAGCAGCGGTACTTTTCGGCGAGCGGGGAGAGGTCGACGGCGGTGAAGTCGCCCGCGCGTCGCTCGTCGATGTAGGCGCGGAAGTCCTCGTAGGACGCCTCGCCGTGACCGAGCTCTCGTTCTATCGTGCAGCCGCCGAGCAGTATGCACAGCGCGACGGCGAATGCCGCGAATTTGCGAAATTTCATCTTGTCTATCGCCTCCAAATTGAACCTATTATAACACATCTTTCGGCGCAAAACAATAAACGGAGCGGCATTTTCACACCGCTCCGTTTTCGGATGCTTTCGCTATCTGTACTGCGCGATAAGTGCTTTCAGCGCGCGGGGATTGACATTCGGCGCAAACGCGCGGACGTTGTCGGCTATCTCGCCGGCAGCGCGCGCGGGGTCGATGCCGCCAGCCTCCTCCTCGACACCGGCAAAGAAGTTGTCGACGGTGCAGAATATCGAGCCGGGCCAGCCGTAAGGTTCGCCGTCGGCGGAGATCTTCTGTGCCTCGCCGCAGACGGTGATGAACATGTTCATCTGAAGCTCGGCAAGCGCCGATTCGAGCGCCGACTTCTTCTCGCCCGCGAAGTTTCCGAGCGACCGAATGTCGTGGCTTGCGAGGGCGGGGGTATCGCGCAGCAGGTCGTAGACCTTCTTTGCGCAGCGGCTCATCCTGCCCGCCTGCCACATCTCATCGAAGCTGTACGCGCGTCGGCGTGCGGCGATGAATCGGGGCATCCAGTCGCGGGTGATGTAGCCGCTCTTCTTAGAGAAGAACTTGCCGTAGGCTATGTCCTCGGTCTCGGAGAGCACGCGTATGCGGTACTGCCACGGGTCATGGTCGTCGTCGCCGGTGTGCCACACAACGCCGTCGCCGCAGAGGTCGCCGACCGAGAAGGCAGCTCCCTCGCAGTCGAGCGCGCCGGGCAGGAAACCCGCCGTATGCACCCTGTCCACGAACTCGCCGAAGTTTCTGAATGGGGTAAGCTCCATCTTACGCAACACCCGCCGCGGCGTTGAGCTGAGCGAGTATGCCGCCGAACTGCTCCTCGCTTATCGCGCCGCCGGCGAACATGAGCATCGTCTTGAGCGGGATGCCCTCCACCATCGCCTTCATGTCCATGCCGAGCATATCCTCGCCGTCGTTGTTGAGCGCCGAGAGGGTGGGCGCGTTCTGCATCATCTTTCCTATAAGCTCCGCGCCGCCGGGGAACGCCATCAGCTCGGGGATGGTCGAGTAGAGGGTGAGCGGACGCGGTTTTGCGGAGGTGGAGGTGACGGTGACGCTCATCTTCTTCTGGCAGTAGGGGCAGCTGGACGGCGCGACCGACACGGTAAAGCTGCCGCTGTCCACCGTCCACGCCTTTGCGAAGTCGTTCCAGTAGGCGAACGCGCGGCTGTCCAGCTCAAACTTCACCGTCTTTGTCTCGCCCGGCTCGAGCCACACCTTCGCGAAGTCCTTCAGCTCCTTTACCGGACGGGGCACGTTTGTGCAGACGTCCTGACCGACATAGAGCTGGACTATCTCCGCGCCCGCGACCCCTCCGGTGTTCTTCACGTCGACCGAGACGGTGAGCGGATCGCCCTCGGTTATCGCGCTCGCGCTTATGGTCGGCTCGCCGTACTCGAAGGTGGTGTAGCTGAGACCGTAGCCGAAGCGGAAGCGCGGGTTTATGCCGTGCATATCGTAGTGGCGATAGCCGACGAACACGCCCTCGCGGTACTCGACGTCCTTGAGCGCGTAGTTCGGGTGGGACGGATTGTGGCGGAAGTCGACCGGCCAGGTCTCGGCAAACTTGGCGCACGGGTTCTTCGCGCCGCTGACGAGGTCTACTATCGCGCCCGCGGCAGCCTGACCGCCGAGATAAGCGACGAGCAGCGCGCCTATCTTGTCGATGAACGGCAGCTCGACCGGAGCGCCGCAGGTGAGTGCCACCGCGCAGTCGGGACGGACGCTCGCGACCGCGTCGACCAGCTTGACAACGCCGGCGGGCAGGGTCATCTCCTTGCGGTCGGCACCCTCGGTCTCCATCGGCGAGCCGACGACCAGCAGCACGTTCTGCGCCTTCTTTGCCGCCTCGACCGCCTCGTTTATCAGAGCGTCGTCGGTGGTGCCGTCGGCGCGAACGCCCTCGGCGTAGACGACCTCGCCGAGCTTCGACCACTCGTCGACCACGCTGTCCTCATACGGATTGTTAATGTGCGACGAGCCGCCGCCCTGGAACATTATCTTCTTGCCGTAAGCACCGATTATCGCGGTCGACTTCTTCGCGTCGAGCGGCAGCACGCCGTTGTTCTTGGCGAGCACCATCGTCTGCGCGGCGATCTCGCGGGCGAGCTTGTGATGCTCCTCAAGGTCGAGCGTAACTTCACGTTTGTTCGTCTCTATCCAGCGGTAGAGTATGTTCAGCATGCGGGTGACGGCGCGGTCGAGTATCGCCTCGTCCAGCTCGCCCTTCTTCACCGCGTCCGCTATCTGATTGCAGGTGGTCATGTCGCTTGACGGCATCTCAAGCTCACAGCCCGCCTTGAGCGCGTCGACGCGAATGTCCATAGCGCCCCAGTCGGTCACTACGTAGCCGTCGAAGCCCCAGTCGTCGCGGAGCACCTTGGTGAGCAGCCACTCGTTTTCGCAGGAGAACACGCCGTTTATGCGGTTGTACGAGCACATCACCGTCTGCGGCTTGCCCTTGGTGACCGCTATCTCGAACGGACGGAGGTATATCTCGCGCAGCGTGCGCTCGTCGACGAGCGAGTCGCCGCCCATGCGATAGCTCTCCTGATTGTTCGCCGCGAAGTGCTTGAGCGAGCAGCCGACGCCGCCCTCCTGAAGCGACTTTATGTAGCTTGCCGCCATCTCGCCCGCGAGCACCGGATCCTCGGAGAAATACTCGAAGTTGCGTCCGCAGAGCGGGCTGCGCTTGATGTTGGTGCCCGGTCCGAGCAGTATCGACACGTCGTGCGCCTGCGCCTCGACCGCAAGAGCGCTTGCCTGACGCGCGATAAGCGAGCGGTCGAAGCTGGACGCCAGTCCCGCCGCGGTGGGGAAGCAGGTTGCGGGAACGCTCGCGTTCAGTCCGAGGTGGTCGCCGGTGCCCTCCTGCTTGCGCAGTCCGTGAGGGCCGTCGGTCATGTATACCGACGGTATGCCGAGGCGGTCGATAGGCTTTGTCTGCCACCAGCCGCCGCCCGCGCAGAGCGAAGCCTTCTCCTCAAGCGTCATCTTTCCTACCAGTTCTTTGACGTTCATAATGCACCTCCAAAATATATTTTATTGCTTGTCGTCTGTGTCGATCGAAATGCCGGGCATGTCGAAACCGAATCCCTCCGCGATGTTCCTGATTATCTTGCTCATGACGTTCAGATACTGCTTAAACTCCTCATCGCTTATGCCGCGCGAGATTATCTCCCACGACTGTATGAACTGCTCGTTTATGCCCGCGAGAAGCGGTTTTGCGGCGTCCTGCACGATGAGATGATAGCACCTGCGGTCGTCCCTGTCCTGCACCTGCACAAGATAACCCTTGGTGCAGAGCTGTTCGACCACCTTGCTCACCAGCGCCTTGGATATGCCGAGCTGCGTCGCCGTCCACTGTGCCGTGTCGTTCGACGGCTTCGCGTGCAGGAAGGCGAGAACCTTCAGCTCCGAGTTGCTCAGCCCGACCGATCCGCTGAGCATATCGAACCACTGGTCGAGCGCGCTCATCACCCGTCGAGTGAAGATGGTGTAGTACTCGAACGGTCGCAGGCTTTCGTCGTTTGGCATGGGCATCCCTCCACCTGTTTAGAGTTTGATTGTTTAACTATAAACCATTATGCCACAAAATCGCGCCGCTGTCAATAGCTATGCGCAAAAACATGGAGGTATAAAAGCGCGCTTCGGGAAGTATAAAATAGAAGCATATTTCGGAGGTGGACGACGTGTTAGAGAGATTTCGCACATTCATAGACAGGATACGCTCGGACGACCGCGCCATGCGTCGAATTTACATCGGCTGCACGGTCGGGGCGCTGCTGCTTTCGGCAGGGATACTGGCTGCCATCGCGCACGGCGAGCGGTCGAGCGCAAGCGACGCGGCGGCGCCAATGCCGTCGACCGCGCCGTCGCCGATGCTCATCTCCTCCGCGCCGGACGAGGGAGAGGAGCTGCCGCTGGTGGTGACGATAGACGACGCACAGGCGACCACGCTGATAAAGCTCGCGCTGCGGTCTAGCCTCGCGCCGGAGAGCGTGGAGGTGCGCTTCTCCGCGCCGGACACGCTCGCCATCGACGCGACAGTTTCGCGCGAGTCGGTGCGCGACTATCTTCGGTCGGAGGGAAAGGGCACGGTCGCCGCTCTGCTGGCACTAGCCCCGAACACGCTCGAGCTCGAGCTGGAGCTTGGCATATCGGCGGACGGCGACGGGCTTGTGGTGAGCGCTAAGTCGTTTACCGCCTGCGGGCTTGCGGTCAGCGACTACCTGCCCGACTCGATACTCACCACCGCGTCGGACGCGATAAGCTCGTCGCTGCCCGACACCTCGGCACTGAAGGAGGTGGAGGTGCGCGACGGCAGCGCGGTGTTCACCTTCGGGCTGTAAAGCAAAAAGTTTTACAACCTTTGATTTTCCTCTTGACATCGTCGGTCGGATGCGGTAGAATATGGTCTGTAAAGGATGGCACTTTACAGACAGGCGGGCAGGGGCGGCATGAGCACAAGCCCATCCGCCGATACGAGAGGGAGGTGTTCGTCGTGAAGGAGAAGGGACCGGAGCTTTCGCTGCTGTTCGACTTCTACGGCGCGCTGCTTACCGACAAACAGCGCGACATATTTGCCATGTACTACGACGAGGACCTGTCGCTCGGCGAGATAGCCGAAAACGAGGGGATAACCCGGCAGGGCGTGCGCGACGCGCTCCTCCGCGCGGAGAACACCCTTCGCGACACCGAGCAGCGGCTCGGGCTTCGCGGACGGTACACAAGGCTGGAGGGCGCGCTCGACCTGCTCGAAAACGACGCCCGCGAGCTGCGGATGATAAACCGCGACAAGTACCTGTCCGGCGAGATAGACGACAAGATACGCGATATGCTCGGTCATATCCGCGACCTTCGTGAGGAAATATAAATGGCATTTGAGGGACTGAGCGAAAAACTGAATGCCGCGTTTGCGAAACTTCGCGGCAAGGGACGCCTCCACGAGAGCGACATCAAGGAGGCTATGCGCGAGATACGCCTGGTGCTTCTCGAGGCGGACGTCAGCTACAAGGTGGTCAAGGACTTCGTCGCGCGGGTGAGCGAGCGAGCTGTCGGACAGGACGTGCTCGACAGCCTCACTCCGGCGCAGATGGTCGTGAAGATCGTCAACGAGGAGATGACCGCGCTGATGGGCGGCGACGTGGTGCGTCTCGAGCGCGCGAAGAAGCCGCCGACAGTAATAATGCTCTGCGGACTTCAGGGCGCGGGCAAGACAACCAACGGCGCGAAGCTCGCGGGATACATGAAAAAACAGGGATCGCGTCCGCTGCTTGTCGCATGCGACGTATACCGTCCGGCGGCGATAAAGCAGCTTCAGATAGTAGGCGAACAGCTCGGCGTGCCGGTGTTCGAGGAGGGTCAGGGCGACCCGGTCGAGATAGCGCGTCACGCGGTAAAGCACGCGCTCGACCACGGCAACGACCTGGTGTTCCTGGACACGGCGGGACGGCTGCACATCGACGAGGCGCTGATGGACGAGCTGCGGAACATCAAGGCGGCGGTCAGTCCGACCGAGATAATCCTCACCGTCGACGCGATGACCGGTCAGGACGCGGTGAACACGGCGTCGGCGTTTAACGAGGCGCTGGACATAACCGGCGTGATGCTCACCAAGCTGGACGGCGACACTCGCGGCGGCGCTGCGCTGTCGGTCCGCGCGGTGACCGGAAAGCCGATAAAGTTTGTCGGCACCGGCGAGAAGCTGGACAAGATAGAGCCGTTCTACCCCGACCGCATGGCGAGCCGCATCCTCGGCATGGGCGACGTTCTGACGCTCATCGAAAAGGCGGAGGCGGCGATAGACGAGAAGCAGGCGCTCGAGCTTGAGCAGAAGCTCCGCCAGAACCGATTTACCCTCGACGACTTCCTCGCGCAGATGGCGCAGCTCAGAAGCATGGGCTCGCTTGAGGACATCGCGGCGATGATACCGGGCATGAACGCGTCGGCGCTGAAGGGAGCGACCATCGACGAGAAGGCGATGCCCCGCATGGAGGCGCTGATACTGTCGATGACGCCGGAGGAGCGCGAGGATCCGTCGATAATCAACTCGTCGCGCAAGCGCCGCATAGCCGCGGGCGCGGGACAGCGGGTGGAGGATCTCAACCGCCTGCTCAAACAGTTCGACATGATGCAGAAGATGGCAAAGCAGTTCGGAAACATGGGCGGAGGTCGTCGCAAGGGCAAGCGCCGCGGCGGATTCGCGTCACTTTTCGGACGATAAAACAGCTATTCATCTGTCAAACGACAGTGGATATAATCAAAACAGTCAAAAATTTTTCGGAGGTATGTAAAAATGGTCAAGATCAGGCTTCGTCGTATGGGCGCAAAGAAGGCGCCGTTCTATCGTGTGGTCGTTGCGGACAGCCGCTTCCCGCGCGACGGTCGTTTCATCGAGGAGATAGGCATTTACAATCCGTGCGTTGAGCCGGCGGAGGTTCGCATCGACGCCGACCGCGCCAAGGATTGGATGCAGAAGGGCGCGCAGCCGTCGGACACGGTTCGCCGTCTGATGAAGAACGCAGGCATACTGTAAGACTATGAAAGAGCTTCTGGAGTACATCGCAAGGAGCATGGTGGACAACCCCGACGAGGTGGAAGTGACCGAGGTCGAGACCGACACCGGACTCAAGCTCGAGCTGCGTGTCGCTCCGTCGGACATGGGCAAGATCATCGGACGCCAGGGGCGCACCTCCAAGGAGATACGCGCCATCGTCAAGGCGGCTGCCGGCTCCAAGCGAGTGATAGTGGACATAGTCGACAAGGAATAATGGGCGCGGAGATGCTTGAAGCGGGACGCATCGTGAACACCCACGGCGTCCGGGGAATGGTAAAGATCGAGCCGTGGTGCGACTCGGCTGAGTTCCTGAAAGGTTTCAAACGGCTGTATATAGGCGGGGAGCGGTACGATGTGCTCGCCGCCTCCGTCCATAAAGGGCACCTTCTCGCGTCGCTGGACGGAGTGGGCACGCTGGAGGACGCGATCCGCCTCAAAGGCAAGGTCGTGTCGATAGCGCGCGCCGACGCGAAATTGCCGAAGGGCCGCTTCTTCATCGCCGACCTAATCGGCATGGAGGTGCGCGACCTCAGTCGCGGCACGCTCGGCAAGGTCGTCGAGGTGATGACCCTTCCCGCGAACAACGTCTACGTCGTGCGCGGCGAGAAGGAGTATATGATACCCGCCGTCGACGAGTTCATCCGCTCGACCGATCTCGAAAACCGCGTGATAACGGTGGAGATAATCGACGGGATGGAGGTCTGACATGCGGATAGACATACTCACCCTCTTTCCGGACACGATGAGGACGATGACCGACGAGTCGATACTCGGACGCGCGCAGGACAGGGGATACATCGTCATCAAGAGTCACAACATACGCGACTACACCAAGAACAAGCAGATGCAGGTGGACGACTACCCTTACGGCGGCGGCACCGGCATGATAATGCAGGCGGACCCGATATACAACTGCTGGGAGGCGGTGCGCGGCATGGCTTCCGGCGAGATGCACACGGTGTACATGACGCCGCAGGGAAAGCCGTTTAGTCAGGCGATGGCGCGGCGGCTTGCGGGATACTCGCGGCTGTGCATCGTCTGCGGGCACTATGAGGGCATAGACGAGCGATTCATCGACGAGTGCGTCGACGAGGAAATTTCGCTCGGCGACTTCGTGCTGACAGGCGGCGAGATACCGGCGCTCGCGGTGTGTGACGCGGTCGCTCGGCTGATACCCGGCGTGCTTGCCAGCGAGGAGAGCTTCACCGGCGAGAGCCACTGGGACGGCGTGCTCGAGTACCCGCAGTATTCGCGACCGGAGGAGTGGCACGGCAGGCGAGTGCCGGAGGTGCTGCTGAGCGGTCACCACAAGAACATCGCCGAGTGGAGGCGCGGTCAGGCACTGATGCGCACCAAGCGCAAGCGTCCCGATATGTTCGAGCGGCTGACGCTGGACAAAAAGGACATCAAAGCGCTTGAAAAGGTCGAAAACGAGGAGAAGGGGAGCGAATAGCTTCCCTTTTTTGCATGAAAAATGATGTGCCGCGGGACAAAAAATCTCCGAGGGAAGGTGCGTTCCCTCGGAGCAAGGTGTGCATAAAACCGCCGCAGGCTTTGGAGGAAGCTCGCGAACCGGAAACCCATTATAATCGTACGGTTATTGCACGGCATAAGGATAGCACGCCTGTGATAAAATGTTAATACCAAACGGTTATAATTTATGAGAGCGGGTTGGTATGACGAACTATTACAGACGGCTGCGCGACACCCCGACCGATGTGCTCATCCGGCTGGCACGGCTGTACGGCACATCCACCGACTATCTGCTCGGGCTGACACAGAACCCCGAGCCGTACAAATAAAACCACCCTTGCGGGTGGTTTTGTTATATTTCGCTGCGACCCTCGAGCGCGCGGCCGAGCGTCAGCTCGTCGGTGAACTCGAGGTGACCGCCCATCGGTATTCCGTAGGCGAGCCGCGTGGTCTTCACGCCGAGAGGTTTCAACAGCCGCGCTATGTACAGCGCCGTAGCTTCGCCCTCGGTGTCCGGGTCGGTCGCGAGTATGACCTCGCTCACACCGCCCGCACTCACCCGCGTGATAAGCTCCTTTATCCGCAGGTCGTCGGGGGATACGCGGCTGAGGGGGGAGATCACGCCGTGCAGAACGTGGTACAGCCCGCGATACTCCGCCGTCCGCTCGATAGCCGCCACGTCCTTCGGGTCGCTGACGACGCATATCACGCTGTGGTCGCGCGCAGCCGACGAGCATATCGGGCAGACCTCGCTTGCGGACAGGTTCTGGCAGGTCTTGCAGAAGGTTATCTCCTGCTTCGCGGCGGAGATGGCGGCGGCGAACGCCTTCGCGTCCTCCTCGCCCATGCTCACGACGTGGAACGCGAGCCGCTGCGCGGTCTTGCGTCCTATGCCGGGCAGCCGCGCGAACCAGTCGATGAGATTCTCTACCGGCGCGGGAAAGTAGGCGTTTGCCATCAGAACAGCCCCGGAAGGTTCAGTCCGCCGGTGAGCTTCGACATCTCCTCCTCGGCGGTGTCCTCCGCCTTGCGGACAGCCTCGTTCACCGCGGCGATTATCATGTCCTGAAGCATCTCGACGTCGTCCGGATCGACCGCCTCCGGCTGTATCTCAAGCGCGGTGAGACGGTGCTTTCCGGTGATCGTCGCAGTGACCATGCCGCCGCCGGTCGTCGCCGAGAACTCGCGCGTCTCCAGCTCCTGCTGCATGGCTATCATGTCCTGCTGCATCTTCTGCGCCTGCTGCATCATGTTCATACTGTTTTTCGGCATATTCGGGAACTTTCTTGCCATATTCAGACCTCCATCAGTCGGTTATTGTGAAATTGTCGAATTTTGTCTGCTGCTCGAGCAGATCGTCGAACGCGTCGCGCGTCTTCTCCTGACCGGCGAGCACGCACCGCGCGGATACCTTGCGTCCCAGCACCTTGGCGGCACTTGCTTCCACCGCGCCGAGCACCTTTCGGTCGCCGACTATCTTGCGCGCGAACTCGCTTGTCACCGTTATCACCACCGCGTCGCCCTCGAGCGCGGGAGTGGGCTGCGCCGCGAGCTGCATGTAGTGCGAGATGGGCATGTTCGGTCGAGCGTCCGCCATCACGTCCTGCCACCACGACGCCGGCTGTGCGGAAGGCTTCGGGGTCGAGCGGCGCGGCTGTTCAGGCTGCGGCTCGAACGGCGGCTCATCCTCCGGCGGGGGAGCGAAGCTGTCGTCCATCGGCGGGATGTCGTCCCAGGGGGGCGTGTCCTCAGGTTCGGACGGTTCGGCGAGCGAGAATTTCGGCTCGGACGGCGTCTCATCCCAGGGGGGAGCGTCGCTCGGCTCGGGTTCGACCGGCTGTGTTGCTTCAATCGGCTTTGCCGCGGCCGGCTTCGGCGTTTCGACAGCGGGCTCGGTCGGCTTTGACTGCTCGACGGCGGGTTTCGCAGTCGGAGCGGGCGCGGCGCGCACCACACGCACCGGCTGCGGCTCATCGGAAATGCCGCCCGCCGCGATGGATGCCAATTTAACGATGCACAGCTCGACCTCTGTCCGTGCCGACGCCGAGCGCGCGAGCCGTGCCTGCGAGTCGCTCACCGCCGACAGCATTGCCGAAGCAGCCGAAGCGGTGAGCCCGAGCGCCTCGAGCGCCGACGCGGGGTATCTTCCTCCGAGCAGCGCGGGCGCTTTGGTGGTGAGAAGTATCAGCTCGTCTCGGACGGCGCTTCCCAGTTCTCCGAGCAGCGCGGACATATCCTTGCCCGCCGAGTAGAGACCATCCAGCGTCGCGAGCGCCGAGGCGATGTCCCCCTGCGCCGCCGACGTGAGTATCGAGAGCGTGTCATCCGCGCCCGCAAGCCCCAGCTCGTCGAGTATCGCGGCTTCGTCGAGGGTCGAGTCCCTGCGAGCCGCCGCGCACTGGTCGAGCATGGATATCGCGTCGCGGAATCCGCCGTCCGCGAGACGCGCAAGCGCCGCCGCGCCGTCCTCGGTCAGCGGAATGTTCTCCGCCGCCGCGATCTCGCTCACTCGTGCCGCGAGGTCGCGCGCGCTTCCGCGTCGGAAGCTGTATCGCTGGCAGCGGGAGAGAATGGTCGGCGGTATCTTGTTCAGCTCGGTGGACGCAAAGATGAACAGGACGTGCTCGGGCGGCTCCTCGAGTATCTTGAGCAGCGCGTTCCACGCCCCGTTTGAAAGCATGTGGCATTCGTCGATGATGTAGACGCGGTACTTCAGCTCGACCGGCGTATACATGGCGTTGTCGCGCAGCGAGCGGATGTTGTCCACGCCGGTGTTAGACGCGGCGTCTATCTCGCTTATGTCCACCGCCGAGCCGTCGTTTATCGCGCGGCAGGCGGCGCACTCGTTGCACGGCTCGCCGTCGTGGAGGTCAAGGCAGTTTGCCGCCTTTGCGAGCAATTTTGCGCAGGTAGTCTTGCCCGTTCCCCGCGTGCCGGTGAAAAGGTAGGCATGGGAAAGGCGTCCGAGCGCTATCTGTTTTCTGAGCGTGTCGGTGACCTGCGGCTGACCGACCACATCCGAGAAGGTCATCGGCCGCCACTTGCGGTAGAGAGCCAGAGACATAGTCGACCTCCTAAACACGTCATATCGCATGAGCCGCACACCCGACTTTGTGCAGGATGTCCGTCCGCTTTCCGCTCTCAAGGCTCAGGCACGGCTGCCCCACGGCACATCGGTAAGCACCGCTTAATGCTGCTCGGTTCCCCGCCTGACATGATTCACGGGCGCCGATTGCGTGGGACCGTACCCTCAACACCCCTTGAGCGGGGCTGCGACAAACATCCATACCCGAGGTCGGGGATTCTCCCTCACTGCAGCGGATTGTGAGTGCAGGGCGCCGCTAACTCCCCGGATAGTGCGGCTCATGCGGTATGACGTATAACTCGCACCGCTTATTGTATCACAAACAGAGCGGTTTAGCAAGATAAAAAAGGAGAGCCGCGGCTCTCCTTTTGAAATGTGTTTTCGGGTGTCAGTACCACACGCCGAGGCATATCCTGTTTATCAGCAGGGTGGCAAGAATGTTGAAACCCAAGGCGGCGGATATGAAGTGCGTCTCCCACTCGGGGAAAACCCATATCCCTGCGAGAATCGTCGCAGCCATGACTGCTTTCGAGACGCGCATCGCCACCCAGTAGGCACGTGGGACAGCCATGCTCCGCCGGCTTTTGCGAACAAGTGGAGGAAGGTCGCCGAAGGGGAGAAATATTATCGCGGCAGCCAAGAGTGTGAAAACGATCTTGATTACTATGTCCATCGGCGCATCCCTCCTTTGATATTATCTTATCGCAAAAGTGAGGCTGTGTCAACCGAATATGTTGACTGCCGGATAAAAATGTGATATTTTATTTATAATGGGAGGGACAAAAATTGATGAAACAGACAGCAACAAGGCTCATACTGATACTTCTCGTCGCGACAATGCTGCTCGGGCTGTGCGCGTGCGCGAATCAGTTCGCGAACTTCAACGACGGGATGACCGAGGAGGACTATAAATACGACCCCGAGGCTGTGCGGGAGTGGCAGCATGATAGTAACGAGCGGTGGACGAAGATAGTGCTCATCGGCGGCTCGATTCTCATGATAGCGGCGGGAGTGTTCAGACTTATCGTGCCGCAGGGAGGATGGTGGCTTGCACACGGATGGAAGTACCGCGATGCCGAGCCGTCCAAGCTGTCGCTCGCGCTGGCACAGGTGGCGGGCGGAGTCGCAATCGTTGTCGGCGCGATAATGCTTATCGTCGCGCTCGCAATATAATTTTGTGCTGATTGACGAAAGAAATTTATGCTTTGTTTATTGCTTTTTCCTCGATTTAGGCTAAAATAGGATAGGCATGACGATAATGGACTATTCGTGAGGAGAGGGCAATGGACGAGAAGAACACCGGCGAGACCAGGGAGTTCGACGAGCTTAGCCGCCGCGAGAAGATAGAGGCGGTGGAAGAGGTCGCCGAGACGGTCGTGGGCGAGGTCAAGAAGCAGGGCGTGAGCACCGAAGGCAAGCTCGCGGCGTGGCTCGGCCTCGGAATAACGATAGTCATCTGCGTCGGCGTCGGCATAATGTTCCTCAAGCTCGGCATATTCGAGTCGGTGGACATCATACGCGGATGGGTGAATAAGCTCGGCTGGTTCGGACCGATAGCCGTCTGCCTCGCGCAGGTGGCGCAGGTGATACTTAGATTTGTGCCCGGCGGCGTGACCTGCGCGGCGAGCGTGCTCATCTACGGACCGCTGTGGGGCTTTGTGATAAGCTACGCGGGGCTGATAATCGGCTGCGTCATCGTGTATGTGCTCGTCCACAAGTACGGCATACGCATAGCCGAACGCCTTGCGGGACGCGAGAATCTGGAGAAATACTGGAAGTGGGCGACCGGCAAAAAGTTCGACGTGATATTTCTTGTGACCGCGATACTGCCCTTCTTCCCGGATGACCTCATCTGCGTGGCGGCGTCGCTTACCAAGATCTCGTTCAAGAAGTATTTCATCATCTGCCTTATCGGGCGCCCCGTCGGGCTTATCATCTACTCGCTCGCGGGCGCGGGAATATTCAGCTGGCTGAACATCGACATGCTGGCATAAAGGTTTCGGAGGGAAAGTTAATGTTTAGGGCAAGCAGGGAGACCAAAAAGCGCGCGCTCATCGCGTCGGCGCTGTTCGGACTCTTTAATATCTGGTTTCTGGTGTGCGAAAAGACGATAATTCGTCCCGAATACATAATGTATCTGCCGCTCGACAGCCGCATACCGTTCGTTCCGCAGTTCATCATTCCGTACTATATGTGGCACGCGTATGTGTCGCTGCCGATGGTCTGGCTGTTCTTCAAGGCACCGGAGGACTACGTTCGCGGCATGACCTTCTACGCGATAGCGCTGTTCTGCGCGTGCGCCATCTACACCATCGCGCCGAACGGACAGCGGCTTCGTCCGCACATCCTCGGCAACGGCTTCTTCGAGCGGTGGGTGGCGTTTACATACTCGGCGGACAGCCCGAACAACGTCGCGCCCAGCCTGCACGTTCTCGACTCGATAGCGATACACGCGGCGCTGGTACACTGCGAAAAGTTCCGCAAGCACCGCTCGGCGGTGGTGATAAGCTCGATACTCTGCGTCGCGTGCTCGATCTCCACCGTGTTTGTCAAGCAGCACTCGGTGATAGATGTGTTCATGGGCGCGGGTCTCGGCGCGCTGATATGGGCGTGCGTGTACGGCCGCGCGTACCACCGTGTAAAGCCGATCATCGAGCGCAGGAAGATATAAAAACGGAGGAATACCATGCAGAAGCGAATAAACCTCGGAGGGACGATGAACCTTCGCGACCTCGGCGGCTATCCGACAAAGGACGGCCGCGTGACCGCGTGGGGACGAAACTTCCGCTCGGCGTGTCCGCAGGGCCTCTGCGAAGCGGACATCGAATACGCGCGGGACACGCTCGGGATAACCACCGTCATCGACCTGCGCGGCGAGTTTGAGCTTGGGGTGCAGCCCTGCGGACTCGCGGGCGTGGACGGCATAAACTACCGAAATATCCCGCTTCTCTCCGACTTCGAATACGGAATGGATAAGTTCGGCGGCGAGAGCTACTACCTGATGGCGGAGCACATACCGAGCATGAGCGAGCTGTTCCGCACTATCGCAAACGCGCCCGGAGCGGTGCTTTTCCACTGCACGGCGGGCAAGGATCGCACCGGCATGACCGCGGCGATACTGCTTATGCTCGTGGGAGTGGAGGACATCGACATCGTCGCCGACTACCAGGTTTCGCGGACATACATCGACCCGCTCGTGCAGTATCTGAAGGCGAACTACCCGCAGATGCCGCAGCACGCGGGCGAGAGTCCGGTCGAGTTCATCCGCGAGTTCATGGCGCGGTTCCGCGAGCGCTGGGGGACGGTGGAGGGCTATTTCGACTACCTCGGTCTGAGCGCCGACGAGGTCGGGAAGCTGAAAAACAGGATGATATGACAAAACCTCCGAGGAAGTGCTCCTCGGAGGTTTTTTGTGTGGTTTCACGGCGAAAACCGTGGGTCGGGCGACCGAAATCGCGGGTTTCGCGGCTACTTGCCCGCAATCTTGCGCTTCGCGAACGCGTCGAAATCGGCGGCGTTCCCGACGGTGAATGCGTCCTTTTTAACACGATAAGCCGAGCTTTGGTCGAGCCAGAGGTAGAACCAGTTTTCGTCCTGCGTTATCTCGCTGAGACGCGACCAGTCGAAAGTGACCTCGTCGCCCGCGTCGTCGACGGCTATCTGCTCGCCGAAGCGCATGACGCGGTTCCAGTGCGCGGTGTGCTTTGCGGCGAGCATCTTGCGGAAATGCTGGCGCTGCTTGCGTCGATTGAACACGAACGCGCTGAGCAGGAAGTAGATGCCGAACAGCGCGCCGCCGATGATATAGAGCGGATAGACCTTGACAATGCCGAGCACTATCAGTCCGAGCGCGAGCGCGACCTCGACGAGCGTCATTATCAGCATCATGCGGGCGTGCTTTTTGGCGAGCTTGCCGACCGGGTGGGTCGCCCAGTGCATGTATATGTCCTCGGTCACTTCGTACGCGTTTTCAAACTCAAATTCCATTGTTTTACCCCTTTCAGTCGAGATTCAGCCTCGGAAACTTCCGTGAAATGAGCCTCGCTATCGCCGCCGCGGCGAGTCCGTATATGCTGCCGAGCAGCGCGCCGACGATAACGTCGCTCGGGTAGTGCACCTTCAGCCATATGCGCGACAGCCCGACGAGCAGCGCGACCGCTATCGCCGCTATCGCTATTCCCCGATGCTTCCGCCAAACCGTTGCCGCATATGCGACCGCCGCCGCGAACGCGACCGACGTGTGTCCCGACGGGAAGGACAGGTCGTGCGGAAGCAGCGCCGAGACGTGTATGTCGTACTTGACGTACGGCCGTGGACGCGCGACCAGCGGTTTTATCGTGATGTTGGTGAATATCACGCTCAGCAGCAGCGCGACCGCCATCGCCACGCCCACCCGCCGCGTGCGCTTGGGTATGAGCAGCGCGAGCGCGAGCAGTATCGGCAGCAGCCCGTGCTCGCAGAGTAGCGAGAACCCCTGCGCTATCACGTTCAGGAATGGGATGTCCAGCGAATCTATCGCGCGCAGTATTGAAATGTCGAAGTTTTCGATGAAGACAGGCATGGACTACCTCCGAGTGGTGGATAGTATTGAACGGCTTTGCATAAAGAGAGGAGGAAGCGCGTCGCCTCCTCCTCTCGCTTGTTTGCGATTACTGCTGAGCCTGCTCCTCGCGCATCTTCGCGAAGCACTCGCTGCAGTACACCGGGCGGTCGGTCTTAGGCTCGAAGGGCACGCGCGCCTCCTTGCCGCATGCCGCGCAGGTGGCGGTGAAATACTCACGCGGACCGCGGGCGGCAGCCTTGCGGGCGTCGCGGCAGCTCTTGCAGCGCTGCGGTTCGTTCTGGAAGCCGCGCTCCGCGTAGAACTCCTGCTCGCCTGCGGTAAAGACGAACTCCTGACCACACTCTTTGCAAACTAAAGTCTTATCCTCGTACATTCCAAACCCTCTCTTTGCCCCTATGGACGTTTTTTACAATAACGGCGGTCAGCCGTTGTTGCCCCTTTCGCTGTCGGCGAGCTTCCTCCGTATCCGCGCGACGGCATTTTCCACCGACTTTCTGTTTTTGCCCAGTTTTGAGCCTATCTCCTCGGTGGTGAATCCTTCCAGGTACAGCCCGAGCACCGAACTCTCGAACGCGCTCAGCTTCGCTCGGTACATCCCCAGACGCTCGTCGTAGCTCTCACGTTCGGAGAGCAGCTCGGCGGGGTCGGGGTCGCCGTAGGAGATGAGCCGGTCGCTGCCGATTACCTCCTCGTTCAGCTCGAGGTAGCCGTTGAGCGGCTGATGCTTCTCCCGTCCGGCGGCGCGCGTACCCGAAATTATTCTGTTTTTGACGCAGCTCGAAGCGAACGCCGAGAACTTTCCGCGAGATGAGTCATACTCACGAATGGCGGACAGCAGCCCGAGCATTCCCTCCTGGATGAGATCCTCCGAGTCGCCGCCCGCAAGAAAATACGGACGCGCCGCGGCTCGAACCATAAAGAGATAGCGGGTCGCAAGCACGTTTTCCGCCTCGCGGTCGCCCCCGACAGCAAGCTCACAGAGCCGCTCGTCGGAAAAATTGTACAGTTCTTGGTAACTAAACATAAATGCACCTAAAAACATTATATATATTTCGGTGAAAATGTCAAGGAGTATTTTTCAAATTTCGACAAAACGTATGTCTGCGATTGTTTTTTTGATTTGAGCGTGATATAATAACCAGTGAACGAAGGGACAGAAAGAACTTTTGGCGAAGAAAGGACGATAGTTATGCTGCATATAACCAAGGACAACTGGGAGAGCGAAGTGCTGAAGAGCGACAAGCCGGTGCTCATCGATTTCTGGGCTGAGTGGTGCGGACCGTGCAAGGCGGCGGCGCCGATATTCGAGTCGATAGCCGAGAAGCACGGCGACCGCGTAAAGTTCGCCAAGCTGAACATCGACGAGGAGGGCGAGCTCGCGATGATGAACCGCGTGATGAGCATACCCACCTTTATGCTGTTCAAGGACGGACAGCAGCTGGACAAGATGATAGGCCTCAGCTCGGAGGAGGATCTGGAAGAACTTATAGAGGGTCTTTAATACGACCCAATACATAGAAGGGAACGGATAAATATGGATATGAAGATACGCCGCACTCTGCTCGGAGGATTCAACCGCCACGACGTGATAGTGTATATTGAGGAGCTGACCGCCGCGCGCGACCGCGAGACAGCCGACCTTAAGCGCGAGCTTGAGCGGGTGACCGCAGAGCGGGACGCGGCAAAGCGGCTGGGCGGAGACGCAAGCGCCCTTCGAGGCGAGCTGGAGGCGACCAAGCAGTCGCTGAACGAGCTGAGCGCGCGGGCGTCCGCCCTCGAGCAGAAGCTCGCCACGACCGAGACGCTCGCCGAGCAGCGCGGAGCGCGCCTCAGCGAGTATGAGCAGGCGGACATGAAGCTCAGCGACAAGCTCGCCGAGCTGGAGCGCGTCAAGGCTCGCGTGACCGACATCGAGCTTGAGGCGCACGACCGCGCCCGCCGCATAGAGCAGGACGCGCGCGAGGCATCGACCGCGGCACGCGCCGAGGCGGACAGGCTGATAGGTGACCTGCGCTGGCGGTTTGACGAGGCGCGCGGCACTGCCGGTCAGAGCCTCAACGGCGCGCTGCGCGAGATAGACGCCATGCGCGCGGCGCTCGAGCGGGTGCTCGCGGGATTTGACGAGACCGGCGCGCGTCTGAACAAGGTCAGCGCGAAAGAGAGCGACAATGGCGACGCGCAGAATTGACGCGTCCGAGCTGAAAACCGTCGCGCCCGAGCTGCGTGCCGGCGACCGCGTAATACTCAGCGGCAGGATATACACCGCGCGGGACGCGGCGCACCGTCGCATCTTCGAGCTGCTCGACGCGGGGGAGAAGCCCCCGTTTGAGATTGCGGGAGCGGCGATATACTACGCGGGTCCCACGCCCGCGCGGGAGGGCATGGCGGTCGGAAGCTGCGGCCCCACGACCAGCGGTCGCATGGACGCGTTTTCACCGCGGCTGCTCGACCTCGGGCTTTCGGCGATGATAGGCAAGGGCATGCGCTCGGAGGACGTGTGCAGGGCGATCGAGCGGAACGGCGCGGTCTATCTGTGCGCGGTCGGCGGCGCGGGCGCACTTATTGCCAAGAGCGTGAAGTCGGCAAAGGAGATAGCCTTTCTCGACCTCGGCTGCGAGTCGGTAAAGGAGCTTATCGTCGACGAGCTGCCGCTGACGGTGGGCATCGACTGCGTCGGCGGGAACATGTTCAAAAGATAGTAGAAAATTTCCGGAAAACCAAATAAAACCGACCGATCCCGTGCATACTCTGTGCGGGATCTTTTATTTGTTTTTTCGGAGGTTTACGATGAAAAGAATTGCTTGCGTACCTATTCTTGCGGCGATGCTCATTTCGCTGCTCAGCTCCTGCGGAGGCGGAGGAGGCGGGGAGACCCCGTCGGTAACGCCGTCGTCGGTCGCTCCGCCGAGCTATTCGGCGCCGGTGAGCAGCGAGCCTATCGACGAGATAGAGCTTCCGCTGACCGACGAGGAGGTCGAGTTCGAGTATTGGATGCCGAACAGCCAGTCGTTCGAGGGATTCGCGTCCTACGACGACAACCTGTTCTATCAGTGGATGACCGACCAGACCGGAGTCGCGATACGCTGGGTGCATCCGCCCGCCGGAAGCGAGAAGGAGAACTTCCAGACACTCGTGCTGTCCGGCGAGTATCCCGACTTCGTCCACCGCGTGGCGAACTACTACGACGGCGGCGTGGACAAGGCGATAAGCGATCAGTTTCTTATCCGGCTCAATGACAAGGTGGACGAGCTGATGCCGAACTACCGCGCGGTTGTATATTCTAATGAGGAGACCTTTGTCCAGTGCGTAAGCGACGAGGGCAACCTGTGGGGGATACACCACATCGTCGACACCCCGCAGGGTTCGTGGATGGGACTGGGCGTGCGCCAGGACTGGCTCGACCGCGCGGGCATGACGGTGGAGAA
>CAMNWZ010000003.1 GCA_946566645.1 uncultured Clostridia bacterium
GGATCCCGGGTTTCTCCTTCGACGATTTTGCTACATACAACGATAACTACTTCTTCCAGTGGATGGAGGCTCAGACCGGCATCCACATCAACTTTATCGAGCCGCCGCGTACCAGCGCGACCGAGACCTTCCAGACGATGATCCTGTCGAAGGACTATCCGGACTTCGTCCAGAACGTCTACAGCTACTACTCGGGCGGCCCGGACAAGGCGATAGCCGACGGATTCCTGCTCCGCCTCAACGACTATGTCGATCAGTACATGCCCAACTACAAGGCGGTCGTCTATCAGGACGAGACCACCTTCATCCAGAGCATAAGCGATACCGGCAACCTGTGGGGCGTGCATCAGATACTCGACCGCGTGCAGTCGACCGCCGACGGACTCGGCGTGCGCCAGGACTGGCTCGACCGCGCGGGTCTCAAGGCTGAGGACATCATCACGATGGAGGACATCGGAAATGTCTGCCGTGTCTTCAAGGAGTACACCTATGAGAACGTCGGACCGCTCTTCCTGTCCGACGGCGCTCTCAGCTTCAGCGCGTGCCTCAACGGCGCGTACAACGTGGTCAGCCCGAAGTTCATGTCCAACGGCTTTATCAACAAGGACGGCGTTGCCACCTACTCGCCGCTCGAGCCGGGCATGAAGGCGTACATCGGTCAGATAGCCGAGTGGTATGCCGAGGGACTTGTCAACCCGAACTACATAGCCGACGCCGGAATGTACGCCGGTGAGGATCGCTGGGCGAACAGCGAGGTCGGCATCGGCGAGTTCTGCTACACCACCGACCGCACCTATGCCGCGGCTGCCGCCAAGAGCGAGCTTATGCCGTCGCCCGATTTCGCGCTCACCGCTATCCCGACCCCGCGCCTGAACGCGACCGACGACCTCAAGAAGGACATACACGTCTGCGAGACCGTCTCGATAGTCAACCCGGGCTTCTCGCTCGGCGTGACCACCGCCTGCTCGAACATCGAGCTTGCCTGCAAGTGGCTGGACGTTCAGTGGACCGAGGAGGGCAAGCACGCCGCCAACTGGGGTCCGTATGAAGGCGAGAAGGGCGATGTCAACGCGACCTACTACATCGACGAGACCGACGCGAACGGCGACGGACACGTTGAGGTGTTCCAGCCGTGGATGCGCGAGAAGTACAACGGCAACCAGATATTCCTCGAGGCCAAGTTCGTCCGCTTCATCGCTCCGAACTACACCATCTGGAGCCGCTCCTGGTCGTCCATCGAGAAGCACCAGATAGAGTACATGGAGATATGGGCGCAGACCGGCACCGACTGGATGTGGCCGAGCGGAGTTACCCTCACTTCGGACGAGGGCGACGAGGCTTCGTCGATACTGACAAACTGCAACACCGCGTTTGCCGAGTGGTCGGCTAAGGTCATAACCGGCGAGAAGTCGATAGACACCTACGACACCGAGCTTGTTCCGATGCTCCAGGGCATGAACATCGACCGCGCGGTTGAGCTGTATCAGGCTGCTTACGACCGCTACATGGCGCGTGTGCAGTACCTGGGCTAAGGTCGTATGGAGTGGAAAACTCTTTGGCACTACCATCTGGTGAACTTCGGCAGACCGCTGGGCGACATTAAGGATCACACTCAGCGGCTCCGCCTGTTCACCACGATAGGCGGCGACAGGCTTCGCCTGAAGCTGGATAACCGATACAATCAGGGGGAGATGCGCGTCGGCTCGATCGAGGTCGAAGCCGGCGGCGCACTCCGCAAGCTGACCGTCGGCGGCAGCACGGATGTCGTGCTCAAACCGGGGGAGACTGTGCTGACCGATCCGGTCGAGATAAAGACCGAGCCGGGACAGTGGCTGGACGTGTATATGCACATCGCGGAGATGACCGGGGTGTGCGCCATGTGCCAGACCTGGTCGGCGAAGATGTGGCAGTCGGAGTTCTATCCCGCGGGGGACAGGTCGGTCGTCAAGGAGAGCGTAGATCTGTTCGAGCACCTGCGGATGGACGTCCACAAGCCCGCCGCGCTGTTCGGCATCAGCCACATAGATGTCGAGACCGACGAGCGCGTCCGCACGATAGCGCTGTTCGGCGACTCGATAACGCACATGTCCTATTACTACGACCCGCTGCTCGGACGCGTTGCAGACGAGTTTGCGGGAAGGGCGTCGCTTGCGAACGAGGGCATAGGCGGCAACCGGCTATGCCACGACCCGGCGATCTTCAAGATGATAAACCAGCCGGCGACTATGTTCGGACCCGCGGGCTACAAGCGGTTCGAGGGCGACCTCTACACCGACATGACCCCGGACGTAGTGCTTCTCATGGAGGGCATAAACGACTGCTCGCACGGATACCAGTTCGGCGAGGAGGACAAGGTGCCGTCGTTTGAGGAGTTCGTGTCGCGCCTTACCGAGTGTGTGGACTGCGCGCATAAGTACGGGAGCCGCATATATCTCTGCACGGTCATGCCCGCTTCCGCGTTTGACAAGGAGGCGTGGCATCCCGAGTATGAGAGTCTGCGCAGCGCGATAAACGACTGGATACGCGGGCAGAAGATCGCCGACGGAGTCATCGACTTCGACGCGGAGATGCGCGATCCGAACGAGCCGAGCAGCCCGATAGGCGCGCTGATGATGGAGGACGGGCTGCATCCGGACACCCCGGGCGGGGAGAAAATGGCAAGCATCGTGCCGCTCGACCTGCTCATCAACCGAGAACAGACATACTGCTGAGAAAGGGGAACGACAATGAACAAGTACACTTACGAGTACAAAAAGCCGGTCGTCCAGACCAAGTTCGGCAAGCTGCGCGGAGTGACTTACGGCGGCGTGAACATCTTCATGGGTGTCAAGTACGCCGAGGCGAAGCGCTTCCATATGCCGGTGGAGCAGCAGCCGTGGGAGGGCGTGAAGAACGCCTTCACCTACGGACCGATAACCCACCAGATGATGCCGCCCAACCCGCCATCCTTCTACCGCGGACTGCATATGCTGCAGAAGCAGAGCGAGGACTGCCAGAACCTGAACATCTGGGCGCCCAAGACCGAGAACGGCGAGAAGAAGCCGGTGTTCGTGTGGATGCACGGCGGCGGATTCTTCGCGGGCAACGCGCTTGAGGAGTATTCGTTCGACGGCTTCAACATGTGCCACTACGGCGACGTGGTGTTCGTGTCGATAAACCACCGCCTGAACCTGCTCGCGCACATGAACCTTGCCGACTTCGGCGACGAGTACAAGAACTCGGTCAACGTGGGAATAGCCGACCTGGTTGCGGCGCTCAAGTGGATACACGAGAACATCGCGGCGTTCGGCGGCGATCCGGAAAACGTGACCATCTGCGGTCACTCGGGCGGCGGCGCGAAGGTCCAGTGCATGTACCAGATAGAGGAGGCTGCCCCCTACTTCCAGAAGGGCATCGTCCTCAGCGGCGTCATGGGACCGTCCTCCCCGACAGCCGACGCGGACAGCCGCAAGCTGGCAAACGCGATAATGGCGGAGATAGGCGCGACTAAGGAGCATCCGGAGAGGATGTACGAGGTGTCGTTTGAGGAGCTGGCGGCTGCGGCGCGCAAGGTCACCGCGGGCACTCGCATGGGCGGCTGGTCGCCGGTCGCGAACGACTGGTTCCCCGGCTTCCCGGCGGACGTCGGCTTCATGCCCGGCTCGAAGGACAAGCCGCTGATATTCGGCTCGGTGCTCGGCGAGTTCCCGACCGTCCGCTTTGAGTCGGACGAGAAGGACGCCATGACCGACGCTGACAAGGTGGCGTTCATCAAGAAGCAGTTCGGCGACAAGGCGGACAAGCTGATGGAGCTGTTCCGTAAGGCGTATCCGACCCACGATGTCATCGACGTTGTTCAGATGGATTCGCGCGTGCGCATGAACACCCAGGAGACCGCGCTCATCCACTCGAAGAACGGCAAGAACAACACCTACATCTACATCGCGTCCTACTGCGCGCCGGAGGACGGATGGGTCCCGCTGTGGCACGGCGGCGACGTCGGTTACATCTTCATGAACGAGGACCGCGTGTTCGTGCTCAACGAGCCGATATACGGCGAGAAGCTGGCGAACATCTTCAGCACGCTCACGCTGAACTTCGTCAAGAACGGCGATCCGAACAACAAGTACCTGCCCGAGTGGAAGCCGATTACCGAGAAGAACCACTACGCAATGGTCATCGACCGCGAGTGTGCCTGCCTCGACGGCTTCGACGAGGAGCTGGTCGCGGAGGTTGCCAAGGTCACTCCCAGCCCGTTCGGAAAGTAAAAACAGCATAAAAAAGTCGACGCACCCGAGCGGATGCGTCGACTTTTGTTTTGCCCAGATTTACGCCTTTCCGTGCGCCTCTATTCGGCTTATCAGATAGCGCCCGACCTTTGCCATAAGCGCGCTCGCGTCCGGCTCAAGCTCCTTCGGGAAGGGATAGAGGAAGTTGTCCGCCTCGAAGGTGAAGTCGCCCTCATAGCCGATCTCGCCGAGCGCGGCGGCTATCGACTCCCAGTCCAGCTTCTCGACAAACGGCATGGTGTGGCAGTCGCGGACATAGTTCACGTCGTGGACGTGCAGGGCTTTCAGCCGCTTTGAGCCCATCGCGCGGATGAAATCGGCGGGTTCGATGCCGATGAGCGCGCTGTGACCGATGTCCAGGCAGCCGACTATCCACTTGCTGTCCAGCTCGTCGAGCATGGCGCAGAACTCCTCCGGCTGCGCGCAGACGCTGTCCACGATGTAGCGCCGACGCTGGTCATACTGCCACATGTTTTCAACGCACACGCGGATGCCGTACTCCTCGCAGTAGGGGATAAGCGAGCGGTAGAACTTGATGTTCATGTCGTACAGCTCGTGCCTGTTCGGCGCGTAGGTCAGGTGCTGCACCGGATGGACGACTATCTTCTCAACGCCCATCGTCGCCGCCGCCTGCATCGCGCGAAGGATGCGTTCGCGTATCACACTGTCGAACGGCTCCTCGCCCTTGGAGGACGGGAAGGGCGCGTGTGCCTGCGCAAAGCCGATGCCGCACTCGTCGCCGATGGCTCTCAGCTTCTTCGCATGCTCCTTCCAGCCGTCGCCGCACCAGTGGCAGTCGTCGTTCAGCATCTCGAAAAACGACCAGTCGACCGCGTCAAATCCCGCCTTCGCGAGAATCCGCACGCACTCCTCGTCGCCGAATCTCTTTGCCAGACACTCGGTCTGTGTTACAAGACGCATAGTTTTTCCTCCAAAATTTATTTGTTTCCGAGCGTTGTCGTGCGGTTGAACGCCTCGACCACCGCGTCGATGACCGCGCCGCGAAATCCGTTCCGCTCAAGCGCGTGCACTCCCTCGATCGTCGCGCCGGCGGGGGAGCAGACCGCGTCCTTCAGCGCGCCGGGATGCTCGCCTGTCTCGAGCACCATCTTGCCCGCGCCGACCAGCGTCTGTGCCGCGTACTGCATGGCTTTCGCGCGCGGAAGCCCGCACTTCACGCCCGCGTCGGCAAGCGCCTCGATGAACATGTAGGCAAACGCAGGACCGCATCCGCTGACCGCGCCCGACGCGTGCGAAAACTTCTCGTCCTGCTCGGCTACGACTCCGCTGAGGCGCATCGCGTGCAGGAACTCGGCGTGCTGCGCGTCATTTACGAGCGAGTTTTTGGTGTACTGGGTCATGCCCTCGCCGACCGCCACCGGCGTGTTCGGCTTGATTATGATGACCGGATATTCGCCGCCCGCCATCGAGCAGAGCTGTGCGATGGATATGCCCGCCGCCATCGACACGAGCACGAAGCCGTTCGACCGCGCGGCGAGCGCCGGCTTTATCTCGTCGAGCAGCTTGTCTGTCACCTGAGGCTTTGCGCCGAGGAAGATGAATCCGCACTCGGCGGCTATCGTTTGGGTATCGCTTATCACCGCGCCGGTGTCCGCGCTTATTGCCGCCATCTTCTCGGGATGGTGGTCGGAAAGCAGCACCGGCTCGTCGACCGCCTTTGCCACGGCGCGGGCGAGCGCACCGCCCATGTTGCCGCAGCCGATAAATCCGAATTTGCTCATGTGTGCTGCCTCACAGACCGAGCACGTCGCGTATGTAGATGCGCGAGACCTCGGCGGAGTGGAAGTTGCCGACTTCGGGACGGTCAAGCTCCACGCAGAGAACGCCGTCGAAGCCGACCTCCTCCAGCGCAGCCTTGACGGCGGGGAAGTCGACCGTGCCGTGACCGAGCGCGCGGAAGGTGCCCATCTTTGCGAAGCCCTCGGCGGACTTAAGCGCGAAGGTGTCCACGTCCTTGAGGTGCATATAGCCGATGCGGCTGCCGTACTGCTTGATTATCGCGGCGGGGTCGATGCCCGCGAGGGTGGTGTGCGCGGTGTCGAAGCAGAAGCTGACATTCTTCGGGTCGGTGTGCTCGGCGAAGTAGTCGATGTCGCTCTGCGAGAAGACCGCCGTGCCGTAGTGCGGGTGGAAGGTGAGGGTCACGCCCTTGGTCTTCGCGTACTCGCCGACGCGGTTGGAAATTTCGCATATCTTGTCGAGCAGCTCGGGGTTTGTCGGCTGCTCGGGCGCGCCGTCCCTGCCGAAGCCCGCGTGCTGGCAGTTGAACCACTTTCCGCCTATCGCCGCGAGGAAGTCTATCTGTTTGCAGCTGACCTCCACCATCTTTTCGACATCGTCGGTGAAGTGACCGTAGAGGTTGACTATCTCGACGTTATACTTCTTCGCGAGGTCTATAAGCTCCTGCGGGTTTTCGGCGTAGTAGTCGCGGATGAACGCGAAGTTTTCGATGTAGTCGTAGCCGAGGAACTTCAGCTCCTTGAACGACTGCTCGAGCGCAGCCTTCGCCGCCGCGGGTTCGTGATTGGTTATCCATGTCCAGCTTGTGTACGCAACTTTCATCGTGGTGTCCTCCTTTTAATCAGTCGTCCAGAATTCCGTGCATCGGGTTGTTCGCCATCGGCGCGGTGCGTGCGTACTTGGTGGTGAGTTTCACACGCTCGCCGCTCGCGCTCGATTTCGAGAAGCTGGTGAGTATCTCCAAAACGTGCAGCTGCTGCTGATAGTCGGCGCGGTGTCCGCGTCCGGTCTTTAGCGCCTTTGCCATGTCCGCAAGACCGAGCGCGCGGCTGTTCACGCAGTAGTCGAACATCAGCGGTATCTCCTTATAGCCCATATACGGGTCGGGACGCCCCTTCTTCATAAGCGCCGGGTCGACCGCGGGCGCGGCAGCCATGTCCTCCGGACGGAGCAGCATCACCGGACCGCCGAAGGTGTTCGGGTCGGGCACGATGAGCGTTCCCTTGGTGCCGTAGACCTCGAACCGCGCCTGCGACGTCCAGGGGTAGTACACGTCGAAGGTGGTGCATATCTGCGCTATCGCGCCGTTCGAGAACTCGATGCTGCCGGTCAGGTGGGTGTCCACGTCGACCGCGATGTGCTCGCCGCGATGAGGCTCGGAGGTGATGATGCGGTCGGTGAAGCTTTTCTTCGTCATGCCGAACACCGACTTTGCCTCGCCGAGCAGCTGGACGAGCGCGGTGACATAGTAGGGACCCATGTCCATCATCGGACCGCCGCCGCGCTTGTAGTAGAACTCGGGGTCGGGGTGCCAGGTCTCGTGACCGTGACAGACCATCGCACAGGTCGCGCCGAGCGGGTCGCCTATCATGCCGCTGTCGATGACCTGACGCGCCGTCTGGATGCCCGCGCCCATGAATGTGTCCGGCGCGCCGCCGAGCTGAAGTCCCTGCTTCTGAGCGAGCGCGACAAGCTCGGTCGCCTCCTCCATGTCCACCGCGAGCGGCTTTTCCGAGTAGACGTGCTTGCCGTGAAGCAGAGCCTGCTTGGTCACGTCGAAGTGCTCGTACGGTCGGGTGATGTTCAGCACCAGCTCGACCTCGGGGTCGTCGAACGCCTCGTACATATCCTTGTATATCTTCGGCACACGGACTTTCGCGCCCTTCTCGATCTCGCCCTTGACGTAGTCGACACCCCTCTGTGCGCGCTCGGGTATCAGGTCGCACACACCCACAAGCTCAAGCTCGCTGAAGGTATGTGTGATGTTCTGCAGGTAGATGCCGCTGATGGCGCCGACGCCTATCATGGCAATTTTGGTCGTATGTCCCATGCGAATACCTCCTTTTTTGTGAAAACTGCCAAATACAGTATACAGCATCTATCAGCGAATTTCAACAGCTTGCAAAAAACATTTATCCGCGCTATACTTTAACTACGAACCGAGTTTTGGAGGGGAAAGCATGAGTTTTTACAACGAAGCGCAGGCGATGGCGGGATACCTCACCGACCTTCGCCGCGAGTTTCACCGCCATCCGTGCATAAGCCGCGAGGAGTTCTGGACGGCGGAGCGCATCGAGCGCGAGCTTGACGCGATTGGCGTGACCGAGCATCGGCGCGTGGACGGAAGCGCGGTGGTCGCGTCGATATTCGGCGAGAAGGAGGGCGGTCGGGTGATGGCGCTCCGTGCAGACATCGACGCGCTTGCGATACGTGAGGCGGACGAGACGCGCGAGTACCGCAGCCGCGAGGAGGGCAAGATGCACGCCTGCGGTCACGACGCGCACACCTCGGCGCTGATAGGTGCCGCAAGGCTGCTTATGGCGCACAGGAGCGAATTCGGCGGCGAGGTACGGCTGATATTCGAGCACGCGGAGGAGATGGGCTACGGCGCGCGGGTGCTGATACGCGAGGGCGTGCTTGACGGCGTGGGACGGATATTCGGAGTGCACATGGCACCGGACATGGTCTGCGGCAAGGTCGGCGTGCGCGTAGGACCGAACGTCGCGTCGGTCGACCACTTCACCGTGAAGGTACACGGCGAGGCGGCGCACGTCTCCGTTCCGCACCAGGGGGTGGACGCGCTGTACATCGCGAGCCAGATAGTCGTCGCGCTCCAGGCACTCGTCACGCGGCGCTCGTCGCCGGTCGAGCCGCTGGTGATAGGCGTCGGCAAGCTGCACGCGGGCAGCTCGTACAACATCGTCGCGCCGTATGCCGAGCTTGAGGGCACCACCCGCGCGTTTACGCCTGAGCGCCGCGAAACCACCAACGCCGAGATAGACAAGCTGTGCAAGGGCATCGCCGAGATCTACGGCGGCAGCGCGGAGATCGAGTGGGAGGACTTCGGCTCGTCGATAATCAATCCCGAAGGCCCTTGCGCGGAGGCGGGAGAGGTCGTAACCGACCTGTTCGGCAGTGACGCGCTTGTCACCGACCGTCCGATATGCTGCATCGGCGACGATTTCAGCGAGTATCAACTGAAAGTGCCGGGGGTGTACGCGTTTGTCGGAAGCTGCGATCCGACCCGTCCGGACACCGGCGTTCCGCTGCACAACGACCGCTTCGACATAGACGAGCGGGTGATACCGATGGTCGCCGCGATGCACGCCGAGTACGCCGTGCGCTATCTCACCGGAAAGCTCGAGAAGTAGACGATGCCGAACCAGCTTGAACTCACGAACTACGGATTTCCGATAGAGATAATGCGCAGCGCGAGGAAGACGCTGTCGATAGAGATAACGCCCGATCTGCGGGTCGTCGTGCGCGCGCCGAATCGGCTTTCAAAGTCGGACATCGGCTACTTCATAAACGAGAAGCGCAAGTGGATAGAGAAGCACCTCGAGTCGATGGTGTCGCGCGTCGGACAGCATGAGCAGGCGCGAAAGTTCACCGACGCCGAGCTTGCCGAGCTGAAACGCCGCGCGCTTGGGCTGATAGCCGAGCGGGTGGAGCACTTCGCGCCGATAGTCGGCGTCGACTACGGCAGGATAACCGTCCGCAGCCAGGCAACGCGCTGGGGAAGCTGTTCCGCCAAGGGGACGCTCAGCTTCAACTGCCTGCTCGCGCTCGTGCCGTCGGAGGTGCTCGACTATGTGGTGGTTCACGAGCTCTGCCATCGAAAGGAGATGAACCACTCGGCGCGCTTCTGGGCGGAGGTGGGGCGCGTCCTTCCCGACTACGCCGCGCGCCGCCGATGGCTGAAGACAAACGGCGCGTCGCTGATAAACCGCATAAAGTGAACAAAAACGCCCCGGAGCGCGAAACTCCGAGGCGTTTTGCGTTGTAAAAAATACTTGACCGCTATCGACAGGTTGTCGACGAGCACAAACGGCGAGCCGAAGGTGGTCGTGCCGCTGGGCGAGGGGAAGATAACCTCGTTCGAGAGGTCGGTGATCTTTCCGAGCAGCTCGTAGAAGTTGCCCGCCACGGTGAACGACTTGACCGGAGTGGTCTTCTTGCCGTTCTCTATCATGGCGCCGGCGCTCTGGAGCGAGAAGTCGCCGCTGACCGGATTCGCGCCCGCGTGCAGTCCGCCGAGCGAGTTGATGTACACGCCGTTTCCCGCCTTTGCGAACAGCTCGTCCTCGGTGAGCGTGCCCGCCTCGAGGTACATGCTGAACGGCGCGATGCCGACCGGAGCGGAGTAGTTCGCGCGCGACGCGTTGCCGGTGGTCTCTCGACCCGCGACCGCAGCCGTCTTGAGGTTGTAGAGCAGCGTCGTGAGCCTGCCCTTCTCGATGACGTTCTTGCGGTGGGCGGGGCAGCCCTCGCCGTCGAAGTTTATGCGGAATGGGTTCTTCTCGCAGAACGGATCATCCACAAGCGTCACCGCGTCCGAAGCGACGACCGCGCCCTCCTTGCCCGCGAGCAGCGACAGTCCCTTCTGCGCGTTCTCGGAGGAGAAGGCGGAACAGAAGGTCATAAGCAGGCTTGCCATCGCGTCGGGCGAGAAGATTACCGGACAGACGGCGGTGGGCGCGACCTGGCTTCCAAGCTTAGAGATCGCGCTTCTGACCGCCTCGGCGGTTATCTCGTCCGCGAGGTCGCCCGAAAGCTCGCCGAACTTCATCTCGTAGGCGTTGGTCTTCTCGTTCCCGTCGGAGGTTATCGCCATCGCCATCATGCCGACGGCGGTATTGTCCCAGCTCAGGTCGAGTCCCTTCGAGTTGAATATTGAGATGTGAGCCTTCTCCGCCATCGCGGTGGCGGCGCTGCTCTCCTCGACGCGACTGTCGACCTTCAGCAGCCTGTCGTTTGCGTCGATGGCGGCGTCCACAAGCTCGGAGGTCGCGGGGATGGCGAGTCCGGAGGGCGCATACGGCTCGTAACTCTTGCCGCCCTCGCAGAGGAACACCTTCTCCTCCGACTCGATCGTCTCGCCGTTTTCGATGGCGCGCGCGACTATCGACTCCGCCTGCTCAGTGCTCAGCTCCTCGGTGGAAGCTGCCCCGATCTTGCCGTTTATCACCGCGCGGAAGCACACGCCGCCGCTGTTTGCGTTGGTGAACTGATTTATCTGACGCTGCACCGAGCCTGCGCTAATGCTCTCGCCCTGCTCGTAGTAAAGCTCGTAATCGACAAGCCCCGCCGCCGTTGCAGCCGCGACGACGGCATCCTTGAATTCACGAAAATCCATGCTTTGCCTCCTTATCTGCCGCCGACGGTTATCGACGAGACGCGTACCATCGCCTGACCGACGTTTGTCGGTATCGAGCCGCTGGACGAGCCGCACATGCCCTGACCCATGTCAAGCTCGCTGCCGACCATGTCGATGTTCTTTATGACCTCCGAACCCTTGCCGACGAGACTGGCGCCGCGCACCGGCTCGCAGACCTTGCCGTTACGGATGAGATAGCCCTCGTTTACCGCGAAGTTGAACTCGCCGGTGACCGGATTGACCGAGCCGCCGCCCATCTCCTTTGCGTAGAGACCGTACTCTATCGAGCCGATGATGTCCTCGTTTTTGTCATCGCCCGGCGCTATGTAGGTGTTGGTCATGCGGGAGGTGGTGGTGAAGGCGTAGCTCTCGCGGCGCGCGTTGCCGGTGGGCGCCATTCCCATGCGGCGGCCGTTGAACTTGTCTATCATATAGGTCTTGAGCACGCCGTTTTCGATGAGCACGTTCCTGCGCGACGGAGTGCCCTCGTCGTCGAAGTTTATCGAGCCCCACGCGTTCGGTATCGTGCCGTCGTCGATGGCGGTGACCTTCGGGTTTGCTATCATCTGACCGAGCTTTCCCGAGAACTGCGAACGTCCGTAGGCGACGCTGGTCGCCTCGAGCGAGTGACCGCACGCCTCGTGGAAGATGACGCCGCCGAAGCCGTTGTCTATCGCGACCGGCATGACACCCGCGGGGCAGTAGCCGGCGCCCGCCATCGTCACCGCCTGGCGCGCGGCGTGGATGCCGGTCTCCTTCGGGCTTACCGTCTCGAACATCTCAAGACCCATGCGGCGGCCGGGACGGCACGCGCCGGTCTGCGTCTCGCCGTTCTTCTCGGCGATGGCGGTCATGATGAGGCGGGTGCGTATCTGGCGGTCCTGCGCGTAGATGCCCTCGGTGTTCGCAATAAGTATGTTGTGGTCGACGTCGAGGAAGGTGCCCTCCACCTGCTTTATCGCGTCCGAATACTCGCGCGCGGCGAAGTACGCCTCCTTGAGTATGTCGACCTTCGCCGCGTTTCCGGCGGTCATCGGGACGATGCGGATGGGGTGGATGTCGCCGTAAAGCCGCTCACGCAGTACGACCTCTATCTCCGCCTTGCCCTGCCCGAGCGCCTCGGCAGCCTTCTCGGCGCAGCGGATGAGACCCGCCTCGCTCGTGTCGACGGTGGTAGCCATAACGCTGCGCAGTCCCTTGTACACGCGCACGGCGGCTCCGGCGATCGTCGCGTCGCGGATCGAGTCGACCTTGTCCGCGATCATGCCGATCGTGTGATTTACCGTGTTCTCGGCGAATATCTCCGCGTAGTCCGCCCCGGTGGAGACGGCTTTCTGGAGAACTCGCCGGCAAACTTCTCTTGCGATCATTGACAGCGCTCCTTTGTGTTGAATTGTTGGGATTCGGCACTTTCGCCGAAATCAACTGATACTTGTATTCTACCACGGTCGGCACAAAAATGCAATAAAGCGTCGGTTGAAATTGCAAATTTTGCCGCCCTAAGCCTTTGTGATCGAGTAGCCGTGCTCCCTGTCCCCGCGGACGACCACGCCGAAGTATTTTCGGTCGATGTTTTCAGCCAAAAATTGTTCCGAATTTCCACAGAAGGCGACAGAACCGCCGTCGAGCAGCACGATTTTGTTCGCACAGGACAGCATCTCGGGAAGCTCGTGCAGCACGACGATGACCGTTCGTCCGTCATCCCGACAGCGCTCGATGAGTTCAATAAGCTCGAACCGCGCCGCCGCGTCGAGATGGGTGGTCGGCTCGTCGAGCACCAGCACCGGCGCGTCCTGCGCAAGCGTCATCGCGAAGAACGCCCGACGGTGCTCGCCGCCGCTGAGACTGTCCGCGAACCGCTCGGAGAGGTCGCTCACCCCCGCAAGCTCGAGCGCGCGCTCGACCGCCGCCCTGTCCTCCGCCGAAAGCCTTCCGCCGAGCGGCAGATGCGGCGTGCGCCCGAACTCGGCAAGCTCGCGCACCGTGACATGCGGGTGGGGCAGCGACTGTCCGAGCGGCGCGACTAACCGTGCGCGTTCGTTCGGAGAAAGCGACGAAATGTCGCGGTCATCAACGAGTATTCTCCCGAAAAGTTCGCGTTTTGCGCCGGTCAGTGCGCCGAGCAGCGTCGACTTGCCCGCGCCGTTCCGTCCGGCGATGGCTGTTATCTCGCCCGACTTCGCCTCGAATGATATGTTTTTAAGCACATCGTGACGGCGGTATCCGACGCTCACATTCTCGAAAATGACGCTCATATCCGACCTCGCTTTCCGACCAGCAGCGTGAGGAAGAAGGGCACGCCGAGTATCGCGAGGAACACGCCTGCGGGGACTTCGCTCGGCGCGAACGCGACCCTTCCGACGAGATCGCTTGCGACGGTCAGCGCGCCGCCTATCATTGCCGAAACCGGCAGCACAAGCCGCATCCGCTCGCTTCCGAGCAGCCGACGCGCGATGTGCGGGGACATCAGTCCGACGAACCCGAGCAGTCCCGCAAAGCTCACGGCTGCGGCGGCGGAAGCTCCCGCGAGCAGCAGCGCGAAGGTGCGAAGTCCCTTCGTCCGCACCCCCACTCCCGCCGCCGCGTCGTCGCCGAGAAGCAGCAGGTCGAGCCGCTGCGCGACACAGAACGCGGCGGCAACGCATGAAAATATTATTACAGCGGGGACAGCGAGCTGCTTCAGCGACACGCCGCTCACACCGCCTATCGAGAAGTAGGCGTAGTCGATTGAAATGTCCGGAAAAATCATCCGAATCATCGAAATTCCCGCCGAAAACAGCGTAGAAATCGCAACTCCCGCGAGGACGATGGTCACCCGCTCGCCGCCCGCCTTTGCCGCGAGGAGCGCGATGAGTGCGGTGCAGCCGAACGCCCCGACCGCCGCGGCGAGCGGCATAAGCCGATAGCCGAGCGGAAAGAGACAGCCGATGAGCACCATCGAGAAGCCCGCGCCGGCGTTGACTCCGATGATGTTCGGACCCGCGAGGGGGTTGCCGGTCGCCGATTGCAGCAGCGCGCCGCTGGTCGCCAAGCCCACGCCCGCGAGCAGCGCCGCGAGGCATCGGGGAAGCCGCACCGCGTGGATTATCGACGCGGTCGTGCCGTCGCCGCCCACGCGAAAAAGCCCCTCGACCACCTCGCCGAGCGACAGCTTCGCGCTTCCGAAGGCGAGCGCGCAGAACGCGGCAATTATCACCGCAAAGCCGCTCGCCGCAACGACTGCGACCCGCCTACGCATCGGCGGTGTCGGGATAGAGCAGCTCGGCGAGATAGCGGTAAGCTTCCGCCCAGCGCGCGTTCGGCTTGAAGTGGAACAGGTCTTTCGGCAGGAAAATATAGCGATTTTCCTTCACAGCAGTCAAATCCTTCCAACCTTCGGTGGCAAAAAGTTCCGACATATACGATTTTGCCGCCTCCTCGTCGCCCATCGTCGTGACGAAAATATAGTCGGGGTCTTGCAAAATGACCTCCTCGAGGCTCAAACCGTCGGCAAGGATAGGCGCGGCGTCGGCGATATTTTTCGCGCCAAGTTCCTCAAGCATCGCGGCGGCGAAGTGCTGATCGGCGGTCTTCGCCTTGACCGTGTTCGCCGTCGCGCCGGCGCGGACAAAGAGTATCGAGGGGCGGTAATCGTAGACCATCGTCCCTTCGAGGATGTCCTCTATCTCCCGCGCCACAGCGGTTCCGTTCGATTCGTACAGCTCGCTTTCGCCGGTTATGTCGGTGCATATCTTCAGCATTTTCAGATAGTCGTCGAAGGTCTCGACGTGGAAGATCGCGGTCGGTATGCCGGCGGCGCGGGTTATCTCCGCCGCTTCGACCTGACCCTCGATGTCCGCGCTGCCGATGACGAGGTCGGGCTGGTATGCCAGAAGCAGCTCGGTGTCTATCTTCTTGCCCGCGCTGTCGTCGACCAGCTTTTCGGTGTCGGCAAACCCGCGCTCGACCGCTTCGCCGACGGTTATCGCGACCGTGCCGCCCGCAAGCTGCCATATTTCGGCGTAGGATGAGAACAAAATCGCGACATTTTGCGGCTTTTCTGTTATATTGACGTTGTTTTCTGCACTGTCGACGAAACTTACGCAGAAGTCGACCGGAGCGTCGGACGGCGAGGGGAAGGCGGTCGGCGTCTCGGACGGATCAACCGACGGCGCGGGCGAGTCGGACGGATCAACCGACGGCGCGCAGCCGCAGAGCAGGACGCAGACGAGCATCAGGCAGAGGATTCGTTTCATGGGGACTCCTTTCGCGCGTGCAAATGTGGATGCGGGAATATTATAGCACCCAAACCGCCGCAATTCAAGCCGATTCGCGCTTGTAATCCGCGCGAAAAGGTGGTAGGATGATATCGGAAGAATTCTGAATTTAAGGAGGAGACTATGCGCAATATCATTACGATAAACGACGGATGGAGCTTCAAAAAGGACGCGTCGCCCACCCCGCCGACGGTTGACGGAAGCTTCGCAAAGGTCGACCTGCCGCACAGCTTCAACGCGGTGGACGGCATGGACGGAAGCAAGCCGTGGCGCGGCTCGACGTGGTACATCCGACCGATAGAGCTGCCTGCCGAGCGCTTAACCGACGAGCGGGTGTTCGTCGAGGTCGGTGCGGCGTCGCTGCTCGGAGAGGTGTTTGTGAACGGCACGAAGGTGTGCGAGCACAAGGGCGGATACGCGAGATTTCGCGCGGACATAACCGATTTTCTGCACGAAAACGGCGAAAACCTGCTGCAAATTCGGGTGGACAACAGCGCGTTCGGAGACATCTACCCGCAGATGGCGGACTTCACCTTCTACGGCGGACTGACGCGCGGCGTGAAGCTCATCCGCGTGCCGTCCTGCCACTTCGCGCTCGGATGCTACGGAAGCGACGGAGTGTCGGTCACGCCTAAACCGTCGGGCGACGGCGCGGACATCGAGATTTCGGCATGGATCGAGGGCTGCTCCGACGAGGCGAGCGTCTGCTTTGAGGTGTTCGACGCGGACGGCGCGCCGCTCGGCGAGGTATGGCGTCCCGCGGGCGAGAGCGTGTCGGCGGCGGTGCATCTCGACGGCGCGCACCGCTGGTCGACCGACGACCCCTACCTCTACACCGCTCGCGCGCGGCTGATGGTGCACAACGAGCCGCTCGACGAGGTGAGCGTGCGATTCGGCGTGCGCGACTTTGCGGTCGACCCGCAGAAGGGGTTCATACTCAACGGCAAACCGACCGTCCTGCGCGGCGTCGCGAAGCACGGCGACCGGCTGTACAAGGGCACGGCGGTGAGCAGGGAGGATCTGGTCGAGGACGCGGAGCTTATCCGAGAGCTGGGCGCGAACACGGTGCGATGCGCGCACTATCAGCACCCGCAGGAGTTCTACGATCTTTGCGACGAGTACGGACTGGTCGTCTGGGCGGAGATACCGTACATCAGCGTGCAGGCGGACGACCCGAACGCGCACGCGGTCGCGATGGAGATGATGAAGGAACTTGTCATCCAGAACTACAATCATCCGTCGATATGCTTCTGGGGACTTTCAAACGAAATAACGATGGGCGGCGCCGACCGTCCGCGCATGGTGGAGAACCACCGCGAACTGAACGAGCTTGTGAAGTCGCTCGACAAAACGCGCCTCACCACGATGGCGCACATCGGCGCGACGCCGGGCGATCATCCGCTGCACGACATACCCGATGTCGAGTCGTACAACCACTACTTCGGCTGGTACACCGGAAGCATGGAGGACAACGGACCGTGGCTGGACAGATACCACGCCGAGCACCCCGACCGCGCGGTGGGCTTGAGCGAGTACGGCGCGGAGGGCATCGTCAGCTATCACAACGAGCACCCGTCGGTCAGCGACTACTCGGAGGAGTATCAGGCGCTCTACCACGCGCATATGTGCGACGTGCTCGACGCGCGTCCGTGGGTGTGGTCGAGCCATGTGTGGAATATGTTCGACTTCGGCTGCTCGGCGCGCGACGAGGGCGGGGTCAAGGGACGCAACAACAAGGGGCTTGTCACCGTCGACCGCCGCGTCCGCAAGGACTCGTTCTACGTCTGCAAGGCGCACTGGTCGCGCGAGCCGTTCGTGCATCTCTGCGGCAAGCGGTACGCCTGTCGGAGCGGTGAGACTACCCGCGTGATGGTCTGCACCAATCAGCCGAATGCCGAGATGTTTGTCAACGGGAAGCGCTTCGGCTCGACCGACGGCGCGAAGGTGAAGGTGTTCGAGGGCGTGCCGCTTACCGAAGGCATGAACGTGATAAAGCTGGTCGCGGGCGGGCTTTGCGACACGCTGTCGGTGGAGAAGGTCGCAAGCGAGCCGTCCTGCTACACCGTGCCCGCAAACCCGATGGCGGACGCGCGGAAGGCGGCGGCTATGGGCGTTCGAAACTGGTTTGAGGGCAAACTGTCGGGCGAGCGCGCGACACCCGCGCAGTCCGACGAGCACTACTCGGTCAAGGACAGCATGAAGACGCTGCTCGCAAACAATGAGTGCCGCGCGATAATTTCCGAGCTGCTGCCCGGCATGGCGGGAGAGTCGGCGGGCGGCATGGCGGAGATGGCACGCAGCATGTCGCTCGAGCAGAATCTCGGATTCGTGGGCGGACTGCCCGACGGCGGGCTTGAGCTGCTCGAAGCTCAGCTGAACCGTATCAAGAAATGACGATAAAACGAAAAAGAGGGGCAAGCGCCCCTCTTTTTTGATGCGTTTCTATCGAATCACACGCCCGAGTAGGCGTTGAATCCGCCGTCGACCGGAAGGGTCACGCCGGTGATGAATCCCGCCGCGTCGTTGTCCACGAGAAAGAGCAGCGCACCGTCCAGCTCCTCCGGCTTTCCAAACCGACCCATCGGCGTCGCGGCGAGTATTTTGCCGGTGCGCGCGGTGGGAGTGCCGTCGTCGTTCCAGAGCAGCGCGGCGTTCTGCTTGGTGGAGAAGAAGCCGGGCGCGACCGCGTTGACGCGTATTCCGGCGCGGCTGAAGTGGACGGCGAGCCACTCGGTGAAGTTCTTGACGGCAGCCTTCGCGCCCGAGTAGGCGGGAATCTTGGTCAGCGGGCGGTATGCGTTCATGCTAGCGACGTTGAGGATGCAGCAACCCTCGCGGTCGACCATCTGCTGCGCGAACGCCTGCGTCGGGATGAGAGTACCCAGAAAGTTGAGGTCGAAGACGAAGCCGACCTTTTCCGGGTCGAGGTCGAAGAAGGTCTTGGTGTCGGCGTCCGGCTCGTAGTATTCGCCGTCGGTCGTTGCCGCGGGATTGTTGCCGCCCGCGCCGTTGACGAGAATGTCGCACCGACCGAGCGCGCCGAGCACGGCAGCCGCCGCGGTGTCACATTCGACGCGGTCGAGGACGTTGCAGCGTATGGCGATGGCACGCCCGCCTTCCGAAGTTATCTCGTCCGCGACCGCCTGTGCCGCGTCGAGGTCGAGGTCGAGCAGCGCGACCGCGGCTCCCGCGCGGGCGAGAACCTTCGAGAACCGCGAGCAGAGCACTCCGCCCGCTCCGGTGACGACCGCCACCTTGCCGCTGAGGTCGGTAGAAAGTACATTCTTTTCCATGATTTGCCTCCAATCAGTGCATCTTTTCGCAGGCTTCAAACAGCCCGTTGATGTACGCCGCTCCGAGCGCGCGGTCGAACAGTCCGTAGCCCGCGCGACCGGTCTCGCCCCAAATCATTCGACCGTGGTCAGGGCGGACGTAGCCGTCGAAACCATTGTCAACCAACGCTTTGACGATGGCGAACATATCGAGGCTGCCCGCGTCGGACAGGTGCGCGCGCTCCTCAAATCCGCCGTTCGGCAGAATCTGGACGTTTCGGAGATGGACGAACGCTATTCTGTCGCGTTTTGCGTATTTTTCGGCGAGCTTCGGAACATTGTTGGTCGGAACGCAGCCGAGGCTTCCGGTGCAGAGGCAGAGCGAGTTTGCGGGCGAGTCGACCACGCCGAGCAGTCGGTCGAGCGCCGCCTCGTCGCGCACGATTCGCGGCAGTCCGAAAATCGAATAGGGCGGGTCGTCGGGGTGTATCGCGAGCCGCACGCCGCACTCCTCCGCGGTGGGTACTATCTCGCGCAGGAAGTGTTCGAGGTTCTGCCACAGACCACTCTCGCCGAGTTCGCCGTACGCGTCGAGCAGGCGGCGCACCTCGCTCTGCGAATAGCTCGCGTCCCATCCGGGCAGCGAGATGTCGTCGTGCTGCGGGTCAAGCCCCGCAAGCTCGTCGGGGTAGAGCACCAGCGAGGTCGAGCCGTCGGGGTGGCGGTGATCGAGGCTGGTGCGCGTCCAGTCAAAGACCGGCATAAAGTTGTAAGTGACGCATTTTATGCCGAATTTCGCCACGCGCCGTATGTTTTCCTTGTAGTTATCAATCAATTTGGACGCGTTTTTGCCGCCGAGCTTTATCTCCTCGTGCACCGGTATCGACTCGACGACGTCGAACACCAGACCCGCCTTCTCGCAGGCGAGCTTCACGCGTTCGATGCTCTCGAGCGGCCAGATCTCGCCGGGCGGCACGTCGTACACCGCCGACACGACGCTCCGCATGTTCGGTATCTGACGGATGCTGTCGAGGGAAACAGGGTCACTTTCTCCATACCAACGAAAGCCGAGTTTCATAATAATGCCTCCTTTTGCAACTTTATCGAACTATTCTGCTGTCTCCGCCGCGAGCGAGCTTTTCTATCTCCGCGCGGCTCGAAAGATTCACGTCGCCCTCGATGCTGTGTCCCAGAACGCTCGCGGCGACCGCAAATTCGACGCCTTCCGCCGCGCTCATGCCCTCCGAAACGGCGAGTATCGCGCCCGCCGCGAACGCGTCCCCGCTGCCCACCCGATCGACGATGTCAATGTCGTGGACGCGCGAGCAGGCGAAGTCGCCGCCGACGAGCAGAGCGCCGGAGAATCGGTGACGGTTCGAGCTTATCGTCTCGCGCTGTGTGAGGGCGACAGCCTTGCAGCCGAAGCGCTCGCGCAGTTTCTCGCCGACCGCGCGCAGTCCGTCTTCGTCAAGCAGCTCGCCGTTGGAGGGGACGCCGAGCGCGAACATATCGTTGGCAAGCCCCGCGTTGGAGATGACCAGGTCGCAGAGGGGGAGCAGCTCGGACATCGTCTTTGACGCGTCGGAAAGCGACCAGAGCGCCGCGCGGAAATTGGTATCGCAGCAGACCGAAATGCCCTTCTTTTTGGCGGATTTGCACGCGTTTTTGCACGCTTCTACCATGTTTCCTCCGAGCGCGGGAGTGATGCCGGTGAAGAAGAACGCGTCCGCGCCGTCGAGTATCGCGTCCCAGTCGAACTCGCTCGGGTCGGCGGTGGATATTGACGAGTGAGCGCGGTCGTAGACGCAGACGCTCGCTCGCGCGTCCATGCCCTTTTCGATGAAATAGATGCCCACTCTCTCCCCGCCGCGCAGGATTTCGGTAACATCCACACCGTATTTGCGAAGCGACGCGACCGCCATCTCGCCTATCGCGTGGGCGGGCAGTTTGCTCACAAATGCCGTATCACAGCCGAGCTGCGCGAGGTTGACCGCGACGTTCGCCTCCGCTCCGCCGAAGGTCGCCTCGAACTTGTCCGCCTGAGCGAATCGGAGGAAGCCCTCCGGTCGAAGTCGGAGCATTATCTCGCCGAAAGTTACGATTTTCACCAGTTTTACCTCCTATTCAGCGGCTCAAGCGCCGAAGTAATCTGTTTTGCGCGCCGTTCGATGTCGCCGAACGCGCCGTCGTTTATCAGTGAGCGCTCACAGACCGAACTCAACCCGCAGGCGAACACGCAGTCGAGCGACAGGTAGTCGAGCAGGTTTTTCGCGTTTATCCCGCCGGTGGGCATGAACTTCATCGCGCGGTAGGGGGAGGACATCGCCTTCAGCATCGCGACCCCGCCGCCCGCCTCCGCCGGGAAGAACTTCACACGGCTGAGACCCAGGTTCATCGCGCGTTCGACCTCGCTCGGGGTGAGCACGCCCGGGATGAACGGCAGCCCGACCTCCGCCGCCGCGCTGACGGTGTCGGGGTTCAGCCCCGGCGCGACGAGGAACTGCGCTCCCGCGTTCGCCGCCGCCCGCACCTGCTCGGAGTTCAGCACCGTGCCCGCGCCGACGAGGATGTCAGGGCGCTTTTTGCGGATGAGACGAATCGCCTCCGCCGCCGCGTCGGTGCGGAAGGTGACCTCGATTGCGGTGATGCCTCCGCGGGCGAGCGCGTCGACGAGCATTACCGCCTTGCCCGCGTCGTCGATGACCGCGACCGGCAGCACCTTTGCGCTGTCTATCCTCTCGAAAATGTCCATTTTTGTCCTCCTTTTTGCGAAAAACGACCTGATTTCACAGGTCGTTTAGGTCGTACGGTGTCTGCTGATAGACGTCGTTCAGCCAATTGGAGTAGAGCAGCATAGCGTGTGCGCGCCAGGTGAGCGGCGGCTCAAGCGACGGGTCGTCGTTTGGGAAGTAGTTCTCGGGGACGGCGATGGGCAGTCCCTTGTCCACGTCGCGGAAGTATTCGCGAGACAGGGTGTCCGCGTCGTATTCGCAGTGTCCGGTGACAAAGAGCTGACGGCGGTCGCGCGTGGCGGCGATGTACAGCCCCGACTTCTCGCCGGTTGCGAGTATCTCAAGCGAGGGCACGCGCGCGACGTCCTCGATGCGCACCTCGGTGTGGCGGGAGTGCGGGGCGAGGAACTTCGCGTCGAATCCGCGCATGAGCGGTGAGTTCGGAGCGACGACGGTGTGCTCGAATATGCCGAATTTCTTCGCTTCGAGCGGGTACTTTTTCACGCCGTAGTGGTGGTAGAGACCCGCCTGCGCGCCCCAGCAGATGTGCAGCGTGCTGAACACGTTCTCGCGGCTCCAGTCCATTATGCGGCAGAGCTCTTTCCAGTAGGCGACCTTCTTGAACTCGAGATGCTCGACCGGCGCGCCGGTGATTATCATGCCGTCGTAGCGCAGGTGCTCTATCTCGTCAAAGGTCATGTAGAAGTCGAGCAGGTGCTCCTCCGGGACGTGGGTCGCCTTGTAGCTCGACGTCTGGAGCAGGTCGAGCTCGAGCTGGAGCGGCGTGTTCGACAGGCAGCGCAGTATCTGCGTCTCGGTCTCCAGCTTTGTGGGCATTAAATTGAGCAGCAAAAGCCGCAGCGGGCGGATGTCCTGTTCCTCCGCTCGCCGTGCGTGCATGACGAATATGTTCTCCCGCTCGAGATTTTTCAGCGCGGGCAGGTCGGCAGCTACCTTTATCGGCATTTTTTACTCGCCTATCTCGGTGTCGCAGTCGCGCGGAGTGGGCGGGGATATGTAGTTCTTGAGCGACATATACGGCTCGTTAAGCAGGCTGGTGTAGCGGAACACGACCGCGACGATGCCGACTATCGCGCCCAGTCCGAGCAGCACCTGACCGATGATCTTCAACGCTTTCATGCGAAAACCTCCCGGATTTGTTGTGTACCCATTATACACGCTTTTCGGCGAGTCGGCAAGTGAAAAATATCGGCTGGGCGATTTGTTGGTTTTCCACGAAAATCTTCTTGCGAAAACCCGCCTGATTTGGTATAATCAATGCGTACACAGGCGCACATTGCGCTACTCTGCCCCCAACAGACGGGGAGAAGGACGGATGACCGATGCTTATAAGAGAGATAAAGGACATACTCGAAGCCAAGGTGCTCTGCGGCGAAGACCTGCTGGACACCGAGGTGAAGTCGGCGTGCGGCAGCGACCTGATGAGCGACGTTCTGGCGTTTGTAAAGGAGCAGTCGGTGCTGCTGACCGGACTGATGAACCCGCAGGTGGTTCGCACGGCGGACATGATGGACATGCGCTGCATCGTGTTCGTGCGCGGCAAGGAGCCGGAGCAGTCGGTGGTGGAGCTTGCGCGTCAGCGCGACATCGTGATGATGACCACCGCCCAGCGCATGTTTGTCGCGTGCGGAAAGCTCTACTCCGCCGGACTTGTCGGGAACAGCTGACATGGAGAAACTGAAACTTCACTACGACGTGGACGGCGAGGACTTCACCTCCGCCGGAGAAGCATCGACCGACGTCAAGCGCGTGCTTCGGCGTCTGGGCTTTGACTCGGACACCATGCGGCGGGTCGCGATATGCATGTACGAGGGCGAGATAAACCTCGTGATACACGGCGGCGGCGGCGTGGCGGATGTCGAAGTGGATGAGAACGAGATAGTCATCGTGCTTGTCGACCACGGTCCGGGGATACCCGACGTGGAACAGGCAATGCAGGAGGGCTGGTCGACCGCGTCGCAGACCGTCCGCGAGTTGGGCTTCGGCGCGGGCATGGGTCTGCCTAACATGAAGCGCTACTCTGACGAGATAGCCATTGAAAGTACTGTCGGGGAGGGAACGACGGTGACGATGAAGATACGTCCCGCAGGATAAAACCTTTCCCGCCGAAAAGAGGGATAGTAAATGCAAAAGGGGGAGAACATCCCGCTTAATTCGGTCATGCTCGACAAGAGCAAGTGCATGGGCTGCACTACCTGCATGAAGCACTGTCCGACCGAGGCGATACGCGTTCGCAACGGGCGGGCGCATATCCTTGCCGAGCGCTGCATCGACTGCGGCAACTGCATACGCTACTGCCCGCACAAGGCGAAGAAGGCGGAGACCGATCCGTTTGAAAGCATAAACGCGTTCAAGTATACGGTGGCACTGCCCGCGCCGTCGCTTTACGGCCAGTTCCACAACCTGGACGACGTGAACATCGTGCTCGCGGCGCTGAAGAAGATAGGCTTTGACGACGTGTACGAGGTCAGCCGCGCCGCCGAGCAGATATCCGACGTGACCAGAAAGCGGATGGCGCGCGGGAATCTGCCGCGACCGTACATATCCTCGGCGTGCCCGGCGGTGGTGCGCCTTATCCGCCTGCGCTTTCCCGACCTGATACCGAACATTGCCGAGCAGGCGCAGCCGGTCGAGCTGGCGGCGGCTACCGCGCGGAAAGAGGCGGTCGAAAAGACGGGGCTCAAGCCGGACGAGATAGGCGTGTTCTTCATCACGCCCTGCGCCGCCAAGGTCACGACCGCGCACGAGTCGGACGGAGTGATAGACGGCGCCATCTCGATGTCGGAGGTGTACAAGCGCCTGCTTCCCGCGATGAAGACGGTGGAGGACGACTATGAGCAGCTCAGTTCGAGCGGCATAGTCGGCATCGGCTGGTCACGCTCGGGAGGAGAGGCTGCCGCGCTGCTCGACGAGGGACACCTCGCGGTGGACGGCATAGACAACATAATCAAGATACTCGAGGACGTGGAGGACGGCATGCTGCCGGAGGTGAGCTTCCTCGAGCTGAACGCCTGCACGCAGGGCTGCGTCGGCGGGTGCCTGACGGTGGAGAACGCGTATGTCGCGAAGACACGGATAAACCACCTGATGCGCTACCTTCCGGTGAGCCGCAACCGCGCCGACGAGGAGACCGAAAAGCTCGCCGTGTCCGACCGCCTGCACGAGCGTCTGGACGTGTGGCAGCTGGACGACGACCGCGCGGTGGCGATGGAGAAGTATCAGCGGATAGAGAAGCTGACCAAAGAGCTGCCCGGTCTCGACTGCGGAAGCTGCGGCGCTCCGAGCTGCCGCGCGCTGGCGGAGGACGTGGTGCTCGGATTCGCGTCGGAGGAGGACTGCATATTCCACATCCACGAGAAGATGCAGTATCTGACCGGCGCGCAGAACGCCGAGGCATATCTGCCGCCTCCCTTCCGCAAGGAGGGCGACAAGGGGAGAAAGGAGACGCTGTAATGACGGTAAAACAGCTTGCCGAGACGCTCGGCCTCGAGGTGCTGAGCATGGGCGACGAACCCGACCGCGAGATAACCGGCGGATATGTCGGCGACCTGCTGAGCTGGGTGATGGGACGCGCTAAGAGCGGCGACTGCTGGATGACGATAATGTCCAACGTCAACGTCGCGGCGGTGGCGGAGCTTGCCGATGTCGCGTGCGTGATACTCGCCGAGGGCGTGGAGCCGGACGAGCCGCTCGCGAAGAAGTTTGACACCATCGCGGCGGCGGTGTTCCGCAGTCCGATGGGCAGTCACGAGCTCGCGTGGCGCGTCCACGATGCGGCGGGCGTGTGATGAAGCTCAAATACGACCTGCACATACACAGCTGTCTGAGCCCGTGCGGCTCGGACGACATGACCCCCGCGAATATCGCCGGCATGGCGATGCTTGCGGGGCTCGATGTGTTTGCGGTGAGCGACCACGGGTCGACGAAGAACTGTCGCGCGGCGGCGGAGGCTGCCGAGGAGTATGGACTTGTGTTCGTGCCCGCGATGGAGCTTACCACCGACGAGGAGTCGCACATACTCTGCCTGTTGCCCGAGCTGAAGGCGGCGGAGGAGTTTGGCGAGTACGTCCACTCGAAGCTCGCCGACGTGCAAAACCGACCCGAATTTTTCGGAAATCAGTTCATAATGGACGCAAACGACAATATATTAGGTATCGAGGACAGGCTGCTGATAAGCGCGACGAGCATATCGGTCGAGCAGGTGCCGTCGCTCGTCGAGGGCTACGGCGGCGTGGCGATACCCGCGCACGTTGACAAGGACAGCTTTTCGGTGCTCGCGAACCTCGGATTTTTCGACAAGCGCTGGGGATTTCCGGCGGTGGAGATAACCAGGAGGGGGGACAAGGCGGCGCTCGCCGAGCTGCACAGCGACCTGCGCGGAATGGCGTTTATCACCGACTCGGACGCGCATCAGCTGGACGCTCTGCCCGACGCCGAGTTCGAGCTGGAGGCGGACGAGCGCACCGCGAAGGCGGTGATAGAGGCGGTGCGGAGGGGCAGTCTGAGCGGTCGGCTCGAAGTTTAATCAAATTTTCCACACATTTCATCAAAAAACCTATGGAAAAGTCGAAACGACTGTGATATAATTTTGTCAGCACCATAAGAGGGGCAGGGTATGACCTGCTCTGACTTGAGGAATGGAGGAGGTTTTTCAATGCCCAATATGAAGACCAAGGTGGCTTTCAAAGGCACGCCCGAGCAGGAAGCGGAGCTGAGGAAGTTCATCGCGGAAACCAAGAATGAAAAGGGTTCGACCATGCCGATTTTGCAGAAGGCGCAGGAGATCTACGGCTATCTGCCCGAAGAAGTCCAGGTGATGATAGCGGAGGAGACCGGAATACCGCTGACCGAGATCTACGGTATCTCCACCTTCTACGCGCAGTTTGCCCTCAACCCGAAGGGACAGACCCGCGTCAGCGTATGCCTCGGCACCGCCTGCTACGTCAAGGGCTCGGGCGACGTTCTCGCGAAGGTCGTTGAGACGCTTGGCTGCGAGGCGGGCTCGATAACCGCCGACGGACTGTTCTCGGTCGACGCGACTCGCTGCGTCGGCGCCTGCGGACTTGCGCCGGTCATGACCATCAACGACGAGGTCTACGGACGTCTGGTCGCCGCCGACGTTCCCGGCATCCTCGCAAAGTATCAGCACTAAGCAAGATGAAGGAGCTATCCCTGAATCTGCTGGACATAGCGGAAAACTCGGTCCGCGCCGGAGCGACCCGCGTCGAGATAGACGTATTTGACCTGAAGAAGGAGGATGTCGTCTCGCTCGAGATACGCGACAACGGCTGCGGCATGAGCCCCGAGTTCCTGGCGTCGGTCACCGACCCGTTCACCACCACCCGCACGACAAGGCGCGTCGGGCTTGGGCTGCCCCTTCTCAAGATGGAAGCGGAGCAGGCGGAGGGCGGATTTGAAATCGAGAGCGAAGTGGGCAAGGGTACCCGCACAAAGGCGTGGTTTAAGCGCTCGAACATAGACATGCCGCCGCTCGGAGACCTGAGCGGAAGCATGATAACGCTGATACAGGGAAGCCCGGAGATCGACTTTATCTATCGCCGCCGCACCGACGCGGGGGAGTTTACGCTCTCGATTCCCGAGGTTCGAGAGGAACTCGGAGGAATTTCGGTCGGAGAGCCGGAGATACTCGTCTGGCTTGGCGAGTTTCTCGCGGAAAACGAGGCGGAGATAGAATACAAGTAACCAATACTCTGAATTATGGAGGTATAGATTCTTATGGCAAAGAGCATAGCCGAGCTGAAGGCAATTCGCGAAAAGATGCAGGGTCAGATGAACATGCGCGTCGACAGCGACGACTCGATCCGCGTCGTTGTCGGAATGGCGACCTGCGGCATCGCCGCCGGTGCGCGTCCGGTCCTCGCCGCCATCGTCGACGAGGTGGGCAAGCGCAACCTCACAAACGTCAAGGTCAGCCAGACCGGCTGCATCGGCGTTTGCCGTCTCGAGCCGATCGTCGAGGTCTTCGAGCCGGGCAAGGAGAAGACGACCTACGTTCACATGGATGCCGAAAAAGCGCGCAAGATGGTCTCGGAGCACCTGGTCAATCACCGCGTTGTCGAAGAAATGACCATCAGCGCCGCGGAGTAATAAGGGAGGTACAGTGATGACTTTTGCAAGAGCACACATACTTGTCTGCGGAGGCACCGGCTGCACTTCTTCCAAGAGCCCGGAGATCCGCGAGGAGTTTGAGCGTCAGCTCGAGAACAACGGACTTCAGGACGAGGTCAAGGTCGTCCAGACCGGCTGCTTCGGTCTGTGCGCGCTCGGCCCGATAGTCGTTGTCTATCCGGAGGGAGCCTTCTATTCGATGGTCACCGTTCCGGATGTCAAAGAGATAGTCGAGGAGCACATCCTCAAAGGACGCGTCGTGCAGCGCCTGCTCTATCACGAGGGCGCGGAGCACAAGGGCGAGGCTCACGCGTCGCTCAACGACACCGATTTCTACCGCAAGCAGAAGCGTATAGCGCTTCGCAACTGCGGCGTTATCAATCCGGAGGAGATCGACGAGTACATAGCCTATGACGGATATCAGGCGCTCGCGACCTGCCTGACCGAGAAGACTCCTCAGGAGATCATCGACATCGTCTCCGCCAGCGGACTGCGCGGACGCGGCGGCGCGGGCTTCCCGACCGGCCGCAAGTGGCAGTTTGCCTCGGCTGAGAAGGATCCGGTCAAGTACATAACCTGCAACGCCGACGAGGGCGACCCGGGCGCGTTCATGGATCGCTCGATACTCGAGGGCGACCCGCACAGCGTTATCGAGGCGATGACTATCGCCGGATACGCCATCGGCTCGCATCAGGGCTATGTGTATGTCCGCGCGGAGTACCCGATAGCCGTTAAGCGTCTCCAGGTCGCCATCGACCAGGCGCGCGAGTACGGCTTCCTCGGCAAGAACATATTCGACACCGGATTCGACTTTGACATCGAGATACGTCTCGGCGCGGGCGCGTTCGTCTGCGGCGAGGAGACCGCCCTCATCACCTCGATAGAGGGTCATCGCGGCGAGCCGCGTCCGCGTCCGCCGTTCCCGGCGAACAAGGGTCTGTTCGGCAAGCCGACTAACAACAACAACGTCGAGACTTACGCCAACATTCCGTGGATAATCAACCACGGCGCCGAGGCGTTTGCCGCGATGGGCACCGAGAAGTCGAAGGGCACCAAGGTCTTCGCGCTCGGCGGAAAGATAGCCAACACCGGACTCGTCGAGATCCCGATGGGCACCACGCTCCGCGAGGTCATCGAGGAGATCGGCGGCGGCTGCCCGAACGGCAAGAAGTTCAAGGCGGCGCAGACCGGCGGCCCGTCCGGCGGCTGCATTCCCGCGAGCCTCATCGACACCCCGCTCGACTACGAGTCGATGGCTGCCATCGGTTCGATAGTCGGCTCGGGCGGACTTATCGTCATGGACGAGGACAACTGCATGGTGGATATCGCCAAGTTCTTCCTCGAGTTCACCGTTGACGAGAGCTGCGGAAAGTGCGCGCCCTGCCGCATCGGCACCCGCCGCATGCTCGAGATACTGAACAAGATAACGTCCGGTCAGGGCACTCTCGAGGACATTGACCGCCTTGAGGAGCTCTGCGAGCACGTCAAGGCAAACTCGCTCTGCGGACTCGGTCAGACCGCGCCGAACCCGGTGCTGTCCACCCTCAAGCACTTCCGCGACGAGTATGTTGCCCACGTTGTGGACAAGAAGTGCCCGGCGGGCGTCTGCAAGGCGCTGCTCAACTTCCACATCGAGGCGGACAAGTGCAAGGGCTGCACCAAGTGCGCGCGCAACTGCCCGGTCGGCGCTATCTCGGGCGAAGTCCGCCAGCCGCACGTCATCGACGTGACCAAGTGCATCAAGTGCGGCGCCTGTATCGAAAACTGCAGCTTTGGCGCCATCGTCAAGGCGTAATCGGAGGGAGGCAAGGAAATGGATATGGTTAATGTTAAAGTGAACGGCATACCGGTTTCGGTGCCCGCCGGCTCGACCGTGCTCGAGGCGGCAAATGCCGCCGGTGTGGATATACCGACCCTCTGCTACATGAAGGAGATCAACGCCATCGGTGCCTGCCGCATGTGCATGACCGAGGTCAGCGGCGCCCGCGGACTTGTCGCCGCCTGCGTCTATCCGGTCGCCGAGGGCATGGAGATCAACACCAACTCGCAGAAGGCGTTCGAGGCTCGCAAGATGACCCTCGAGCTGATACTCTCCAACCATCGCATGGAGTGCCTGACCTGCTCGCGCAACCAGAACTGCGAGCTTCAGAAGCTGGCGCGGGAGTACGGTGTCGACGAGGTTCGCTTCGGCGATCCGAAGAGCCTCGAGCCGCAGATAGAGTGCTCGACCGCTCACCTCATCCGCGACAACTCCAAGTGCGTGCTCGGCCGTCGCTGCAGGGCGGTCTGCCGCTATCCGCTGTGGGTGGCGGTCATCGGCGCGAGCGAGCGCGGATTTGCGACCCACATCGGCTCGGCTTTCGACCGCGGACTGGGCGAAGTCGGCTGCGTGAGCTGCGGACAGTGCATTGCTGTCTGCCCGACCGGCGCTCTGACCGAGGTGGACGACACCGACAAGGTCTGGGCGGCGCTCGCCGATCCGACCAAGCACGTCGTCGTCGGAACCGCTCCGGCTGTCCGTGCGGCGCTGGGCGAGGAGTTCGGATATGAGATAGGCACCAACGTCGAGGGCAAGATGTGCGCGGCGCTGCGCCGCCTCGGTTTCGACGGCGTGTTCGACGTCAACGCCGCCGCCGACCTCACCATCATGGAGGAGGGCAACGAGTTCATCGAGCGCGTCCAGAACGGCGGCGTGCTGCCGATGATCACCTCCTGCTCGCCGGGCTGGATCCGCTTCTGCGAGCAGTACTACCCCGAGTTCATCCCGAACCTGTCGAGCTGCAAGTCGCCTCAGCAGATGTTCGGCGCGATGATGAAGAGCTACTACGCAAAGCAGGCGGGCATCGACCCGAAGGACATCTTTGTTGTCACCGCCATGCCCTGCACCGCGAAGAAGTACGAGGTTCGCCGTGAGGATCAGGCGGCGGTCGACGGTCTGTGGGACATCGACGCCACCATCACCACCCGCGAGCTTGCGAAGATGATCCGCAAGGCGGGCATGAACTTCAACCGTCTGCCCGACGAGACATTTGATCCGGCGTTCGGCGACTTCACCGGCGCGGGTGTCATCTTCGGCGCGACCGGCGGCGTTATGGAGGCTGCTCTCCGCACCGTCGTTGAGAAGCTGACAGGCAAGGAACTGCCCAAGCTCGACTTCACCGAGGTTCGCGGCATCGCGGGCATCAAGGAGGCGGAGTACGACGTGGCGGGCATGAAGGTGCGCGTCGCGGTCGCGAGCGGTCTCGCCAACGCCAAGGAGCTGCTCGAGCGTGTCAAGCGCGGCGAGGCGAACTACCACTTCATCGAGATAATGGGCTGCCCGGGCGGATGCGTCAACGGCGGCGGTCAGCCGATACAGCCGGGCAACATCCGCAACTTCGTCGACCTGCGTGCCGAGCGTGCAAAGGCGCTATACTCGCAGGATGCTTCGATGGCGCTGCGCAAGAGCCACGAGAGCCCGCTGATGAAGAAGGTGTACGCGGAGTTCCTCGGCGAGCCGGGAAGCCATCTGGCTCACGAGCTGCTGCACACCAGCTACAAGGAGCGTTCGCGCTATCCGGGGCTGGATGGCGAGAAGCGGTGAGGTAGACACAATGTGTCCAACCGAACCGTGACAAGGAAACACAAGGCTACAATAACAAAAACCGGCGGTCGAAAGACCGTCGGTTTTTGTTTGTGATTTTTTGGGTGTTCAGTCGATAAGACCAGCCTCTCGATAGCGGCGCCAGCCCCACCAATAGGGCGTGACGTCGGTCGGATGGTACTCCTTTCACGCTGATTCGTATAGCTTTTCCCAGATGTCCATATGTTTTTCTCCTTTATTTGAAATAAAATCCCGCTTCGGCACGGTCGTTTTTGACGAGGATGCGGTCGCCGAACTCGCGCAGGACGCTGAGCGTTTCGCCCTCGCGCACGCCGAGTCTTGCGTCGGTGATATCGACGCTGCAGAGTCCATGTTCGTCCTCGTACAGAAATCCGTTCGGGATGTCCATCTCGGCACCGTTTTTCAGCGCGCGGCAGAGGGAGAACTCGTCTCCGCGCTCGATAAGCTCAACGGCGTTTTCCGGCCAAGTGATGGCTGTTCCGCCGTGGGGAGCCTGCGCATGTGGCGCGCGCAGCTTTGGGAAGTTGTCCACGCAGACCCATGTCCACTCGCCGGTCTCGTTATCGAGTATCACGCCGTTGAGCTGCCCGAAGTCCTTGAGATTCGTGCCGCCGTCTATCGAGAGCGTGTTGCACTCCGCGTTGTAGAGCGGAGCGTAGTTCAGCGAGTCGGCGCGGTAGTTGGAGGACGGCCAGTGCCCGACGAGCAGCAGCTTCGAGAATCTGTGCTCCGCCGTCTCGTGAAAGCGCGGCGTGGCGAGGACGTATTCGAGGTCCTGATGCTCGAGGCTTTCGTCGGCAAGTCCGGCGTGGGCAAAGAGGAACTTGTCGGTCTCGAGTATGTGCGGCAGCGAGCGCAGAAAGTCGAACTCGGCGGCAAATGCCCGCTCCGCCTGCTCGCGGACGGCGTGCGCCTCCTCGACGGTTTCGGGCAGCGGAAGCCCGAGCGCGACCGCCGATTCGTAGAGTACGGTGCGCCCGAAGTGGCGTTTGAAGTGGTTGAATATTTCCTCGTCGTTTCCTTCCAGCGTGAAGAGGTCGTTGTTGCCCATGAGGACAAACACGTTCTGCGACTTTACAAGCTCCATTATGCAGCGGACGGTGCCGAGGTTCTGCGTGCCCTTCTGCACCAGGTCGCCGATGATGACGAGCGTGTCGACCTGCGGCGTGTACTCCATCTTTTCAAGCAGCGCCCTAAAGCCGTCCAGGTCGCCGTGGATGTCGCTTGTGACAAGTATTCGCTTGGTTTTTATGTGCTCGCGTATCACGCGGACGTCGCCGTCAAATTTCATGTCCGTTCCCCCTTTTTTGCGGCATGTGACAAGTATAACAGGGGAGAGACGGCAAGTCAAGCAGGGCGAATACGCAAGAAAGCACAGTGGGGACTTGCATTTTTCGAAATACGGTAGTATAATCAATATAGCATAAAATGGGGAGGGATACGATGAACAAGGCGGCTGATTTCCTGCGCGACGCGGGAGTTTTCTACATAGCCACCACCGACGGCGACCAGGCGCGCGTGCGTCCGTTCGGCGGCGTGTTAGAGTTCGACGGCGGCGTGTATATTGTCAGCGACAAGCAGAAGGACGTTGTAAAGCAGATACTGGCGAACCCGAAGGTGGAGATAGCCTGCACCAACGCGGACGGCGAGTGGATGCGCATAACCGCCTGCGCCGTTATCGACGACCGACCGGAGGTCAAGGAGTGGGCGCTGGACGAAAGTCCGTTTCTTAGAAAGCTGCACACGGTGGATGATCCGAACTTCGCCTGCATCCGTCTGACCGGCGCGAAGTGCAAGCTGGTGGGCGGACTGGGAACAGAGGAGTTCAAGTTTTAATCGCTATTATTATTTAAGGAGGACTGCAAGATGGAGAAGTTCTGGGATCTGCCCTACGAGCGAATCGAGTTCGAGACGATCAAGGCGGCGCACGAGAAGTCACTCGCCGCGCTGAAGAACGCGAAGACCTACAATGAGGCGCGCGACGCGTTCCTTGCCCGCGAGAAGGAGGACGCGCACGTCAGCACGACCGCGTCTGTCTGCATGAACCGCTATCAGATAGACACCCGCGACGAGTACTACGCAAAGGAGCGCGAGTATTGGTCGAACACCATGCCGCAGATAAACGGGCTTAACAGCGAGTGGACCGACGCTCTGCTTGCGTCGCCGTTCCGCGCCGACTTCGAGAAGGAGTTCGGCAAGCTGATGTTCAAGAACGCCGAGATACGCCGCCGCTGCTTCAAGCCGGAGATAATAGCCGACCTCCAGGAGGAGAGCCGCCTTGTCAACGAGTATTCCAAGCTCATCGCGTCGGCGCAGATAGACTTTGAGGGCGAGAAGCGCACCCTGCCGCAGATGACGCCGTTCAAGGTGTCGCCGGACGACAAGCTCCGCCGCGCCGCGTGGCAGGCTGAGGGCGACTGGTACAACTCGCACGGCGAGGAGCTGGACGAGATATACGACAAGCTGGTCAAGGTCCGCGACGGCATGGCGAAGAAGATGGGCTACAAGAACTATCTGCCGCTCGGATACGACAACATGTGCCGCAACAGCTACACCGCCGAGGATGTGGCGAAGTTCCGCGACGCGGTTATCAAGTACCTCGTTCCGGTGGCGGCGCAGATAAAGAAGGAGCAGGTCGAGCGCACTTGTCTGCCCTATCCGATGACGCTTGCCGACGAGGGACTGGTCTTCCGCAGCGGCAACGCGACCCCGTGCGGAAGCTCGGACGACATACTCGCCGCGGGACGCAAGATGTACCACGAGCTGTCCCCCGAGACCGCAGAGTTTATAGACTTCCTCTACGACCACGAGCTGCTCGACGTGCTGTCCAAGCCGGGCAAGGGCGGCGGCGGACACTGCGCGACATTCATGGAGTACGGCGCGCCGTTTGTGTTCGCGAACTTCAACGGCACGCAGGGCGACGTCGAGGTGGTGACCCACGAGTGCGGTCACGCGTTCGCGTCGTACATGGCGCGCGAGATAGAACCGATGGCTTCCCGCCACGCGACGCTCGAGAGCTGCGAGGTACACTCGATGTCGATGGAATTCTTCGCCGAGAGCTGGTCGGAGGACTTCTTCGGAGGGGACGCGGACAAGTACCGCTACTCGCACCTCGCGTACGCCATATGCTTCATACCCTACGGCACGATGGTCGACCACTTCCAGCACATCGTGTACGAGCATCCCGAGCTTACGCCGGCGCAGCGCCATGAGGAGTGGAAGAAGCTGGAGGCGACCTATCGCCCGTGGCTGAAGATAGCCGAGATACCGTTCTACGGCGAGGGTCGCGGCTGGCAGCGTCAGTCGCACATCTATCAGCGTCCGTTCTACTACATCGACTACTGCCTCGCGCAGACGGTGGCGCTCCAGTTCTGGGCGTGCATCCAGCGTGACCGCAAGGACGCGTGGAACCGCTACATGGCGCTCGTGCGCAAGGCGGGCACCGAGACTTTCGACGGTCTTGTCGCGACCGCCGGTCTGGACACTCCGTTCGGCGACGCGGCGATAGAGGATGTCGCGAACACCGCCAAGAAGTTCCTCGACGAGTTTGACAAGAGCACGCTGAAATAAGACTTGTCCATACGGACGAAAATATGCTATAATATGTCGGGCGTCACGAATGAGAAGTAGGGCGCCCGACTGTAATTTTGAAAGGCGCGGACTGCTTTTCCGCGTAGAAGGGGTAATGAAAAATGAATAGCAGGAAGATCAGGGACATCGTCATAGCGGCGATGGTCGGTGCCGTGTACGCGGCGCTCACGCTTGTCGTGCCGGCGCTCAGCTTCGGCGCGGTGCAGTTTCGGTTCAGCGAGGCGCTCTGTGTGCTGCCCTTCTTCATGCCGCATACGGCGTGGGGACTGGCGGTCGGCTGTGCGTTTGCGAATCTGTTCGGCGGCTTCGGCTGGATGGACATCGTGTTCGGCAGCCTCGCGACGCTCGCCGCGGGGCTTATCGCGTCTCGGACGAAGCATCGCGTGCTCGTGCCGCTGCCGGCGGTGCTGATAAACGCGGTGGTCGTCGGCGCGGTGATATCCTACAGCATGGCGGGCACGAGCGCCGCCTTCGGGGGAGTATTCGCGTGGAACATGCTCACCGTCGGCGCGGGTCAGCTCGGCGCGTGCTACGGACTTGGGCTGCCGCTCATCTACGCTCTTCCGAATATTCGTCCGCTGAGAAAATATTTTGCACAAAATTTGACAGGGGAGACCGAACATGACTAAGACTAAGGGCGGGCTTAAACCGCAGACGCTCGGCGCGATACTGATACTGCTCGCGATAACGATAGGGATATTCCTGCCGTGGTACAGCGGAATGTCGCTGCTCAGCGTGATAGTCGGGGGACTAAGCGCGAGCGGAAGCCTCGGCGCGCTCGGCGCTATGCTAGATTTCAGCGCGATGTCCAGCCTGATAACCGCCATCTTCGTGCTGCTCGCGCTGATGACCGTCGGCTCGATAGCGTTCGGCGTGCGGACGGTGGTGACGTCGTTCGGCACGCGTCCGAAGGGCATGACCCCTTGCGGACTGCTGATATTCGTCATCGCGGCTGCGGCGTTCGCGGTGGTGATGGTGGTCGGAAGCATAGGATCGGTGCAGCCCGGGCTTTGGCTCTGCCTCATCGCCGGACTGGCTTCGCTGCTGTGGGGCATATTCGCTTAAACGACACTGAAATTCGTCATTTTGACTATTGACTGTGTCGATGCGCGGTGCTAGAATAAACCACGGTTTTGAAGTCGGCTTTAAACCGATTTCGACAATAATTATTTTGAGGAGAGAGTGGAAATGAAGAAATTTGCGGCACTTTTCCTCGCGGTTGTTCTGGCGTTTTCGCTGGTAGCCTGCGGAGGACAGGACGGCGCGTCGGCGCTGAAGAAGTATGTTGAGTCGGACGAGTTCCAGGCACAGGTTCAGACGCTGACCAGCCAGTATGAGCAGCTGGGCATGAAGCTGGAGATCGGCGTCGAGGGCGAGCAGCTTATCTACACCTGCACCTTTGCCGAGCAGATCGATAGCGAGCTGGGTGAGCAGTTCGAGGCTGCGCTCGATCAGCAGGCGGCTACCTTCGAGGGCATTGCAAGCCAGCTCAAGACCGAGCTGAAGATCGCGAACCCGACCGTGCTTGTCCAGTATATCAATGCTGACGGCAGCGAGCTTGCGAGCAAGACCTTCAGCGCGAAGTAATCGGATACATAGCGAAAAAACGGGCGACGCCGTGTGCGCCGTCCGTTTTTTATTTCGGCATTTGCGGAAAGTTAGAAAAAATCGAAAAATCGGCTTGACAAAACCGCGAACCTGTTGTACACTATCTAAGCTCGCCGAAATTGCGGGGTTTCGCGGGGTCGGCGGATGCGAAAATTTTTTCTGAAAAACTTCAAAAAAGGTATTGACAGAGAAAACTATTCGCGCTATAATATAATTCCCGCCTGGGGTGAACTTAACGCCGAGCGGGGCACTGAAATGTCCGAATACTCGGGCATGACAGCGAGAAGGGCAGCACCTTGAAAATTAAACAACGTGACCATTAAGTGCCAAGAGGAAGGTGTG
>CAMNWZ010000004.1 GCA_946566645.1 uncultured Clostridia bacterium
CGCGAGGCGGTGGTCGCCGTGCCCGATGACCGCATCATGATAGAGACCGACTCGCCATACCTCGCGCCCGAGCCGGTGCGCGGACGGCGGAACAGCTCGCTCTACCTGCACCACATCTGCGAACGGCTCGCCGAGGAGAGATGTGTCAGCGCCGAGGCGTTCGCCGAGCAGACGTTCCGCAACGGACTGCGGTTCTTCGGGATAGATATGTAAAAAAGAGGGGCACCCGAGCGGATGTCCCTCCTTTTGTTCAGCCCTGCGAGGACTGCGAAAACTTCTGTATCGCCGAGTCGATCTTGGTCTTCTCGACGGTCTGGGTAGGATACCAGCCCTTGGCGCTCATCTTAGAGTATATCTGGTTCTGCATCGTCAGGCAGTCGTCGAGCGCGGTGCAGAACGCCTGGTGGACATCCGGCGTGGACGACTCTATCGAGCCGTGCATCATCAGGTCGCACAGACCCTTGGTGCCGTTCAGGATGGTGGACATGAGTATCTTATCTTCCATTTTTCGTCTCTCCCTTACGCGTTTTTGTTCAGAAGCTCGTAGAACTTGGTAAAGCAGCTCTGGTGCTGCGACGCGAGATTCTGGACAAAGGTCTTGAGTTCCGGGTCGGTGATCTGCGACGCGAAGTCGGTGCAGGAGGTGTGCATCTCCTGCGAGTGTCCGAGCGCGTCCTCGACATAGAGCAGTTCTTTCGGTGACATGATAAATCCTCGCTTTCGATAGACAGTTTTGCGTTTGCCGCAACGGTATTGTGTGGAGATATTGCTTTATTTATGCAGCGAGGAAGACAGAGGGGGATTTTCGATGTTGATGAGCGTTGCGATAATCATGCTTTCCGGTCTGGCTATGGGGTGGGTCTGCCGAAAGATACGCTTTCCCGCGCTGTTCGGCATGATAATCGCGGGAATAATCGTCGGACCGTATGCCCTTGACCTGCTGGACGGCAGCATACTCGGCATATCCGCCCAGATAAGGCGTGCGGCGCTGATAATAATTCTCATCCGCGCGGGACTGAAGCTCGACCTTGCCGACCTCAAAAAGGCTGGTCGTTCGGCGCTGCTTCTCTGTTTCCTGCCCGCCTGTTTCGAGATGGTAGGCGTGGTCATTCTCGCGCCGATGTTCCTCGGGCTGTCCTACCTCGAGGCGGCGATACTCGGCGCGGTGGTGGGAGCGGTATCTCCGGCGGTGGTAGTACCGAGGATGATAAAGCTAATCGACGAGGGATACGGCGTGGAAAAGGGAATACCGCAGATGATACTCGCGGGCGCGTCGGTGGACGACGTGTTTGTCATCGTGCTGTTCACCACCTTTACAAACCTCGGTCGGGGCGAGTCGGTGTCCTGGATGAGCTTTGCGGGGATACCGATCTCGATAGTGCTCGGAGCGGCGGTCGGCATCGGGGTCGGACTGCTGTGCGCCGTGGCGTTTGCGAGATTTCGCGTCGCGACGGCGGTGCAGGTCATAGTCGTGCTGTCGATAGCGTTTGTGCTCGATTGGTTTGAGAGCGCCGCGCTCATCCCGTTTGCCGGACTTATCGCCACCATGGCGGTCGGAGCTGCCGTGCGTCGAAGGGACTCCGCAGCCGCCGTCAGGCTGTCCGCGATATTCGACAAGCTGTGGGTGCCCGCCGAGATATTGCTGTTCGTGCTGGTGGGCGCGTCGGTCGCGGTGGACAGCCTCGGCTCGGCGGGTCTCGGTGCGATAGCGCTCGTTATCTGCGCGCTCGCGTTCCGGATGGTCGGCGTGCTCGTGTGTGTCGCCGCGTCGCCGCTTGATTTCGGGGAGCGGCTGTTCTGTATGCTTGCGTACACGCCTAAGGCGACGGTGCAGGCGGCTATCGGGGGACTGCCGCTGGCGATGGGGCTGCCCTGCGGGATGACCGTGCTTGTCGTGTCGGTGATAGCGATACTGCTCACCGCGCCGCTCGGGGCGTTTGCGATAGACCTGACATACGCGAAACTGCTTAAAAAGAGAGAGGACCGACCGTAGGTCGATCCTCCAAAAATTATCCGAGATTTTTCAGCATATCGCCTGCCGAGCAGAGCTCGCGCCACTCGCAGTCGCCGCATATCGAGCGCAGCCGAGCGACAAGCGCGTCCATCCGGGCGGTGAACTCGGCGCTGTACCCGTGTCCCGAGTAGGAGAGGGTACAGAGCAGGTGATGCGGCCGAAGGGGTATGCTCATATCGCTCCGGCGCGCTCGAGGACACGGCTGAGCCTCGGCGCGAGCACCCACACGCACACCTGCTTGACCGCCTCGAGCGGCAGGAAGATGAATACGCAAGCCTGGAGCGCCGCCCACAGTCCCGAGCCGGTGACGAGCATGAATACCGCGACGCCGAGCGAGTAGTCGACGACCACGCCCGCGAGCAGCCACATCGCGCGCCTAAGCCCGCCCTGATGCGCCGCAAATCCCGCGAACATCGCCATAAGCGGGAAGCCGAGCAGGAATCCGCCGGTCGGTCCGACGAAGCAGTGAAATCCGCCGCTGAACTCGGCGAACACCGGAGCTCCCACCGCGCCGAGCAGCAGGTATACGACAAGGGCTATCGTGCCGCGCTTCCATCCGAGAAGGCAGCCGACCAGCGGCACAACGAATGTCTGGAGCGTCATCACAACTCCGAGCGGGGTGGGTATGGCGATCTGCGACAGCACAGCGACCACCGCCGCCGCGACCGCAATGGCGGTCATATTCTTTACCGAAACACGATTCATGCGGGGAAACCTCCAATGCAGCATGTTACCGAAATTGTAACAGATTTCGCACGTCAAGGCAAGAGCAAAACCGACGGTTCTCGGCACTTGCAATCGCGCCGCGTTTGTCGTAAAATATCGGTAGAAATCACCACGGGAGGTCGAGATATGACGCCGCTGCGCCCATACAAGAAAGATTCGGAGACGAGCTACACGCTCGGCGCTTTTCCGACGATGGAGCTTATAAACTGCCGACCCGAGCTTGTCGAGGCGGTCTACCTGCACTCGACGTTCGAGGACAGCGCGGGCGTCGAAAAGCGCTGCCGCGAGCTCGGAATTTCGGTGCAGAGCGGCGCCGACCACGTCATACAGCGCGTAAGCCCGAAGGAAAACGTGTTTGTCGCGGCGGTGTTCCGCAAGTTCGAAAGCGAGCTTGCGCCCGCCGCGCCGCACCTCCTGCTCGACCATCCCGGCGACATGGGAAACCTCGGCACGATAATCCGCACCGCCGCGGGACTTGGAGTGAAGGACGTCGCGATAATCACCCCCGCCGCCGACCGATTCGCGCCGCGCACCGTCCGCGCGTCTATGGGGGCGATCTTCCGCGTTCGCACACGCTCGTATAAGTCGTGGGAGGACTACGCCGCCGGCTTTCCCGACCGCGAGGTGTACACCTTCATGCTCGACGGCGCTCGTCCGCTGGACACAGCCACCCGACCGAAGTCGCGCGCGTTTACGATGGTATTCGGCAACGAGGCGACCGGACTTGCGCACGAGTACGCGTCCCGCGGGACGAGCGTGTTTATACCTCAGACGAAGGATGTGGACAGCCTCAATCTGCCGGTCGCCTGCGCGATAGGAATGTTCGTGCTGACACGCGAGTAGAATGTCACGACGCAAAAAAGAGGGCTTATGCCCTCTTTTTTGTCACTCCTTTTTATCTTTTACCCGGTCTACTTTGAAACGTGCTCGATATAGCGCCAGCCGTCGGCACACATGCGGTCCATGTCGTACTTCGCCGTCCAGCCGAGCAGGCGCTTTGCCTTGTCGACATTCGCGAAGCTGAACGCGAGGTCGCCGGGGCGGCGCGGATATATCTTGTAGGGCAGTTCGCGCCCGCACGCCTTCTCAAACGCGTGCAGCACGTCAAAAACGCTCGAACCCTTGCCGGTGCCGAGGTTTATCGCGTCATAGCCGTTCTGCTCGTCAAGACGCTTCAGAGCGGCGATATGACCTGTCGCGAGGTCGACAACGTGGATGTAGTCGCGAACGCCGGTGCCGTCGGGGGTGGGATAGTCGTTTCCGGTCACCTTGAGGTGGTCGAACTTGCCGCTTGCGACGCGGGCGATGTAGGGAAAGAGGTTGTTCGGGATGCCGTTCGGCTCCTCGCCGATTAGTCCGCTCTCGTGCGCGCCGATGGGATTGAAGTAGCGCAGCGACAGCACCTTCCACTCGGGGTCGGCGGTGCAGATGTCCTCCAGAATGTGCTCTATCATCACCTTCGTCCAGCCGTAGGGGTTGGTGGCGGAGGTGGGCATATCCTCGGTGTACGGCGGCTCGTTCGTCGGGCCGTAGACGGTGGCGGACGAGCTGAACACCAGCTTCTTGCATCCCGCCGCGCGCATGGCTTCGCAGAGAACGAGCGTGCCGTTGATGTTGTTCTCGTAATACTCGATGGGCATGGACACGCTCTCGGCGACCGCCTTCAGTCCCGCGAAGTGAATGACCGCGTCTATCTCGTTCTCGGCGAACACCTTGTCCATCGCCGCGCGGTCGCGGATGTCCGCCTTGTAGAACTTCGGACGCATGCCGCAGAGCTTCTCGAGCGGCTCGAGCATCGATTCGCTCGAGTTGGACAGATTGTCCACGATTATCGGCTCGTAGCCCGCCGAGACCAGCTCGACGGCGGTGTGGCTTCCAATGTAGCCCATTCCGCCCGCAACAAGTATCTTTTTCATGCCGAAATCCTCCTGTTTGGTTAGATTTTGTGTTGAAAACTTACGCTATCACGGCGGGACCCTTCGCGCGTATCGAGAGCACGCGGCAGGCGCCGTCGCCGAAGTATTTGTTCATCGTCGCGCGGTAGTTATCTACCATGTCGAGCGGCACATACGCCTGGATGGTGCCCGCAAAGCCGCCTCCGTGGACGCGGGACGCGCCGCTGCCGTCGAGCGCCGCCTCGCTGATGGCAAGCGCGAGCGACACGCCCTGGTCGTCGGTGGAATGGGGCGAGAAGATGTTTTGGAGCAGATTGCGCGAGCTTCTGCCGCTCTCGTTCACAAGCCACAGGTACTCGGCAAAGTCGCCGTCTTTCAGCGCGTCGACCAGCTTTTCCACACGGCGGTTCTCGTCGAAGAAGTGCATCGCGCGGAGTATCGCGCGGTCGCCGACCTTTTCGCGAAGCGCGGGTATCGCGTCGTAGAACTTGCGCTCGTCCACGCCGCGAAGCTCCTCCTGGCCGAACTCGCGCGCCACCGCCTTCATCTCGGCGGGAACGGCGGCGTAGTCGTCGGTGAGGTCGGCGTGACAGCCGCCGGTGAGCGTTATGCAGAGCGCGTATCCGAGCTTTCCGAGGTCGAGCGTCGCGCGCTCCACCTTCGGCGCGGTCGGGTCGATGAAGTCTATCGCGACCACGCCGCCGCAGGCGCAGGCGGTCTGGTCGAGCAGTCCGCACGGCTTGCCGAAGAACACGTTCTCGGCGTACTGTCCTGCTTTCGCGAGGTCGACCGGGTCGACATCCACGCCGCCTATCGCCGCGAACGCCGCGCCGGTCATCACCTCGAACGCCGCCGACGAGCTGAGTCCACTGCCCGACGGCACCTCGCTCTGGGTGTAGGCGCAGAATCCGCGAACGGGGAGCGAGTGGTCGGAAAACCACCTCGCTATGCCGCGAATGAGCGCCGGCGAGTGGTTCTTCTCCCGCTCGACCGGTTCGAGGTCGGTGAGGTCGACGTCGTCCTCGCGGCTGAATCCGACCGATGAGAGCCGAACGCGAGGCTCGTCGCAGGGACTGACAACCGCCAGTATGTCCATGTCCACGCTCGCCGCGAGCACCCGTCCGCGCTGATGGTCGGTGTGGTTGCCGCCGAGCTCGGTGCGTCCGGGCACGCTTATTATCGTGCAGTCGCGGTCTCCGTATTTGTCGATAAAGAGGCGAACGAGCGACTCGACGCGCGCCGAAGCGGTCGGAAAACCGCCGCACGCGACCTGCGCAGCGGACAGGGCGTCGTCGAGTTCGTGACCGCCAAGCATTTTCAGAAGGTCGGAAGCCTTTTTCATAACACGTTCCCTCCTTGCCTTGGTGATACCATTATATCCGCGAGGGGGTACGCGCGTCAACGAAAAATCGGATAAAAGGAAGGTACTTCTTGCGCTTTTTGCGTTTCTGCTGTACAATGGTAGAGTAAAAACACAACGCCGAGGGGAGGGGTGCCGAGTGCGCGTTATCGCGGCGTTTTCACCGGGATTCGATAAGATCGTGGCAAAGGCGCTCGCGCGCGAGCTTGGCGCACCGCCGCTCAAGCTGTCGGTGCACGACGGGCTTGCGCGGTTCGACAGCAGCGCGAGCTTTCGGCGGATAGCGGGGGCGCCCTGCCTTGCAAGCGTTTGGGCGGTGTTCCGCGAGTTTGAGGGACAGCCGAGTTTTGCGAAGATGATACGCGAGAACGTCGCGCCGCGCCTGCCGAAGGGGTTTCAGGCGAGGGACTTCCGCCTTCGGTTCATGCGCGCGGGAAAGCTCACGCCGGTCGAGCCGCAGCTGCTTACGCAGGCGGAACGCGCCATCTCCCGCGCGACCGGGCTGAAATCGGGCCGCACCGGCGCGGACTGCGAGTTTTGGTACGTCGTGCGGTCGGAGGGCGGCGGCTTCTTCGGACTGCTGCTGTCCGATCCGAATGAACGCAAGCCGGAGAAGGGCGAGCTGCGACCGTCGCTCGCCGCGGCGAATGCCGAACTGGGCGGAGTGACCGACGGCGATGTGGTGCTCGACCCGTTCGCGGGTCACGGCTCGCTTGCCGCCGCCGCGCACAGCCTCGCGAAGGTGAAGATCATATCGGTCGAGCGCGACCGCGAGCTTGCGGGCTTTCTCAAGCATCGGTTTGCGCGGACAGACGGCTCGCGGGTGATAGAAGGGGACGCGCGGGCGCTGCCGCTCGACGACCGCTCGGTGTCGCTGGTGCTGACCGACCCGCCGTGGGGTGAGTTCCGCCGCGACTTGTCGCTTGACGACCTCTACCGCGATGCGCTCAGTGAGATGGCGCGGGTGCTGAAAGACGACGGTCGCGCGGTGGTTCTGACCGCCCGCGAGTTCGGGCTGTGGGAGATGGCGAGCGACTGCGGGTTTAACGAGAAATCGCGGGTGGACACGCTGGTCGGAGGCAAGAAGGCGACCGCGCATCTGCTGACAAAACGGCACTGAAAACGCATTAAAACTCTACCGGAGGTATGAAAATGATAACGATATTTGCGTCGGACATACACGGCTCGGGCGAGCGCTGCGAGCAGCTCGTAAAGCGTTTCGAGGAGGAGGGAGCCGAGCGGTTGGTGCTCTGCGGCGACATTCTCTATCACGGACCGCGAAACGGACTTCCGAACTTTTACGACCCGAAACAGGTCATTAAGCTGCTGAACGCGATGAAAGACAAGATATTCTGCGTGCAGGGAAACTGCGACGCCGAGATAGACGCGATGGTGCTTGAGTTCCCGATTCTGCCCGGATACGCGGTGATAAGCGAGCCGAACCGCGACATAATCGTCACCCACGGGCACATATTCAACGAGGCGAACCTGCCTCCGATGAAGGCGGGCGACCTGCTCGTCCACGGACACACGCACATCAAAGATTTGCGCAGGATGGCTAACGGCGCGTACATCCTCAATCCCGGCTCGACCACTGTCCCCAAGGACGGCGACTTCGGCAGCTACGCGGTCTACGACGGCGACAAGATAACGATAAAGAAGCTGGACGGCACGCCTATAAGCGAACTTGTGCTGTGAGGAGGATTTTCCGATGAAAACGCGTATTTCCGCCGCGATACTGGCGATTTTGATGCTCATATCGTCGTTTGGAGCGCTTGCCGCGGAGGACGCCGACGCGTCGACCGAAACTGACGAATCGACGCTGCCTGTCGAGTCGGTCGAGCAGCCCGAGGCGGAGGGGCAGGACGTGCCGGTCGACGAGCCCGAGCCGACCGAGAAGCCGACAGACGAGCCGACCGACATCGGCTCGACCGAAGCCGTCCCGCCCGAGTTTGGGCATTGCAGCGCGTGGGCGGAGGCGGAGCTGATAGACGCGCAGCAGCAGGGGCTGTTCCCCGCAGTCTTCGCCGGAGCGGACATGACACAGCCGATAACGCGCGTCGAGTTTGCGGCGATAGCGGTGAAGCTGTACGAGAAGATGAGCGGCAAGACCGCGACGGCGTCGGGAGCGGGCACGTTCAGCGACACGAGCGATGTCGACGTGCTCAAGTGCCACGCGCTCGGGATAGTGAACGGCATGGAGGACGGGGACTTCCACCCGAACGAGAAAATATGTCGTCAGGACGCGGCGACGATGCTTGTGCGAGCGTACAAGGCGGCATACTGGGCGGGGTGGACGCTGACGAATGACGCGAGCTACACCGCGAATACGCTCGACTACGGCGACGTGGAGCTGTACGCCGACCACGGCTGGATAAAGCAGTACGCGTACACGGCGGTGTACTTCCTCACTAAGCGCGGCGCGGTCAGGGGACTGGGCGACGGCAAGTTCGGTCCGGACGGCTATTGCACGCGCGAACAGGCGGTGGCGATGGCGCTGCGGTTCATGTACAGTGGGAAGTGAGGTCGCGAACAGAGTAAACAAACAGGGCAGCCGCGCAAGCGACCGCCCTGTTTTTTGTTGGGTAACTTTTGAATCGACGATTCAAAGATTTGATCAGGTAACTTGAAAATCGTAGATTTTCAAGTTATGTTTTGAGCTTGCCATTGAAGCAAGCTCAAAACGGATTGCCACAGTCGCGGCTGCTGAACCCGAAGTAGGCGAGCGCGCGCTGGATGGTCAGATCCCAGAACCGCCACTCGTGCTTGTAACCCTCAAACTCCTCAAACTTCGCGTCCAAGCCTATCTCCTTCGCGTGCTCCTTGAAGGTGGTGTAGGTGGAGAGCAGCATGTCGTCGAGACCGCAGGCGAAATAGAGCTTGGGCAGGTCGGCCTTCTTCGCGACCAGCTCGTCGAGCGCCGCCCACGAATTGCCGACCGAGTTTATGTAGTTATCCAGCCCGCCGTACATCGCGATGATGTTCTTGGTGCGGACGTCTATCTTGTCCTCGGGGGTGTCGCGCAGAGCCTCGAGGTTGCGCGGAGCGGAGGAGAGTATCGCCGCGCCGGCGAACTTCTCGGGATGCTGCGCCGCGTAGAGTGCCGTTCCGCCGCCGCCCATCGACAGGCCGGCGATGAAGGTGTCCTCGCGCTTCGAGCTTGCGGGGAACCAGTTTGTGACAAGCGGCATAAGCTCCTCGAACAGGTAGTTGTACATATCGTAGCCGAGCGCGAAGTTCGACCAGTTCTGATAGTTTGCGTTCAGTCCGCTCGGCATGACGACGATGAGGTCGTTTTCGCAGGCGTACAGCTCGATGTTCGACTTGCGGATCCAGTCGGAGTGGTCGCCGAACGTGCCGTGCAGTAGGTAGAGCACCGGGTACTTCTTGCCGCTGGAGTAGAAGTCCTTCGCGTCGGTCTTCCACGGACGGTCGGGCAGGATGACCGTTATCTCGTGGTTCGACTGAAGATACTGGCTCTGGAAATTCATCTGTACAAGTGCCATGGTTTGTGCCTCCTTATGGTTGGTTTATAACAAAAACAGCCCTGAAGGGGGCTGTTTTGTCTCGATATTACTCCCAGACCTGCTCGGGCAGGGGGGTGCGCTCCTTCGGCTCGGAAGGCGCGGACGACTCGCTGCGCTCGCGGCGCGGACGGTCGCGTCGGTCACGGCGGCGGTCGCCGTCACGACGCTCGGGACGCTCTCCGCTCGAACCCTTTCCGCCGCCGGGGGTGTAAGATATGACGACCGCGCGGCGCGGCTCGGCTCCGGTGGAGAAGGTGGACACGTCGCGCCAGTCCTGAAGCGCGGTGTGGATGATGTGGCGCTCGTAGGCGTTCATCGGCTCGAGCGTGATGTTGTGGCGCAGGCGCACGACCTTGAGCGCGGTGCGGCGGGCAAGTCCCTGGAGCGCCTCCTCGCGCTTCTCGCGGTAGCCCTCGGCGTCGACGATGACGCGCACGCGCTCGTCCTTGCCCTTGTTCGCCATGTATCCGGTGATGTGCTGGATGGCGCCCAGCGTCTCGCCGCGGCGTCCGATAAGCGCGCCGACCTTCTCGCCGGACAGGCTTATGGTGATGCTCTTGTTCTCGGTGTTTATCGACGCGTCGGTCGAGACCTCCACGCCCATGCGCTGAAGCAGTCCATCGAGGAAGGCGACGGCGGCGTTCTTGCGCAGCTCGACCTCCTCGTCGGTCACATCCGGGATGCGCTCGACGTGCTCGGCGCGCGGCTCGGACGGGACGTCCCGGTGCTCGCGGCGCGGGCGGTCGCTGTGACGACCATGCTCGCGGCGGGGTTTACCCTCCCGCTGCTCGGCGGTCTCGCCGTCGGTCGAGTCGCTCTCATACGCGATGGCGGTCGGGCCGTCGTCCTCGGCGATGACCTCGACGCGCTCCTGACGGCGCGGCTCGCGGGTGCGTCCTATCTTGTACTCCGGCTCCTCCTTCGGCTCGTCGGCGACCTCGTAGCTCGCGCGAACCTTGGCGGGAGTGCTGCCGATGCCGAGAAAGCCGCTCTTTGGACGGTCGATGACCTCGATGGAGAGCTCTATCTCGTCACGGTCGACACCGAGCATCGCGTAGGCGTTTTCTATCGCCTCCTCGATGGTCTTGCCGGTGGTTTCGATTTCCCTAATCATTCGTTTTCATCTCCCTTGTCGGAGTTATCTTCGGAAATTCCGTCCGCCGCGTCGGCGCTGTCCGACGGCTCGCCGAGCTCGGCGGTGGGTTTCGGCGCGGGCGCAGTGGTCTTCGACTGCTGAGCCTTGAGCGCTTTGTACTTCTTGGACGACATCTGTCCCTTCTTCGCTTCCTTCGGACCCTCGGACTGGAGACGCTCCAGGCGCGCGGCACGCTCGTCTGCGCGGCGCTTTGCCTCGGCGACCTCCGCCTCGTGCTCCTCGCGAAGCTCCTTCGGGCTCTTGATGTGCAGCTTCTTGCGGTAGTAGAGCGTCAGCAGCGCGTCCTGCGCGGTCGAGAACAGCGAGTTTGCGACCCAGTAGAAGCTCATCGACGCCGGCCAGCTGAAGCCGATCATCAGCGACATGATTGGTCCGAACCAGACCATGAACTTCATCGAGCCTGCGCCGTTTTGCTGCTGCTGAGGCTGTCCCTGCATCTTCTGAAGGACGAAGCTGCTGAACCACATCGCAGCCGCCGAGATTATCGGCAGGAACCAGTAGGGGTTCAGATACTGCCAGTTCGGTATGACCGACAGGTTCATGCCGAAGAAGTCGAAGTTTATCGGCGCGAGCCGTCCCTCGAGCGCGGGAAGCGCGGCTATGACCGCGTCGAAGTTCGCGTTTATCTCGTTCATCAGCGGAAGCTGGTTGGACGCGACGGTGTTCACGCCGTCGCCGAGTGCGTTTAGGATGAACGGCAGGTTGGTAATGGCGTTCACCTCGTCGGCGGTTATGCCGAGCATATGCGTCAGCGGCAGGCGCATAACGCCGTACAGGGCGATGAAGATAGGCCACGGGAGCAGCGTCCACAGGCAGCCGCCCAGCGGGTTGACCTTCTCCTCCTTGTACAGCTTCTGGATCTCCTGGTTGTAGCGGTCCTTGTCGTTCTTGTACTTCTCCTCGATAGCCTTCATCTTGGGCTGGAAGGCGGACATGCGAAGCATGCTCTTCTTCGACTTCATCGCGAAGGGGAGAAGTATTATTTTTGAAAACAGAGTAAAGAGAATGATTGCGAGGCCGTAGTTGTTGACAAGCTCGTAGAGCTTGAGCATCACCCAGCCAAGCGCGTTAAGAATTGCAGTCCACACTTTTAATTGTCCTCCGTGTGAGGGTGCTGCCCTCGTGCGTCCCTTCCGATAGGGTACGCCGGTCGCGCGTGAAAATCAGGGTACGGGGTCGTAGCCGCCCTTGTGGAACGGGTGGCACTTCAGAATACGCCTAAAAGCCAGCCAGCCGCCTTTCAGCGCGCCGTACTTCTCTATCGCCTCCATCGCGTACTGCGAGCAGGTGGGTATGAAGCGGCAGCAGGGCGGTTTTGCCGGCGAGATGTTCCTTCGGTAGAAGGATATGATTTTCAGCAGGACCTTTTTCATCTTCGATTCTGTTCGGCAGCTCGAAGCAGTCCGAGCGCCTCAAACGCGGCGGCAAGCTCGCGGCTAAGCCGCTGATAGTCAGCCTGCACAGCCCGACCGCGCGCGACGATAACAACGTCGTAGCCGACATTCAGCTGCGGCAGGAGCGCACGGTAGCACTCGCGCAGTCTGCGGCGCACGCGGTTTCGGACGACGGCACAGCCCAGCTTTGCGCCGACGGTCAGACCCAGACGGTTCTCGCCCAGGCGATTTCTAAGGCAGTACACCGCGCAGGTGCGTCCGGAAGAACACTTTCCGCGATAGTAGAGCCGTCGAAATTCGTGGTTTTCGGTTAATGAACGAAGTTTGGACAAGGAACTTTAGTGCGTAAGACGCGCACGACCCTTGGCACGGCGGCGGGCAAGAACCTTGCGACCGTTCGCGGTCCTCATGCGCTTGCGGAAACCGTGCTCCATCGAGCGCTGACGCTTCTTCGGCTGATAGGTACGCTTCATCGGCGGGACACCTCCTTGATTTTCCTCGCGTCATCCGGACGATCTGCTCTGTCGGGCGCAACGATACACGCACGGCAAAGTGACGCGACATAAATTATACAGCAAATTCTGCCTATATGTCAAGAGCTGCGCCGAAAAATCGCAAGTTTTTGTTTATCGGGCGGCGCGAAGGAGGTCGGATTTGGGGAGACCGTCGCGAAGGCGGTCGCAGGGTGGGAAGATTTGGCGAGAGTCGTCACTGTTTGGCGATGAAAAGTGGGGCGAATCGGGGGAAAACGTCTTGCGTAGCATCGGAAAAAGTGGTAATATAAGTAAGGGATAAATGAGAGAAAATGGTGTATTTAGGGAAAATTTGAAACTTATGGAGAAATAAGTCGAATAATTAGGAAATGATGGAGGAATCGACATGAACGGACATACTGCGGTGATAGCGGACGTGAGTCAGAACGGGTACGAGCTTGCTGCTCAGGCGCTGAGCGGGCTTGGATTTGAGGTGTCGGGACGCGCGAGAAGCGGCGCGGAGGCGGTAGAGCTTATCGAAAAACAGCGTCCGGAGGTGGCGGTGGTGGAGCTGGTGCTGCCCGAGCTGGACGGACTGTGCGTGATGCGCAAGCTGCACTCGAGCGGGGTGGGCACCAAGATAGTGGCTGTGGGCGCGCTGCTGCGCGAGGACACGGCTGAGCTTGCCTACGACGCGGGAGCCGAGTATTTCGTGGCAAAGCCGTTCCGTCCGGAGACGCTGCGCTACGCGGTCGAGCAGGTGGTCGGGAAGGACAGGACGCACGGCGCGGACATCGAGACCCGCGTGACCGAGATAATGCACGAGATAGGCGTTCCGGCGCACATAAAGGGGTACGGATACATACGCGAGTCGATAATTCTTGCGGTGAGCGAGCCGGAGATGATAAACGCGGTGACAAAGCAGCTCTATCCGTCGGTGGCAAAGCGGTTCGGCACGACGCCCAGCCGCGTGGAGCGCGCGATACGCCACGCGATAGAGGTGGCGTGGGACAGGGGCGACCTGGAGGTATTGCAGAAATACTTCGGCTACACGGTGTCCAGCGTGAAGGGCAAGCCGACCAACAGCGAGTTTATCGCGATAATTGCCGACCGTCTGCGGCTTCAGCGCGGCATGGCGGTGCGGGTGTAAGACGAAAACACGGCATGAAAAAATCGGAGTGATTCACTCCGATTTTTGCTGTCTGTCCAGTTCTGCGCGAAAGACCTCGATGGCTTCGTCGTCCAGACCGTTCGGGTCGACGTGCGGTCCTATCAGCGCGTCCAGCTCGGGCGAAAGCTCCTCGCCGCGGCGGGTGCGAGGTTTTGCGTTGTGCCTGCGTGCGGCATCGATGAGATGGCGCGTCTCCGCTTCGGCGCTCGGCGGGGAGTTGTTCGCAAGCTCCGCCGCTATGCTGCCTGCGGGTATCGCGTCGGCGAGGTCGTAGCCGTCGAAGGGATGCACCGGCTCGGGGTCGGGAAGCGGCTCGTCGTCGTAGCTGCCGCTTACCGAAACGTCCTCGTGCATGACGACCGCGCCTTCGAGGTCCTGCGGAAGAATGTAGTTCGCGTCGACCGAGCGCCCGTGCGCGTAGAAGGACACGTCCTCTCCGCCGACGAGCAGGACGTCGATTAGGTGGATGTTCATCGGCGCGAGCATCCTGCGGAACAGCTCGATGGTGTCGTTTGTCGGTGTTTTCGACCGAGCGTCGGACGACTGTCTGAACGCTATTATCGCGCCGAAGGACGGCGACTTGAGCGACGCGATGAGCAGGTCGCGCGCGATAGGGGAGGCGGGCAGCTCGCTCATAGTTATCACGCGGCAGATGCCGTCGAGCGAGATGTAGACCGCGCTTGCGGACGGATTTCGGTCGAAGAATCGGTGCGCGCAGTCGAAGGCGTCGCGCGGGGTGGCGAGCGTTGTCATGTTCGCCACAAAGTCGGCGACGATGCCGTCCACCGCGCGGCTGAAGTCGTGAAGGAAACGCGCGGAGACATCGCCCATTCCGTCCACCTTCGCAAGGTCCTCAATCGGAGCGTCGAGCACGTCGAACAGCGAGCCGAACCGCTCTATCAGCCGGTGCGCGATGGCGTTTGTGTTTCGGCGGCGGATGGGAGTGAACAGCAGAAGTTCGAGCAGCTCGTGCTCGGCAAGCGACTCGACACCGCAGGAGAGCAGTCGGTCGCGAAGGCGTGAGCGGTGGTCGGAGTGCAGATTTTCACACTTGCTCATCGTCCACCCCCTTTCAAAATGATGTAAGAAAATTATAGCGCATATCGGGAATTTTCGCAAGTGAGAAACCGACGATGTGCGAGAGCTTGACAACACCGCGCGATAGGCGTAAAATCAAATTGTTGCAAATACAACTATCGGAGGTGTTTTTATGGAACAGGTTATAGCGAACACATATGTCGCCGACCGAGGCTGGACCTGCCGCTCTATCGTGCTGGATAAGGTCGAGGCGAAGAAGGCGGACGTGCGTCTTGAGACGTTCATGCGCGGACAGCCCGCACCGGTCGAGATAGAGCGCGTGGAGCAGAGCGGGGGACAGCTTGTCGTCACGCCCGCGCCGTTCGCGTATATGTCCGATTGGACGCTGCATGTCGGCGGGAAGTCGTACACCCGCAAGGATGTGACCGACGAGAACATCGAGGGACTGGACGCGTTTGAGGCGATAAACGAGAACGGCGTGGTCTACCGCATATATCGTCCGAAGAACACGACGCCGCGTCCGCTGATACTATTCCTGCACGGCGGCGGAGAGTGCGGCACCGACAATGTCATGCAGATGGTGGGCACGGTGGGCGCGATGCGGCTTGCCGAGCTGTATCCCGACATGTATGTCATGGCGCCGCAGGCACCTCCGCGTCCGGCGGGCGAGGGTCTGCCGCCGATGAACCGTGACTTCAAGTCGATAGTGATGAGCGGCGAGCACGGCTGGAACCGCACCTATCTGGGCAAGGTCTGCGACGAGATACGCGGTATGATAGCGAGCGGAGAGGTCGACCCGCGCCGCGTGTATGTGACCGGACTTTCGATGGGAGGCTACGGCACGATAAACGCGATGAGCGTCGGCGCCGACCTGTTTGCCGCCGCGGCGCCCATCTGCCCCACGATGACGCCCGACTCGTTTGAGATACTGCGCGGTCTTGTTCACGCGAAGATTTGGGTCTCGACCGCGTACGTTGACCACACGGTATATCGCCACAAGTACATCACCGATGCGATAATGGAGCTGCGCGACAAGGGGAACAGGGACGCGCGGCTGACGATATACAGCCCGGAGGAGCTTGCGGCTTACGGCATAGGCACCGACCCGAACCTGCCGCTTCGCGAACTGTTTGCCGAGAACCACTCGTCCTGGATACTGACCTATCACAACGAGCACGGTATACTCAGCTGGCTCACCGAGCAGGTCAAGTGAGCTGAGAGCGTAAAAAGAACGGAGGGAACGCGCTTGCGTCCCCTCCGTTTTGTTTTGCTGTCTTACTCGGCGTCGGTCGTGGTCTCGGTCTCGGCGTTTGTCTGCATGATCGCCGCGATCTCCGGTATCTGGATGAAGCGGTTGACCATCGCCGCAGCCTCCGCGCGGGTCGCACAATCCTGCGGGAGCAGCATGCCGTTGTCGCCCTTGACGATTCCGGCGCTTATCGCCCACTTCATGTTCTCGACGAACCAGGGCAGAACCGACTCGGCGTCGTCGAACTCCGCGAATGCCTCGTCGTCAATGCCGGTGAGGTCAAGCTCGGCAAGCTCGGCATAGCGATATATCAGCGCCGCCAGCTCCTCACGGCTGACCAGACGGTCGGGGGCGAAGGTCTCCTCGTCGTAGCCGCGCGCGATGTTGTTCGCGGCACCCCAGTTGATGGCGTCGAAGTAGTAAGCGTTCTCCGGGACATCGGTGAAGGTGCTGGCGGTCTCGACGGTCGGCTCGCCGGCGATGCGCCACAGGATGGTGACTATCATGCCGCGGGTCAGCTCGGTCTGCGGCTCGTAGGTCGTGGTGGTCGTGCCGTTTATCAGACCGTGCTCGAAGATGTTCTTGACCTCGTCGTAGAACCAGTCGTTCTCGTGGACATCCTCGAAGATGAACGGACGGTCGCCGAGCGCGGTCGGATCGTCCTCGATGTCGACGATCGGCTCATCCGGCTCATCGGGGGTGGAGGGTGTGGACGGGACGTACGGCGCGTTGTAGCGGGTCACTATGGTGCCGCTGTTTACGTTGTGAATGCCATCGCCGCGCACAATACCGACATTAAAGACATACTCCGCAGTTGCGTTGGGCAGGGTCACCGTCCAGGTACGGTCGGTGTCGCCCTTAACGAAAGTATATGTTAAGCTCGGGTCGCTCACGACTATATCCGCCGTCAGTCCCTCGACTCCGGTCACGGTAAAGATGGCAGTGCCGCCGCCGTTCAGGGGGTTGGTATTCGCGGTGAGGGTCAGATTCTCGTTGGTCACGCCGTAGGTGCCGTCCCCGTTGGATATCGGCAGATAGCCCTCCGCGCACCAATCGGGCTCGAGCTTGGTGGTAAAGGTGCCGCCCGAGATGGCGATATCTCTATTGACGGAGTTGCTCGAAGCAACATATATTCCGCCGAAGGTGCCGCCGGAAATGTTTGCGGTCTGTTTCACACTGCTCTCATGCGCGCCAAAGTAAACGTTGCCGATTTCTCCGTTTGTCACATTCAGCTCTGCGCTGCCCTTGTCAACGTCGATAGCACGGTTCCAACCGCCGTTTTCAAGATTGCAATCCTCGATATTGACAGTGGAGTTGTTCGCTTCAACGCTGACTGCACCGCAGCCGCTGATGTTCACATTCTGCAGATTCAGCGTTGTGCTTGCGTCGGCGGCATATTCTCCGGTACGAATCGTATAGGCGTTGATGCCGTTTCTCATGAGTTCAGGATTGCCCTCAATGGTCAGGTTCATAATGGTCGCGTCCACAGCCAGCGATTCAGCCGTATTTGCATGACCGTCCTGCACGCCGACATTGAAGATGTGTCCGGTAATGCTGTTGTTGTACTTGCTCCAGTTGTCTTCGTCGACAGTGATCTTGTGTCCGCCGCCGTCCAGGACAATGCTCTTTTCAATGGTGAACACAGGCTCATAGGCATAGTTAGAATGGTTCGGAAGCTGAGCCTCCACGTCGGTCAGCAGGGTCACGGTCTGACCGCTCGTCGCAGCGTTGATGGCATCCTGGAGGGTGGTATACAGGGCACCGGTCTCCTCGATCCTCGCCTTCCAGTAGGTAGTGTCGGGGATGACAGTCCAGGTGCCGTCATTGTTGTCGCGGGCGGTGTAGTGTTCTGCGACATAGCCATCCGTTTCCACGTTATTAGTAAATGTGCCGCCGGTGATGAATTTGCCTGCATCAGCCCACTCGCCATTTGTGTTGTTAGACCAGGTGTAAGCCACAACCGCATTGTAATGAGTGGAAGTGAACATACCGCCGGAGATTTCCGCCGTGGGTATTCCATAGCCGCTGCGATTCACCAGCGAGATGGCTGCGCCGTCGATGATTGCGCCGTCGCCGGTCTTTGTGGCGCGTTCATCTTCTCCGCTGCCGGTGATTTTGGTGTTCGTGCCAGAGACGACCAAACTGCCGTCGCACAGCTGCACACCAACCTCGCCGATTATCTCACCGCCGCTGATGGTCAGAGTGCCATTCTGCGGCTGATAAATGCCGGCGTCAGTGCCGCTGATTGTGCCACCGTTGACAGTAACGATAGTTCCGTCATTATCAGTATTTATGCCATTACTGCTTATGCCATAGGCGCCGCCCTTAATCTCGCCGCCCTCGACAACAACATTCGCGCCTACATACACACCGATTGCGGTACCTGCGCTTTCATGCATAGCTTCAACCTTGGCGTTGTCAGAGATGGTGAGGCTTCCGTTGGTGTTGATGCCGCAAGCGCCGTACACATGAGCGTCACCATAGACGTGAGTGGTTGCATTGCTTGCAGAGATGCCGCCGTTAGTGCCCGCCGGATTTCTGGACGAAACCTCTGCGTTTCCGTATACATTGATTTTGGCGGTCGCGGAGCCGTTTCCGGCTGCAATGCCCCAATACTCACCTTCCACTTTCGCGGTTCCGTATACGTTAGTTACGCTATCGGCTCCGGCATAGATGCCGTACCATGCTGTTCCGCCCTGAATCGTACCGGACTCAACATTGAGCGTTCCGTAGTTATCTATCGCATCGTCAGCTCCGTTCGACACGATTTTACCGGTCTGTTCCGCACTGCTGTCCTTAACGGTCAGAGTGCCCATATTCTGGACAGTTATGGCAGAGTTGCCGTTCTTCAGCTCGCATCCGCCCAGGTTGAGCGTGATGCTCTGTCCGTTGGCAATGGTTACGTTCTCCGCAGTATCCTTCAGTAGAGTCACGGTGTCGTCCTCGTCCGCTGCGGTGATAGCAGCCTGGAGGGTGGTGTAGCAGTTGCCATCCACAGAAGCCACGACATCGTGGATTACAGCAGGTTTTCCGGCGACCTCAACTGTTACATTCTCAGCCGCCAGCACACCTGTAAGCTCATGGCTGTTTGATCCCCCAAAGAAGTAACCGGGATTCGTATTTTCCCACTCAATATCGCTGTCCATCGTAACATTTTTGACGGTCAAATTGGAACCGGAAACGTGCTGAGTACCGTTGACCGCAGTCTGACCCACCACACCGCCAAGAGCACAGTAGGTGGAGTAAATTTCCAGGCCGTTTTCAGTTCCCTCAACGGAGCAGTTGTCTACGCTGGTCGTTCCCTCGCCGCCGTATCCGAGGATGCCGCCGACACACCAGACATTGCCCTTGATATTGCCGTCAGCTTCCAGGGAGCATCCGTCGATTTTGACATAGCCGTAACCCACGACACCGCCAACCCATTTGCTGCCCTCGATATCAACGGTGCCGGTCACATGGACGTTGGTAACCTTAGCCACAAAAGCATTTCCGACCACGCCGCCGACGGCATTTCCGTTGGGAGACTTCACAGTAGCATTGTTCACCGTCAGGTTTTTGACCCCCGGCAGCTTTCCGCTTTCTGCATTACCTCCTATATAGCCGAACAGACCGACATAACTGCCGCTGCTCGTCACAGTCAGGTTGCTGATGGTGTGGTTATTTCCATCAAAGGTGCCTTTGAAGGGCGTGCTGTTGGTTCCAATGGGCGTCCATGCCCCATTGTCCAGGTCGATGTCAGCGCCCAAGGTAACGGTCTTGCCTTCAAAGGTGTTACCGGCGTTGACCTTGGCAGCAAACTCTTTCAGCTGCTCCGCTGTCGTGATGGTGATTGCCTGGGCGGTCCAGTCAATGACCGAACCCTCCGTAACCTCCGCCGCGACCTCGTCGGTCACGAACGTGGTCTCGAGCTTCTCGCCATCCTCGGTCGGGGTGTAGCCGACGTCGGCCGCGTCCTCGACCGGCAGCGGCTCATCATCGAGGATGTCCTCGTCCGCCGCGTACGCGAAGCCGGTCATGCCCATGACCAGGCTCAGCACGAGCACGAGCGCGAGGAACTTCTTGAATGTCTTTGCCATAGTTCCTTCTCCTTCCGGATAACAAATTAGGGAAACATGTTTGGTAATAATTAAGGTTTTTTCCCTTGTTGAACCCAGTATATCACCCGTCGGTTACAAAACGGTAACACTTAGAATATTTGTAAAACCTATTTTTTTGCGGTCGGTTACCGCGCACAAAAAAAGAAAGCGGGTACGGCGCTTTGCCATACCCACTTTCTTTAAGTGACAATATCTTAGCCGAATATCGCGAGCAGGAAGCCCGCCGCGACCGCCGAGCCGATAACGCCGGCGACGTTCGGTCCCATCGCGTGCATGAGCAGGAAGTTGGAGGGGTTCGCCTTCTGACCCTCGACCTGGCTCACGCGCGCCGCCATCGGGACAGCCGAAACGCCTGCCGAGCCGATGAGCGGATTTATCTTGCCCTTGGTGATGACGCACATCAGCTTGCCGAGCAGCACGCCGCCTGCAGTGGAGAAGCAGAACGCGAGCAGTCCCAGACCGACGATGTACAGCGTCTCCGGGGTAAGGAAGCGCTCGCCGACGGTGGTTGCGCCGACCGAGATGCCGAGGAATATCGTGATGATGTTCATCAGCGCGTTCTGAGCGGTGTCACTCAGACGGTCGACAACTCCGCACTCCTTGAACAGGTTGCCGAGCATGAGCATGCCGAGCAGCGGAGCGACCGACGGCAGAAGCAGCACGGTGAAGATGGTGACGACTATCGGGAAGATTATCTTCTCGCGCTTGGTCACCGTGCGGAGCTGCTCCATCTTTATCTCGCGCTCCTTCTTGGTGGTGAGCGCGCGCATGATGGGCGGCTGGATGAGCGGGATGAGCGCCATGTAGCTGTAAGCCGCTATCGCGATCGCGCCGAGCAGGTGCGGTGCGAGCTGGTTTGTCAGCCAGATGGCGGTCGGGCCGTCAGCGCCGCCGATGATGCCGATGGCGGCAGCCTCGTTGCCCGAGAAGCCGAGCACTATCGCGAGGATGAACGCCATGTACACGCCGAGCTGTGCCGCAGCGCCGAGGAACAGCGACTTCGGGTTGGACAGAAGCGGTCCGAAGTCGGTCATCGCGCCGACGCCGAGGAATATCAGCGACGGATAGATGCCCGCCTTGACGCCGATGTACAGGATGTCAAGGAAGCCGCCGTTAGCGAGTATCGTGCCGTAGCTGTGATACGCCGCGTTGTTCGGGTCGAGGAACGCGTCCCACATCTCCATGTGGTAGATGTCCGCGCCGGGGAGGTTGGTGAGCAGCGTGCCGAACGCTATGCCGACCAGCAGCAGCGGCTCGAACTTCTTGACGATGCCGAGGTAGAGCAGCACGCAGGCGATGACTATCATCACCAGTCCCTGCCAGCTGCCTCCCGCCTGGTAGAAGCCGGAGCTTTCCCAAATTCTCTGGAGTATTTCAAGCATATTTCGCCCTCCTTAACCGAGAACGACAAGCGGAGCGCCGGTGTCCACAGAAGCGCCCTGAGCGACGACGACCTGAGCGACGGTGCCGTCGCGCGGAGCGACGATCTCGTTTTCCATCTTCATCGCCTCGAGGATGACCAGTATCTGACCCGCCTTGACGGCGTCGCCCTGCTTCACCTTGACCGACAGGATGGTGCCGGGCATCGGAGCGGTGATCTGCTCGCCCGCGGCGGTCGCTGCGGGAGCGGCAGCCGGAGCGGGGGCGGGGGCTGCGGCGGGAGCGGCGGCGACGGGTGCGGCAGGCGCGGGAGCGACCGCGGCATACTCGTCGACGAGTATCGCCTCGCCCTTCTCAACCTCTACCTCATAGGTCGTGCCGTTAAGAGTAACTTTGTATTTCATAATACAAGAACCGTCCTTCCTTAAATTAGTCCACGCGCTTTATCGACTTGAAGCGAAGCTCGTTGAGCGGGGTGTTCATTTCGTCGGCTACTATCGCCATTATCATCGCGGCGGTCTTCTCGGGCACGTCGTGGATGGCTATGTCGCCGAGCGAGCCGGGGGCGGGGACTTTTCCCGCCGGAATTCCGCCCTGAGCCGGAGCGGTGTCGACCTTGGCTGCGGCATCCGCCTTCTTGGGCTTATCGCCGAGCAGCGCGCCCATGATCTTAATGACCACCATAAGCGCGAGCAGCATCGCGAACACGACGGCTATGCCGAGCAGCGAATAGCTGAGTCCCTGACCGATGCTGAGGTCGACTTCCTCGATCGCGGCTTCGGCGGAGAGCAGAAGATTCATCATGGTGTCTCCTCCTTACTCCTTGACGATGGTGTAGCTGACCTTGTTAGCCTGCTTTTCCTTGCGGTTCTTGAGATACTTCTCAGCCTGCTGCGGGAAGCAGATGTAGCTCATCAGATCCTCCTCGCTGGTGGCGAGATCGCCGAGGGCTTCCTTCGCCTTGGCGAACTCCTCGCCGGTGCGCTTCGAGTCCTCGATGCGGCAGTCCGTCGGGCTGTTGCCGGCGCCGAGTATCTTCTCCTCAAGCTCCTTGCTGACCGGACCGGGCGCTATGCCGTACTCGCCCTTGAAGTAGTTCTTGACCTCGTTTGAGATGTTCTTGTAGCGCTCGCCGACGATGACGTTGGTGACCGCCTGGTTGCCGACCATCTGGCTGAGCGGAGTGACCAGCGGGGGATAGCCGAGGTCCTTGCGGACAGCCGGTATCTCGGCGAGGGCCGCGTCGAACTTGTCCATCGCCTTCATGTCGGTGAGGTTTGCTATCATGTTCGAGAGCATGCCGCCCGGGACCTTGTAGACAAGCGCCTGCGAGTCGGTGCCCATGCTCTTCGGATTGAGCAGGCCGCTGTCGATATACTTCTGCTTGAGCGGCTTGAAGAAGTCGTTGACCTTGTTGATAACGTCCTCGTTCAGGTCGCTGTCGATGCCGTACTGCTGAAGCGCGTAGAACATCGTCTCGGTCGCCGGCTGGCTGGTGCCGTTCGACATGGCGGAGGTCGCGGTGTCGATGACGTCCACGCCCGACTCTATCGCCTTGGTTATGGTCATGTAAGCCATGCCGGTGGTGCAGTGGGTGTGAAGGATTATCGGCATGTCACCGATGGCGTCCTTGATGCCCTTAATGAGATGCTCCGCCTCGTACGGGCTCATCGTGCCCGCCATATCCTTGAGGCAGATGGTGTCGAAGCCCATCGACTTCAGCTCCTTGCACATCTCGACGTACTTCTCCACCGTGTGGACGGGGGACTGAGTGTACGAGATGCAGCCGGAGGCGACGGTGCGCTCACCCGCGTACTTCTTGGTCGCCTCGAGGGCGGTCTTGATGTTGCGGAAGTCGTTGAGCGCGTCGAAGATGCGGATGACGTCTATGCCGTTCTTGATCGAAAGCTCGACGAACTTCTCGACCACGTCGTCGTGATAGTGCTTGTAGCCGAGCAGGTTCTGACCGCGAAGCAGCATCTGCAGGCGGGTGTTCGGCATGGCGGCGCGGATCTTGCGAAGACGCTCCCACGGATCCTCGTCGAGGTAACGCAGGCAGCTGTCGAAGGTGGCGCCGCCCCAGCACTCGACGGAGTAGTAGCCCGCCTTGTCCATCTCGGACAGGATCGGCTCGAAATCCGCAAAGGGCATACGGGTGGCGATCAGCGACTGCTGGGCGTCACGGAGCACGGTTTCTGTGAACTTTACTTTCATAAAAAACCTCCTCTGAGAAATGTCGGGATCGGACAATTAGCCCTTCCCACCCATTTTGAATTCTCTGACCATATTCTACCACACAAGCCGCGGAAAATCCAATATCAAAAATGGATAAAATTTGTGGAAAAATTAACGACTTTTCGTTTGTAGTGCGGTATCCACCCGCGCTCACTCGAGCACGGTGTGCTCGCAGACCTCCTCTATCTTGCGGCGCAGCGACTCGAAGTCCTCGAACGCGTCCGGCTTTTTGTGCGGGTCGCGGAGCAGCGCCGCCGGGTGGAAGGTCGCGGTGAACAGGAATCCGCCGCGGTCGAACCACTGACCATGCTCCTGCGTTATCTTGAAGTCGGGCTTGATTATCCGCATTGCCGCTATCCGTCCGAGACAGACAATTATCTTAGGCTTGATAATCTTTGTCTGCGCGCGCAGCCACTTGATGCACACGTCCTGCTCGACGCCGAGCGGGTCGCGGTTGTTCGGCGGACGGCATTTCACGATGTTCGCGATGTATATCTTCTCGCGCGAAAGCCCTATCATCGCGAGCATGTCGTTCAGCAGCATTCCGCTCCGCCCGACGAACGGCTTGCCCTGCCTGTCCTCGTCCGCGCCCGGTCCCTCGCCGATGAACATGACCTCGGCGTTAGGGTCGCCGTCGCCGAAGACCACGTTCGTGCGTCCCTCGCACAGCGCGCACTCGGTGCAGTCGAGACATTCGCGCTTGAGTTCGTCCAAAGTCTGCATTTTCGCACCACCTCTCCGAAAAAAGTATAGCATGAGTTTCGCGATAGCGCAAGCCGAGCTTGACGGGGCGGGGCGCGTCGCGTATACTATATAATATAAAATGTCTGATTTTCGGAGGGACGGATGGAAAAACTTCTGTTTTGCGCGCCGACAATGTTCGGACTGGAGGGCATAGCGCGCGACGAGCTGAAACGGATGGGGATGCGGAACGTCGCGGCGGAGGAGGGCAGGGTGATCTTCGAGGGAGAACTGTCCGACGCGGCGGCCGCGCTTGTGCGGCTGCGCACCGCCGAGCGGGTCCAAATAGTCGCCGCCGACTTTGCCGCGCACAGCTTCGACGATCTGTTCGAGGGGGTGAAGGCGGTCGAGTGGGAGCGGTTCATCCCAAAGGGATGCGCGTTTCCGGTGCGCGGCCACTGTGTAGACTCGACTCTGATGAGCGTGCCCGACTGCACCTCGATAATACGCAAGGCGATAGCCGTCCGCCTCGGCGCGAAGTATCACACCGAGCGTCTGGACGAGAGCCGCGGCGAGCGCCGGATACGGTTCACCATCCTCCGCGACCGCGCGCTCATTCACGTCGACCTCGCGGGCGACCCGCTGTACAAGCGCGGCTACCGCACGCAGTCGGGGGAGGCTCCGCTGCGTGAGACGCTCGCCGCCGGTCTGGTGCTGATGATGCCCTGGTTCGGGCGCGAGCCGTTCCGCGACCCGATGTGCGGCTCGGGCACGATAGCCCTAGAAGCCGCGATGATAGCGAAGAACCGCGCGCCGGGGCTGATGCGCAGATTCTCGCTTGAAGCGTGGGAGGGCGGCGAGCGGATGATAGCCGACGCGAAGGAGTCCGCCCGCGCGGGGGAGTTTTCGCGCGAGTATGACATCGCGGGCAGCGACATCGACCCGGAGGTGGTCGAGCTTGCGCGGTCGAACGCTCGGCGTGCGGGGCTCGACGGCATAGTGCGGTTCGAGACCGCCGACGCGCGCGAGTTTTCGCACTCAGCCGAGAAGGGATGCGTCGTCTGCAACCCGCCCTACGGCGTGCGTCTGGGCGACGGCATCGAGGCTGCCGACCTGATAAAGCGGTTCGGCGCGGCGATGCGTGAAAAACCGAACTGGTGCTGCGGAATACTCACCGCCGACCCCGAGCTTGAGCAGTGGTACGGCGCGAAGGCGGGCAAGCGCCGAAGGATGTACAACGGCATGATACAGTGCACATACTACCGATTTTTGCCGAATAGGAAATAGACAAAACGAGGGGGAAACGGGGATGAAGCATTTTTTCATAATCAATCCGAAGGCGGGCAAGAAAAACGGCGCGCAAAAGCTGCTCGACGCGATAAAAAGCGCGATGCATGGGCGCGACTACTCGACGCACGTCACCACCTGCGCCGGGGACGCGACCGACGCCGCGCGGGCGTTTGTCGAGAGCGGTGAGGAGTGCCGCATCTACGCGTGCGGCGGCGACGGTACGCTCAGCGAGGTGCTGAACGGCGTTGCGGGGCACCAAAACGCGGCGCTGACCGTCATTCCGCGCGGCACGGCAAACGACTTTGTGCGGCTGTTCGGAGACGCTGACTTCGGCGATGTCGCGGCGCTTGCCGACGGCGAGGAGCGCAGCCTCGACCTCATCGAGACGGAGGGGATGTACGCCATCGACATCTGCTCGGTCGGATTCGACGCCCGCACCGCGCGGGACGTGCACCGATTCAGCAAGCTGCCGCTGGTCACCGGATTCGGCGCGTTCACCATCTCGGCGATATACAACCTGTTCAAAGGACTGTGGAGCGAGTTCACGCTCGAGGCGGACGGCGAGCGGCTGGACGGCAAATACTCGCTGATATGCGTCGCGAACGCGCGTCACTACGGCGGCGGATATATGCCGATGGGGGATGCGAACCCGATGGACGGAGTGCTCGACCTGCTGCTGATAAAGAAGATGAGCCGCCTCCGCGTGCCCACTCTGCTGAAGAAATACAAGGAGGGGCGCTACCGCGAGCTCGGCGACTTCGCCGTGCGCAAGGCTGTGCGCGAGGTGAAGGTCGGCTTTGTCGGGCGGGACGGCGTTGTCAACATGGACGGCGAGATGATACATACCGCCGCCGCGACGATACGGCTCGCACCGATAAAACAGCGATTTTTCGCGCCGAGGGGTGCCTGGGACGCGCTCGACCGCGAGTTGGAGAGCAAAAAACGAGAAAATGAAAGAATACACGTTTAACAGCGAGCATAAGGTTGATAGAAGAAGATAAACCCGATTACTGCCGCTTTTTGGGCAACGTCGGAAGTTGAAAATCAGAGAAAGTCAGGATATAATTACCATTGTTAGCACTCGGGTTGGTAGAGTGCTAAAACCAAAAAACGCAGCAGGGAGGCAGTAACAAATGAAGCTCAAGCCGTTGGCAGACAGAGTTGTCATTAAGACGATAGAGGCGGAGGAGACCACCAAGAGCGGTATAATCCTCACCAGCGCCGCACAGGAGAAGCCGCAGATAGCGGAGGTCATCGAAGTCGGACCGGGCGGCATGGTGGACGGCAAGGAGGTCGTCATGGTCGTCAAGAAGGGCGACCGCGTCATAACCAGCAAGTACTCGGGCACCGAGGTCAAGCTCGACGGAGTGGAGTACAATGTCGTCCGTCAGAGCGACATTCTCGCGATAGTCGAGTAATCAAAAAACCGATTTTAGGAGGCAGATAGTTATGTCCAAGATAATAATGTACGACGAGGACGCGCGCCGCGCGCTCGAACGTGGCGTAAATCAGCTCGCCGACACCGTCAAGATAACCCTCGGACCCAAGGGTCGCAACGTCGTTCTCGACAAGAAGTTCGGCTCGCCGCTCATCACCAACGACGGCGTGACGATAGCCAAGGAGATCGAGCTGGACGACCCGTTCGAGAACATGGGCGCGCAGATGGTCAAGGAGGTCGCAACCAAGACGAACGACGTCGCGGGCGACGGCACCACCACCGCTACGCTGCTCGCGCAGGCGTTCATCCGCGAGGGCATGAAGAACGTCGCCGCGGGCGCGAACCCGATGATAATGAAGCGCGGCATCGACAAGGGCGTCGCGGCTGCCGTCGCGGCTGTCAAGGCTACCGCGAAGAAGGTCAGCGGCACTAAGGACATCGCGCGCGTCGCGTCGGTCTCGTCGGGCGACGAATTTATCGGAAACCTCATCGCCGAGGCGATGGAGAAGGTCAGCTCGGACGGCGTCATCACCGTCGAGGAGTCGAAGACCGCCGAGACTTACAGCGAGGTGGTCGAGGGAATGCAGTTCGACCGCGGCTACATCTCGCCGTACATGGTCACCGACACCGAGAAGATGGAGGCTGTCATCGACGACGCGCTCATCCTCATCACCGACCGCAAGATATCGAACATCCAGGACATCCTGCCGCTGCTCGAGCAGGTAGTTCAGTCAGGTCGCAAGCTGGTCATAATCGCAGAGGACGTCGAGGGCGAGGCTCTCGCGACGATACTCGTCAACCGCCTGCGCGGCACCTTCACCTGCGTCTGCGTCAAGGCTCCGGGCTTCGGCGACCGCCGCAAGGACATGCTGCGCGACATCGCGATACTCACCGGCGGCGAGGTCATAAGCGAGGAGCTCGGCCTTGAGCTGAAGGACGCGACGATGGATATGCTCGGACGCGCGCGCCAGGTCAAGGTTCAGAAGGAGAACACCATCATAGTCGACGGCGCGGGCGACGCGGAGCAGATAAAGGGACGCGTTGCGCAGATTCGCGCGAACATCGAGACAACCACCAGCGACTTCGACCGTGAGAAGCTGCAGGAGCGCCTCGCTAAGCTGAGCGGCGGCGTTGCGGTCATCAAGGTCGGCGCCGCGACCGAGATAGAGATGAAGGACAAGAAGCTGCGCATCGAGGACGCGCTGAACGCGACCCGCGCGGCTGTCGAGGAGGGCATCGTCCCCGGCGGCGGAACGGTGTTTGTCAACGCCATCCCGGAGGTGGAGAAGCTGCTCGACGAGACCGAGGGCGACGAGCGCACCGGCGTGAAGATCGTTGTCCGCGCGCTGAGCGAGCCGGTTCGCCAGATAGCCACCAACGCGGGTCTGGACGGCTCGGTCATCCTCGAGAAGATAAAGACCTCGGGCAAGAAGGGCTACGGCTTCGACGCCGCGAAGGAGCAGTACGGCGACATGATAGAGGCGGGCATCGTCGACCCGGCGAAGGTAACCCGCACCACGATAGAGAACGCCGCGTCGATAGCGTCGATGGTGCTCACCACCGAGGCGCTGGTCGCGGACAAGAAGGAGCCGCAGCCGGCAGCGCCCGCGGCACAGGGCCTGGACGGCATGGGCGGAATGTATTGATCGCCCGAAAAACGGTAAGAAAAAACCGACACCCACACGGGTGTCGGTTTTGTTTTGCAAAAAATCGGGCGTCAGCGGGTTGAAATCGCGTGTTTGCGACGCGAAATCACGCCCCAAGCGACGCGGCGACGGCGTCGCAGAACGCGTTTATCGCGCTCTCGTCGACCGATGCTCCGCGTATCGTCAGCGTCGGCTCGAGCAGGGTGAAGTCCTTGAGCGCGGCTATCTTCTCGCGCATTATCTTGCCCGAAGCGGGCGACCACGAGCCGTTTTCGATGACGGCGGCGGTGCGTCCGCGCACCCACAGCGCCTCTAGGTCGTCGATGAACTCGCGCACCGGCGGATAGAGCCCCATGTTGTAGGTCGGCGCGGCAAAGACGATGTGGCTCAGGCGGAACGCCTCGCTGACGAGATAGCTCTTGTCGGTGCCGCTCGCGTCCATCAGCTTCACCTCGCAGCCCGACTTCTCGGCGATCTCACGCGCGACGCGTGCCGCGACCGACGCGGTGTTGCCGTACATCGAGCCGTAGACGACCAGCGCGCCGCGGGTCTCGGGGGTGTACGAAGCCCAGGCGGCGTGCTTCTCGAGCGTCCAGGAGATCTTGTCGTGCCAGACCGGTCCGTGCAGAGGGCAGATGTACTCGATATCGAGCGCGGACGCCTTCTTCAGCGCGGCGAGCACCTGCGGGCCGTACTTGCCGACGATGTTGGTGTAGTAGCGGCGCGCCTCGCCCTCGAACGCCGGATTTTTGAAGTGGTCTACGTCGAAGATGCCGCCGTGGTGCGCTCCGAAACTGCCGAACGCGTCGGCGCTGAACAGCGTCTTTGTGCGGTCGTCGTATGTGACCATGACCTCCGGCCAGTGTACCATCGGGGTGGTGACGAAGTGGAGCGTCCGTCCGCCGAGGTCGAGGCTGTCCCCATCGGTGACCGCGGTGAAGCGGTCGCTTATGTCCGCGCCGAAGAACTGCTTTATCAGCGTCGGGACTTTTGCCGTGCCCACCGCCTGCATCTTCGGCCAGCGCGCCATCAGGTCGGCGACGAGCGAGCAGTGATCCGGCTCCATGTGGTTTATGATGAGATAGTCCGGCTCGCGTCCGTCAAGCTCGCTCTCCACGTTTTCGAGATACTGGTGGACGACCGAGCTATCGGCGGTGTCGAGAAGCGCAATCTTCTCGCCGCGGACGATGTATGCGTTGTACGCCACGCCGTCGGTGAGGGGGAAGATGTTCTCAAACAGCGCGAGACGGCGGTCGGACGCGCCGACCCATGTAATACCGTCGGTTATTTTGACAGTGTTTTTCACGTTTTGTCATCCTTTCGATTGAAATCGACTTCGGTCGACGAAAACCCGCGACCGAGTGCAACTGTATATGCTAATTATATCCATTCGGGCGGCTTCAGACAAGAGCAAATATCTACAAAAATGACAAAACAGCGCATGGACAAACCAAATCGTTTGATATATAATTTGAGTGGAAAGACCAAATTTCGGAAAAGGAGGGGATTTTCGCATGGTACGCACGCATCTGGCGGTGGACATCGGCGCGTCGAGCGGTCGGTGCATCGTCGGATACCTGGACGGCGGTCGGCTTGTCACCCGCGAAGTCTATCGCTTTGACAGCACGCAGGTGCGCGTCGACGGTCACGACTGCTGGGATCTCAGCCGTCTTGTCGGCGAGATAACCGCGGGACTGAAGGCGGCAAAGACCGAGGGATTTACGCCGGAGACGATAGGCATTGACACATGGGGCGTGGACTTTGTGCTCGTCGACGAAAGCGGCTGCGATTGCTGCCTGTCGGTGGCGTATCGCGACGCGCGCACCGACGGCGCCGAGCACCTGGTCGAGGACATCGTTCCGCGCGGTGAACTGTACCGCAGGACGGGCATACAGCACCAGAAGTTCAACACGATATATCAGCTCGCGGCGCTGCGGAAGGAGCATCCCGACGCGCTCGACCGCGCCGCGCGTATGCTTATGATACCCGAGTATCTCGCCTACAAGCTGACCGGCGTGATGAAAAGCGAGTACACAAACGCGTCGACCACCGGACTGCTCGACGCGCGCACACGCGGCTGGGACTTCGAGATCATCGACAAGCTCGGCTATCCGAGAAGGATATTCGGTCGGCTCGAGCAGCCGGGAACGACGGTCAGCGCGCTCAAACCCGAGGTCGCGGCGGAGGTGGGATACTCGAGCACGGTGGTGCTCGTCGGTTCGCACGACACCGCGTCGGCATATCTCACCGCACCCATCGAGCGGGGGGACGAGGCGATAATTTCGAGCGGGACGTGGAGCCTTCTCGGGATGGAGCTTGCGCAGCCGATGATAGACGACCGCGCGCGCGAGCGGAACTTCACAAACGAGGGCGGCGTCGGCGGAAAGATACGCTTCCTCAAGAACATTATGGGACTGTGGATAATCCAGAATATCCGCCGCGAGCTGAACGGCGACGCCTACGTCGAGGGACGCGGAAAGCCGGCAAAGAGCACGAAACGCTGGAGCTATGCCGAGCTGGAGAGCGCCGCGCGGCAGTCGGACTATGCGCACACCTTCGATGCGGATGCGGACGAGCTGCTCGCGCCGGAGGACATGTGCGAGGCGGTGTGGGCGCTGCTGAAATCGAACGGAGCGGAGCAGCCGAAGTCGGTCGGCGACCTGATGCGGTCGGTTTACTTAAGCCTCGCGAGCTGCTACGCGCGGGCGATAGACGGACTCGGCGAGATGACCGGCTCCCGTCCGAGCGCGATAAACATCGTCGGCGGCGGCTCGCGCGACCGGCTGCTAAACGAGCTTACCGCTAAGGAGTGCGGGCTTGCCGTCCGCGCGGGTCCGAGCGAGGCGACAGCCATCGGCAACCTGCTCGCGCAGCTCATCGCGTCGGGCGAGTGCTCGAACGCGGCGGACGCGCGTGAGATAGTCAAAAAATCCTGTGAAATAGAGGTGTTTTAATATGAGCAACTTTGAAAGCGCAGTTAAGAGCTACGCCGCCATCGGGGTGGACGTCGAGCGCGCGATGAAGACCGCGTCGGCGACCGCCATCTCGATGCACTGCTGGCAGGGGGACGACGTGAAGGGCTTCGACCAGCCGGACGGCGGCGCGGCTGACGGCATTCAGACCACCGGAAACTACCCCGGCGCGGCGCGCACCTTCAACGAGCTTACCGCCGACTTCATCAAGGCGGCGTCGCTCATCCCCGGAAAGAAGCGGATAAACCTGCACGCGAGCTACGCCATCTTTGGCGAGGGCGAGTGGGTCGACCGCGACAAGCTCGAGTACAGGCACTTCGAGCCGTGGGTGAAGTGGGCGAAGGAGCACGGCTTTGGCATCGACTTCAACCCGACCTGCTTCGGTCATCCGATGGTAAAGGACGGCATGACGCTGAGCCATCCCGACGAGAAGGTGCGCCGCTTCTGGATAGACCACTGCAAGGCGTGCCGAAAGATAGAGAACGAGATAGGCAGGGCAATGGGGGATAAGGTGCTGAACAACGTCTGGATACCCGACGGCATGAAGGACATCCCCGCCGACCGCCTCGGACCTCGCGCGCGTCTCAAGGCTGCGCTCGACGAGATTTTCAGCGAGAAGTACGAGTGGGTGGTCGACGCGGTGGAGAGCAAGGTCTTCGGCATCGGACTGGAGAGCTACACCACCGGCTCGAACGAGTTTTACGTCGCCTATGCCGCGTCGCATAAGGACGTCTACCCGCTGCTCGACTCGGGTCACTACCATCCGACCGAGCTGATAAGCGACAAGATTTCGTCGCTGCTCTGCTTCTTCGAGCGGCTGCCGCTGCACATCTCCCGCCCGGTGCGCTGGGACAGCGACCATGTCGTCATCTTCGACGACGAGCTGCGCGAGATATTCAAGGAGCTTGTCCGTGGCGACGCGCTCGAGCGCGCGATGATAGGGCTCGACTTCTTCGACGCGTCGATAAACCGCGTGGCTGCGTGGGTCATCGGCACCCGCGCGGCGCAGAAGGCGCTGCTCTGGGCGCTCACCCAGCCGAACGATGCGCTGAAAGATATGCAGGACAGCGCGGACTTCACGCGTCGGCTGATGCTGATGGAGGACGTCAAGACCCTGCCGTTCGGCGAGATTTGGGACGAGTACTGCCGCCGACAGAACGTGCCGCTCGACCGCGAGTGGTACAGC
>CAMNWZ010000005.1 GCA_946566645.1 uncultured Clostridia bacterium
GCCCTTGCTTGAAAATTTTTTTCTGATTTTTTACAATTTAATCTTGACTTTTGCGCAGATTTTTTGCAAAACTTGAAAAATTTCCCGATGGCGCGTCCGAGCATGGCGAACGGTCGGAAGATAAACCGAAGCACGCGCAGCACGCCGTCTATAACGGCATAGCCCACCTTTAGCACCAGCGGTCCGAGGGTGAGCAGGTAGAGTATCAGCCCGAGCAGCAGTCCGATAAGCGCGAACAGCCGCACCTCGCCGTCGAGCACCCGCATTATTATCAGCGCGGCGAGCACGGTGGCGTACAGCCAGAAGGCGGCGTCGCATATCGGCGTGATGCCGGGTATGCGGAAGCGCCCGCGTATAAGCCGTCCCGCGTCGTAGACAAGTCCGAGCGACGCCCCGCCGAGCGCGCAGATGCCGAGCGCCCACACCTGCCATGCTATCGACAGCTCCATCAGCCGAACAGACGGTGCAGCAGCCCGCGTCGGTCGGCGTTCTGCTCGGAGTATTCGAGCGCGGAAATTTCGCCCTCCACCACAAGTTCGCCCAGGTCGAGCGACAGCCGCTCGATGTGAAGCCCATCCCCGCTGATGGTGAGCATCCCGCGGCTGGTCAGCGCGATGACGCTCTGCTCGTCAAAGCTGGACACGTCCTCCACTCCGGTCACCGACAGCCGCTCACGACCGTCGAGCATAAGGCTGTGCGGCAGTTCCTGAGCCGACAGCATCTCGTTTTTTGGCATAAAAAACCACCTCCGCTAGTCCATGATATGAGCGGAGGCGGTTTGGTATGTCCTGTTTTATCGGTGGTCGTGACCCTCGTGGTCGTCGCCCTCGTCGGTCGGCTCGTCGGAGGGCTCGGCGTCGGGACAGTCGGCAGCCGCGTGGTCGGGGTATCCGTCGCCGTCGTGGTCGTGCTCAAGCTCGGCGTCGGTGTAGCCCTCGGTGTGCAGCTTGTACCACGGCACCGACGAGTCGAACGCCGCCGCATACTCGGTCGCGAATCCGTCCTTCACGCCGTCGACGGTCTTCAGCGCCGAGCAGGAGGAGAACGTGCCGTTCGACGGCTCGCATCCGTCGTAGAGGCTGACGCTCACAAGCGCGGTCGAGCCGGCGAAGCAGTAGCTTCCGAGCGTCGAGCCGTCGGAGACGGTAACGCTCTCGAGCGCGGGGCACTCGGCAAACGCGAAGTCGCCTATCGCCGCGTTCGTGCCGACCTCAAGCGTTTTCAGCGACGAGCGTCGGAAGCAGCTCGTGCCTATCTTCACGCCGTCGGCTATCTTGACGCTCTCGAGCGCGGTCATGTCGCGGAAGGCGTAGTCGCCGACGGTGAGCAGGGTGGAGGGCAGCGTCAGCGCGGTTATGTTCGAGTTTTCGTCGAACGCGAACTCGCATATTTCGGTTATGCCGGCGGGTATTTCCACCTCGCCGCCCCCTCCGTTGTAAGCGATGAGCAGGCTGCCGATGGCGGCAAAGTCGCCCGCGTTTTCAAGCCACTTCGTGCCCTCGAACGCACGACCGCGCACCTCGTGCGGCTGCGAGTTCCAGGTGACGTCGGCGAGCGCGGTGCATCCGCGGAACGCGTCCCTCTCGATCGTCTGCGTGCGCATGGGCAGGTCTATCGCCGTAAGCGATGCGCAGCCGGAAAACGCCATTTCGCCTATCACCCGCGCGCCGCCGAGCGAAACATCTTTCAGCGACGAGCAGCCGTAGAAGGCGTGATCTTCGATTTTCTCCACCGACTTGGGTATCTCCGCGGATTCAAGCGACGTACACTCGTAGAACGCGGACGCGCCTATCTCGCTTACCGACGCGGGTATGTCTACGCTCTCGAGCGCCGAGCATCCCGCAAACGCGCGCATCGAAATGCGCTCGAGCGTGGCAGGAAGCTCTATCGACTCGAGCTTCGCGCAGCCGTCGAACGCGCCGTCGCCGAGGACGGTCATGCCGCTCGGGAGGGTCACATCGACAAGCGACGAGCAGCCGCGAAACATGGCGGTGCAGTCGGCGCTGCCCAGAATTTCGGCACTCTCAAGCGCGGTGCAGTTCTCGAATACGCCCACGCCGACGCTCTCGACCGTCGCGGGTATCGTCACCGATTTCAGCGTCTCGCAGCCGGCAAACGCGCCGTCGGCTATCGCCTTTATCGTGGCGGGGACGGTGTACTCCTCATCGTCGGCGGCAAATCGAATCAGGCGGTCGCCGTGGGTGAGCACGCCGCCGAGCGTGTCGCTCAGCCACTTGGTGCCGTTGAACGCGTCGGCGGCTATCTCCGCGCCGTCGACAACGCTGCCGAGGTCGACCTTTTCGAGCGCCTCACAGCCGCTGAACGCCCCCGCGCCGATGCTCTCGAGCCTGCTTGTTATCGTCAGGTCTTCAAGCGCCTTGCAGCCGTAGAACGCGCCGTTTGAGAGGAAGTTCATATCGGCGGCAAGCTCGACCGAAGCAAGACCCTCGCACTGCGAAAACGCGTAGCCGCCGAGTGTGCGGACATTCTTAGGTATCACGACCGACTTGAGCCCGCTCGCCGCGAACGCGTAGTTTCCGATGTTCACCGCTCCGCTGAGGTCGATGCTCTCGAGCGCGGTGCAGCCGTTCAGCGCGCCGGGCAGATAGTCGGTTACTGCCGACGTGTCCAGCTTTTTGAGCGCGGTGCAGCCGTTGAACATTCCCTCGCCGAGTATCGTGAGCGAGCCGAGCGAGACCTTCTCCAGCGCGGTGCAGCCCGAAAAGATGCTTCCTCCGAACAGCGGCGCGCCGTCAAATTCGACCTCTTTCAGCTCGGTGCATCCGTAAAACGCGCTTGAGGCAATGCCTTCGACGTTTGCGCCGATATGCACCTCGCGAAGCGCGATGCATCCGGAAAACGCGCTCTCGCCGATGGTCAGAAGGCTCTCGGGCAGCTCTATTTTGCTGAAACCGGCGCAGTCCTTGAAGGCGTTCGCGCCTATCGACTCAAGCCCGTCGGGCAGCTCGAACGTGCCCACCGTCTTGAGACCGCTGAACGACTCGTCGCCGATGGCTTTGACACCGTCGGGAACGGTTATTTTGCTCGCGTCACCCTCGTAGGAGAGCAGCGTGCCGTTTGAGTCGACCTCAAACTTGCCGCTGTCGTTTTCCACCGTCTCGACGGTCACCGGCTCGGGCGACGGCTCGTCGGTCGGTTCGGTCGACGGCTCGGCGCTCGGGGAAACAGACGGTTCTATCGAAGCGCTCGGCTCGGCGGATGGCTCGTCCGACGGAGAGGGGGATACATCCCCGCCCTTCGAGCAGGCTGAAAGCAGCAGTGCCGCCGCAAGCAGGAGCGCGAATATTCGCTTCATAAAGATATACCTCGTTTGATGGTTTGACTAGTCGAGCGGAAGCTCGCGGTACATCGCGGGCGCGTCCGCCTTGGTTGCGGATTCGCTTATCGAAAGCACTTCGATGCGCACGGCGCGGGCTCCGAGACGTATCTCGATTATGTCGCCGGGCGAGACCGAGTAGCTCGCGCGGGCGGGCTTGCCGTTTACCGACACGCGCTCCGCGTCGCAAGCCTCGTTTGCCACGGTGCGGCGCTTGATGAGACGCGAGACTTTCAAATATTTGTCAAGCCGCATGGATTCCTCCAAATTTTGTAAAAAATAGGTGTAATACGCACATAAGAGGGGGGCAGATGCCTCCCTCTTATGCTATGTTTGCGATAGGTAAAAGACTTACTTCGCGACGGTCTCCTTGAGGCCGCTGCCAGCCTTGAAGCTCGGAACCTTCGCAGCCGGGATGTTGATGATCTGGTTGGTGCGCGGGTTACGGCCGGTGCGAGCGGCGCGCTCCTTGACCTCGAAAGTGCCGAAGCCGACGAGAACGACCTTGTCGCCCTTCTTCATGGTCTCCGCGACAACGCTGGTGAAAGCCGCGACAGCCTTGTCGGCGTCCTTCTTCGAGATGCCCGCCTTCTCGGCGACGGCGGATACGAGTTCTGCCTTGTTCATTCTTAATTCCTCCTGCAAATATTAAACGAATTATTTATTCACGAGGATTTTCCCCGATGAATACAAAGTCATTACAGCCCTTCCTCTTTCGCCTGCTCCCAGAGAGCCTCCTGCTCCTCGGCGGACAGTTTCGAGAGGTCGCCGCCCTCGCGCTCGACATATCCGAAGCGCCGCGCGAACTTGTCGCAGCTGCGGGTGAGGGCAAGCTCGGGGTCGACGCCCTTCTGCCGCGCGACGTTCACCGCCGCGAACAGCACGTCGCCCACCTCATCGAGCACCGAACTCTCGCCGGTGGCGGCGCGGCACTCGCTCAGCTCCTCCTCGAGGTCGCTGAACGCCTCGCGGAGCTGAAAGCCGCTCTTTGTCGCGCGACCCTGCATCTTCTCCGCCCGCATGAGCGCCGGAAGAGCCTTAGCGACCGAGTCGACCGTCTTGCGATAGCTGCCGCCCTTGTCCTGACGCTTGATGTCGTCCCAGACGGTGAGCACATCGTCGGAGGTCTCGGCTGTCGTATCGCCGAAGATATGCGGATGGCGGTGGATGAGCTTGCGTATCTCCTCGTCGCACACGTCGTCGATGTCGAAGTTTCCGTTCTCCTTCTCGATGTGCGAGTGAAAGACCACCTGCAGCAACACGTCGCCCAGCTCCTCGCGAAGCAGCGCCGTGTCCCCGAGGTCTATCGCCTCGACCGCCTCGTAGGTCTCCTCGATGAAGCTCTGGCGTATCGACTCGTGCGTCTGCTCCCTGTCCCAGGGGCAGTGCTCACGCAGTATGCCCATCAGCTTCACCAGGTCGTAGAACCCATATTTCGGCTTACTCTCAAAATCTATCACACTTTCACCTCATTTGCAAGCGTTTTTTCCATATTTTTCGATGAAACTCAAAAAAGTTAGTTACAGAAAGGGATTTTGCTACTTCAAACGCAGAAGATTTGCGATTTTTTCGCCCTTCGGAATGAGCGAGAGGTCCTCCCGCGTGACCGCCTTCATCAGCAGTATGCAGACGAAATAGACCACCACCGCGATGCCGACTGACAGCAGGACATTCAGCGAGTTGGGCAGGAAACGTCCGAGAAGCCCGCTCGCCGCCCACGCGGCAGCCGCCATCACCAGCGTCGCGAGCATCGGTCGTCCGAACATGCGCAGCACGTTCGGCGCGGGCTTGATGTGCTTTGAGATGACTATCATGTTCAGCACCATTATCGTGCAGTAGCAGAGGCAGGTGCCGATGGGCGCGCCGTTTATGTTTATCGACGGAGTGCCGACGAGTATCCAGTTCGCGACTATCTTTACCGCCGAGCCGCAGAGCATGGTGTACACCGGCACGCGCACCTTGCCTATCGACTGGAGCGTCGAGTTGGACAGCATGACCACGCAGTTGAAGAACACCGCTATCGCGAGGATGTTCAGCGGTATCGTTGCGGCGGCGGCTTCATCCACCCGCGCGGGAAAGAGCAGATGCAGTATCGGACCCGCGAGCACCGACAGTCCGGCGGCGGCGGGGAGGGCGAGCAGTCCGGTCACCCGCATGCCCGTCTCGATGGTGCGCGACGCGGCTCGCTGGTCGTGCTTTGCGAGCGCCGACGCGATGGCGGGCACTATCGCGGTGGAGAAGGGCACGATGAACGCCGACGGGAAGTTGAACAGCGTCTGCGCAAGCCCATACGAGCCGTACATCCACTCAGCCTGCTCCTGCGTAAATCCCGCGGATGTGGACAGCCGTCCGAGCACCAGCGCCGAGTCGATGAGGTTGGTTATCGCGAGCACGCCCGAGCCGATGGTTATCGGTATCGCTATGGCGAGCAGCGACTTGGTTATCTCGCCCTGGGTGCGCGGCGACTCCGGGCCGTCCGAGTAGTTTCTGCGGTCGAACGCGCGGCGGAGTATCAGGAAGACCGCGCCGAGCACCGTGCCTATCGTGACGCCCGCTATCGCGCCGGCGGCGGCTATCTCCTGACCGTAGCCCGCGTTTATCAGCAGGCTCGCGAAGATTATGCCGAACACCAGCTTGCTCAGCGCCTCGATTATCTGGCTGAGAGCGGTGGGCACCATGTTCATCTGACCCTGGTAGTAGCCGCGGAACACGCTCATCACCGCCACAAAGAAGCTGGCGGGCGCTATCACGCGTATGGTGTGCACCGACTTCGGGCTGTTCATCAGGTCGGCGGCTATAGGCTCGGCGAAGATGAACATGAGCGCGGAGCCGACAAAGCCGATTATCAGAAAGGTGCTCATCGCCGCGCGGAATATCTTTTTCACGTCGCCGCCCTGACCGGTGGCGTTCGCCTCGGCGACCATTTTCGACACCGCGACCGGCAGTCCGGCGGTGGAGATGACGAGCAGCACGTTGTACACGCTGTACGCGATGTTGAAGTTCGCAAATCCGTTGCCGTCAAGCAGGTTGCCGAGCGGGATCTTGAACACCGCGCCGATTATCTTGACGAGGGCGACGCCTATCGCGAGCACCAGCGCGCCCTGAAGGAAGTTCTGCTTTTTTGCCATGGGAAATAAAAACCTCGCTTAACCCCAGATTTTCGGGAACGCATAGTGCTCTATCTCGTAGCGTGCGCGCTCGACGTCCACCGTCTTGTACTCGCCGCCTTCATAGAGCGTCCTGCCGCGAACCATCGTCATGCACACGTCGCTTCCGCGCGCGGCAAACACCACGTTTGAAAGCAGGCTGTGCATCGGATAGAGGTGCGGCGCGTCGAGGTCGAGCATGGTTATGTCCGCGTCGAAGCCGACCGCCAGCCTGCCGCACTCGCTTTCGCGTCCCTGAGCCTTCGCGCCGTTTATCGTCGCCATAGCGAACGCGTCCGGCGCGGGCACGAGCGACGGGTCGAGGTTTGCCGCCTTGTGCATTATCGCCGCGGCCTTTATCTCCTCGAACATGTCGTGCGAGTTGTTCGAGCTTACGCCGTCGGTGCCGAGCGCCACGTTCACGCCGGCGTTCTTCATCGCGGTCACCGGAGCGAAGCCGCTCGCGAGCTTCATGTTCGACACCGGATTGTGCACCGCCGTCGCGCCGTGCGCCGCGAGTATCTCGTGGTCGTGCGGCGTTGTCCAGACACAATGCGCGCAGTTCGCGGGAACGTCGAACACGCCGTGCTTCTCGAGCACCTCGGCGGGGGTCATCCCCCAGCGACCGATGCACTCCTCATGCTCGCTCTTAGTCTCGGACAGGTGGACGTGCAGGCGGATGTTCCGCTCCTTGGCGAACGCCGCCACCTTCTCCCACAGATACGGCTCGGAGGTGTACTCGCCGTGTATGCCCGCGTCGACTACTATGCGGCTGTTGTCGTGACCGTGCCAGCGCTCGAACAGCTCGAGCACCTCGCGGGTGTCCTCGGTCGACTTTTCGCCCGACCACTCAAAGCCGCTCGGGCTTGAGAATTTGGTTATCGCACGGCAGAGGTTCGCCTTCATGCCGCCCTTGTCTATCCGCTCGGCGACCGTCGGCTCGAACATATACATGTCGGTAACGCTCGTCGTGCCGAAGCGCACGCACTCGGCGATGGCGAGGTCGGTGCATGCGGAGACGCAGCGCGCGTCCAGCTTATCCTCGGCGGGGAATATGTAGTTGTTCAGCCACTCGTGCAGCTCACAGCCCTCGCCGAAGCCGCGGAACACGGTCATCGGAAGGTGGGTGTGCGCGTTGACAAGCCCCGGGATGAGCGCCTTGCGCGCGCCGGAGATGACGCGGTCGGGCGCGCAGTCGGGACGGGTGCCGCCGATGTACGCTATCTTTCCGTCGTCGCCGACAAGCAGGTAGGCGTCGGTAAGCGCCGGCTCGTAAGCGGAGGTTATTATCGCTATCTTCTCAAAAAGTATCATCACATCTTCTCCAGACATCCGAGTATGAATTTGGTGAATCGCGGCTGCGCCTTGAGACCTTCCTCAAGCACCTCGCCGTCGACGAACTGGCGCTTTTCTATGCCCGCCGCCATGTTGGTGAGCAGCGACACGCCGAGCACCTTCATTCCGCAGTGGTTGGCGGCGATGGTCTCGGGCACGGTGGACATTCCGACCGCGTCCGCGCCGAGCACCCGCGCCGCGCGTATCTCGGCGGGCGTCTCATACTGCGGGCCGCCGAAGAACATGTACACGCCCTCGCGAAGATTTATCGCGCACTCGTGCGCCACGTTGCGCGCTGTCGCCTGGAGGTCGGGATGGTAGGCGTGGAGCATATCCGGAAAGCGGATGCCAAGCTCGTCGAGGTTTTCGCCGCGCAGCGAGCTTTCGGGTGAGATTTTGATGTGGTCGGTTATCAGCATCAGGTCGCCCACGCGGAAGTTAGTGTTCACCGCGCCGGCTGCGTTGGTGAGTATCGCCTGCGTGACGCCGAGCAGCCGCGCCGTGCGCAGCGGGAAGACCACCGTCTGCATGTCGTAGCCCTCGTAGCAGTGGCAGCGGCCTTTCATCAGGCAGACGTTCTTTCCCGCGAGCTTTCCGAAGTAGAACGCGCCGTCGTGACCGGGCGCGGTGGAGACGGGGAAGTTCGGGATGTCGCGATAGCTGACGACCGTCGGGTTTTCGACCAGGTCGGCAAGCGACGCGAGCCCCGAGCCGAGCGTGACCAGGATTTCGGGTTTGAAACCGCCTATCTTCGTCTTGATGAAGTCCGCGCTCTCGTGCAGACGTGCCATGTAGTCCTTTTCGGGCATGATGTGATCCCTCCCATACCAAATATTAGGTAGTTTGAACTATTGTAGCACAAAGTCGCGCGGCTTACAACCCCGCGTCGCCTATGAATTCGCGCAGCATCGAGTTTTCGGGCAGCAGTCCCGCGTCGAGCGTCGGGAACAGCTCGAGCGCGTCGCGGAGCTGCATTATCTCCTTATAGCGGTCGAAGTCGGGCTTGACGCCCTCGAAGATGTGCCCCGCGAAGGGCTTGAGCAGCGACACCTCGCAGGCAAACGAGCTGTCGAATATCACGTCCGCCGTGTTCTTGAAGGGGGATATCCACCGTTTCTCGCCGCGCCGAAGGTTCTCCCACATCGAGAAGGTGAGCGCCGCGTTCGCGCCTCGGAACAGCTCGTCGCGCACCGCACGCCGAAGTATACGCATCCATGTGCCCTTGAATACGACCGCGCCGCTCGAGTCGACGATGTTCGACCGCGCGGAGATGTACACCTTCTCGGTCGGAACGTCGGGCGCGGCGTCGCTGAGCGTGCCGTTCAGCGCGTGGATGCCCTCGAATATCACCATCTCGTTGGCGCTCAAGCGAAGCGGAGTGCCCGCGTTTCGGTCGCGCGCCTGCGCGTGGAAGTCGAACCGAGGCACGACTATCTCCCTGCCCGCGTTGAGGTCGGTGAAGTGGCGCGCGAGCAGCTCGAGATCGAGGCACTCGGGACTCTCGAAGTCCAGCTCGCCGCGCTCGTTTCGCGGACTGTTTTCGCCAACGTCGCGGTAGTAGTCGTCCATCGACACGGTGTGGGTGACGATGCCCATCTGCTCGAGCCGCGCCTCTATCTTGTGCGCGGTGGTCGTCTTGCCCGAGCCGCTCGGACCGCTTAAAAGCACGATGCGGCTGCCGCTTGTATTGCCCGCGATCCGGTTGGCGGCGCGGCGGATGTTCAGCTCGTACCGCTCATTGCATTCGGCGACAAAACCCTGCGGGTCGGTCGATACCTGTCGTATTATGTCACTTAAATTATACGCCATGTTATTCTCCTTAGTAGTTACGCGAAAGCCAGTTTGAAAGCGCCTTGCCCGACTTTATGAAGTCGCAGGCGATGTACTCGGCGGCGAATTTCGGGTTGGACACCCGCTCGACCAACTCGCCGCTTACGAGTTTGCTCATCCCGCCCGCGCCGAGCGCCAGGCAGAAGCCGACCTCGTCCATGATGAGCGAGTTATAGACGCAGTCGTGACCGGGAAGCGACCATCCGGTGTTCTCCAGCGGTGCGACCATGTACTTCTGCCGGTAGAGGTAGTAGGGCGAGTAGCCGCCGCTCATAAGCCGCGGATACGCCGCGTCCACCATCTCGGCCGCCGCGGGATTTGTCACCGTCTCGGCGCTTTCGGTCGCAACGCGGTTGAGCGTCGAGCCGCGCTTGCGCGCAAGGGTGTGTATCGTCAGGTTTTCCGGTTTCAACTCGAGTATGCGCTTTAGCGTGTCGGCGAAGGTGTCCGGCGTGTCGCCGTCCAGTCCGGCGATGAGGTCGGTGTTTATAGTGCCGAAGCCGACCTCCCGCGCGAGAGCGAACGCGTCGAAGAACTGCTCGGGCGAGTGCGGCCGTCCCGCGAGCCGAAGCGCCGTCGCGTTCAGTGACTGCGGATTTATGCTTATGCGGGTCACCGCCGAATCTTTCAGGGCGAGCAGCTTTTCGCGGTCGATGGTGTCCGGACGACCCGCCTCGACGGTGAATTCGACACCCTCCGGCGGTCGAAACGCGTCGAACAGCGCGGCACATACGCGGCGGAGCTGCTCGGGGCTGAGCGTGGTCGGCGTGCCTCCGCCGATGTATATAGCGCGGGGGACAAGCCCGCTCGAGCGCATTATCCTGCCGCGAAGGCGTATCTCCTCCAGAAGTTTTTCGACGTACGGCTCTATCAGCGAGCCGCTCGCGCCGACCGATTCGCTGACGAACGAGCAGTATTTGCAGCGCGACGGGCAGAAGGGCACGCCGAGGTAGAGCAGGTAGCCGTCGACGCCGAGCGCCTCCTCCGCCGCAAGCCCCGCCGAAGCGGCGCGCACGGTCATCGACGCGCGGTCGGGGGACAGCAGATAGCGGTCGGTAAGCTCGGTCATCGCCGCGAAGCCGCTCGACTGCCTTATCAGCCGCCGCGCGAGCTTGGTCGGCCTCATTCCGGTGAGTGCGCCCCACGCTCCGAGCGGCTTGTATGCGCTTATCGCGTGTGCGATGGCGAGCTTCAGCGCGTGCTGACGGCGGCGCACCAGCTCGCGCACAGCCGTCGGCGCGGTGGAGCCTTGCGCGCGGTCGGCGGGAAGCTCGAAGTTTTCGGGCAGGTCAAGCCCGTCCGAGTCAAAGTCGACGGTGGCGGCATAGCCCTTTCCGCCGACCGACAGCGTCGCGTATGCGCGCCCCTCGGATATGCCCTCGATGCGGGTGACGAGCGCGTCGTCGACATTTTCGGGGTAGTCGTCACACTCGACAGTCTCGGTCGGAGCTTCGCCGAGCAGGCTTATCATAGCCTCCTCCGCCGCGAATCTGTATGTGTGGTTTATGATAAAAAGTTTCATGGTATGAAATCCTCGGTCGGGTCGATGAGCGGATAGCCCTCGTCGTCCAGCTCGTCGTCCCAGTCGTCCTCCGGCTCGTCGAACTCCGGCTCACGACCGCCGTCCACGCCGAACACCGCCTCCTGCATGTGCAGATTGAACTCGCGCTCGCGCGACAGCGTCGTCGCCTGGTCGTGACCGGGGTAGACCTTGTAGTCGCCGCCAAGCTCGTACAGCCGCTTCAGGCTCTCCATAATCGTGTGGAAGCTGCCGCCGGGCAGGTCGGTGCGCCCGCAGCTGTCCCGAAAGAGCGTGTCCCCCGAGAACATCGCGTCGCCGCAGAGTATCACCGCCGAACCGGGCGTGTGTCCCGGCGTCAGCAGATAGCGAAACTCCATCTCTCCCGCGACAAACGAGCTGCCCTCCTCGGCGAGAAAGTCGGCTTCGAGCGGCGTCTGCTCGAGGTGCACCTTGGTGGACAGACTGCGCAGCGGGGAGATGAGGCAGTCGGCGTCCGGCTTGGCGATTACCACCTTCGCGCCGGTAAGCGCCTTCAGCCCCGGCACGTCGATGATGTGGTCGAAGTGTCCGTGCGTGAGCAGGATGTAGTGACAATTCAGCTTCTTCTGTTTCAGAAACGCGTCGACGCGTTCCGCCTCGAACCCCGGGTCGATCACGACCGCGTCATTTCGGTCGTAGACAACATAGCAGTTTGTGGCGGCGGGACCGACGGTGAAAGTTTTTATCTTCATGGGTCTCACCTCGTAGATATTATATAGGAATTTTCGGGAAAATTCAAGATACCGCCGCCGCGTGCGCATATGGGCTTGACAAGCGGGGAAATCCATGTTAAAATAGTTGTGTTTTGAAACTAATATGACTGTGAGGCGGTCTAATTTGGCAGGACAGAACGGAGGCGCGCAGGCTGCGCCCAAGGTCAAGATGGTAAAGACCTACATCGATGAGATCGAGGTAGGCACTCCCGAATTCGTCGAGGAGGAGACGAGGAAGTCGAAAGCGGAGCGCAGAAAGCTGCCGCCCGGCGCGGAGTCGAAGACGCTGTATAAGGACATCGTGCGCATCGCGTGGCCGTCGCTCATCGAGATGACGCTCGCGAGCCTCGTCTCGATGGTGGACATGATGATGGTCGGCAAGATCCCGGGCATGGGCTCGTCGGCAATCACCGCGGTCAGCCTCGCGACCCAGCCGCGATTCCTGTTTATGATGCTGTTCATGGCGCTGAACACCGGCGCGACGGCGGTCATAGCGCGCGCACGCGGAGCGGGAGACCGCAACGAGGCGAACAACATCCTTCGCCACGCGTTCCTGCTCAACTGCCTGATGGCGATACCGATGACGATAATCGGCCTTATCACCGCCGAGCCGCTTATCAAGTTTATGGGCGGCGACGGCGTGAAGAACGGCACGATAACGGCGGCTACCGTCGCGGCGAGCAAGACGTACTTACAGATTCAGATGGCGGGCTTCCTGCCTACGATAATCCCGATAACCATCACGGCGGTGCTCCGCGGAACGGGCAACAGCCGCGTGCCGATGGTGTACAACATCGTGGCAAACGTCGTCAATGTGTTCCTCAACTGGGTGCTCATCTACGGCAACCTCGGCGCTCCGGCGATGGGCGTTGCGGGCGCGAGCCTCGCGACCATCATCGGACTGTGCGTCGCGACGGTGATGGCGCTCTTCTCGGTGCTGTCCGGCAAGAACTACCTGCACCTGAGCTTTGCCAAGTTCAAACTCAATATGCGGATAATCGGGCAGATAATCAAGGTCGGCGTGCCCGCGCTGATAGAGCAGGGCATAATGCGCGTCGGCATAATCATCTTCACCCGCACCATCGGCTCGCTCGGCGAGGTGAACATGGCGACCCATCAGGTGTGCATGAACATCCAGTCGCTCACCTTCATGACCGGTCAGGCGTTCGCGGTCAGCTCGACAACGCTTGTCGGTCAGTGCCTCGGCAAGACCCGTCCGGACATGGCGGAGCACTACTCCCGCCGCTGCCGCAGGCTTGGACTATATGTCGCGCTCTTCCTGGCGCTCACCTTCTCGATAGGCGGCGGCCAGGTGGTCAAGCTGTACACCGACGCGTCCGACCCGACCTACCTGCAGGTGGTCATGCTCGGCGCGCTGCTGATGCTGTTCGTCGCGTTCCTACAGCCGATACAGTCGTCGCAGTTCATCCTCGCGGGCGCTCTGCGCGGCGCGGGCGACACCCGCTCGACGGCGGTGATAACGCTGATAACCGTGCTGGTCGTGCGACCGGTGTTCGCGTGGTTCTTCGTCTCGCTGCTCGGATGGGGCGACATAAACTTTGTGCTCAATCCCACGCTTGAAAACATCGTGATGACTCTTGCGGGACTACACGGCAAGGCGGAACCGGGCACGATACTCGTCAACCTCGGACTTATCGGCGCGTGGATCTCGATAGCGCTCGACCAGATACTGCGCTCGACGCTGGTGATGGCGCGCTACAACAGCGGCAAGTGGAAGAAGATAAAGCTGTAAAGGTCGCGAGACTACGCGTCTCGCGCTCTCGGCAGCATTTTTTCTCTGCCGCAGAGAAAAAAGGCTGCGCAAAAAAGAGACGCCAAAGGCGTTCCCCCTTTGAAATCCCCCTAAAGGTCTCTACGCCATAGGTCGCTCAGCCGCTTAACTATGAGCAGGGCTCAAAACAGCGGCTTACCCCATACGCTTTAGGGTGCGATACCCCTCCCCCCCACGCTCAATAGACGCAGAAACTCACACCCACATCGGAGTAAGCGGCTGAGCGTGTTGGAGGCAGAGACCTTTTGACTCCGCTCCACGACGCGGAATCGCTTGGACGCGGTACGTACGACGTACGACCCCGCGAGGTGCTGAATCTGTTGCGCGACGCAGAACACAAATCATGCCTTTGGGGGTTCTTAGGGGACGGCGAATTCAAAAAACGTCGATGGATAAAATCCATCGACGTTTTTTGTAGCTGTCCCCTGAGCGCATTTTTGGTTACTTTTTGTGCGCACAAAAAGTAACCGCAGCGCGAGGTGCGTAACCTCGCGACCTTAGGGGGTTTGGGGGACGCGGAGTCCCCCAAGGTCGAAAAGCAGGATGAAATCGAAGTGGGGTTTGGGCGCGCAGCCCCAAGGTCTTACGGCAGCAGCGTCAGCGGGTCTATCTGCGCGCCCGCCTGTATAACCTCAAGGTGAAGGTGCGGCGTGTCCGCGCTCTCCGCCTCGGCGGACGCTCCGATGGCGCCGATCGTCTGACCCGCCTCGACGGTGTCTCCCGCCTCGACCTTCACCGTCTCCGCGAGGTTCTTGTACACCGAGTAGGTCGAGCCGCCGTGATCGATGACCACCGTCTTGCCCATCATCTCGTCGTCGTACACGTCCTCGACCACGCCGTCGCCGATTGCGGACACCAGCGCGCCGAGGCTTCCCGCGATGTCCGCTCCGGTGTGGACGCGCCAGTCCTCCATTGTGTTAGAGAAGACCAGCTCATCCACGCTGAACGGAACCATCACCTCGCCGCCGAGCGGCCAGACGTAGAATCCCGCGGTCGGACGCTTGGGCGGGTCAAGCTCGGCACCGCCGGCGACCGCGGTCGCGTTATCCGGCGGGGTCGTCTCCTTCGACGCGGGCAGCGGCTCGTCGGACGGCTTGCTCATAACCACCTCGCCCGAATTCAGCGCGCCGGAGGGAACCGCGGTGACGAGCGGCTCGGAGCTGGGACGCGGTGAGGCGGGCACCGGAGTGACCGACGGCGGCGCGACTATCGGGCTGACGGTCGGCACCGACATGAGGTCGTCCGCGTCGTCGCTTCCGCCGGAGAAAAAGAGCGCGTAGCCCGCTATCCCCACCGCCGCGACGCAGATGATGAGGATGATGTAGAACCCTTTGCCGTTCAGGAACTCGACAAATTTGTTCGGTTTCGCACGATTGTTATTGTTCATAGAAATACCTCCGAAAACTCGTTTCGGAGGTATTGTTGCCATAATTTTGCGCGCATATTCGCGTCAGATGAACTTTTTCAGGACGGGTATCTTACGCAGCAGCCACACGGCGGCGACGCACACGACGAAGATTCCCACCTCGTAGACGAGCATCGCCGGGAACAGTCCGACGACCGAAGCCATCATCGTGTATGCGCGGCGGGAGAAACGGAGAAGCACGGCGTGCGTGAGATATACGCCGAACGCGGTGCCGCCCACCGCCGTGATAAACTTCGCGAACCGTCCGCCCTCGAACCGCTCGCGGTCGAAGCGCCGCCGCGCGAGGACGAACAGAGCCGCCGCCGGCAGTCCGGTGGTGAGAAGGCTCGCGCGCTGAAATCCGAGCGTAAGCTCGCCGCTTATCGACTGCTCGCGCGCGGTCATGAGTACCGCGAAGGCTATCGGAAGGAGGATGCACGCCCACGCGGTCACGCCGCACCATCGACGTCGCAGCGGCTCGATGGGATGCCGCGAGAGCGCGTATCCGAGCACCGCGAAGCCCACCCATTCGCCGAACATCGCCGGCGGGTCGAGATACTTGGAGATGGCGGGCAGTCCCGCGGCGGCAAACATCGGCGTCACGCAGACGAACAGCGCCCAGACCGCGAGGAAGTAGAGCAAATCCTTTCTCGACGCGCTTTGCACGAATCGGCGGATTATCGGCAGGGCGAGCAGCAGCGCGATATACATATACAGATACCAGAGCGTTCCGTTTATGCTGCCCGACCATAGTCCCGAAAGGAATCCGCCGACCGTGCGGCCGCCGTCGAGCAGATAGTGTATCAGCGAGAATACGATAAGTACGACAACTATCCGTAATATGCGGTGTACAAACAACGATTTGTAGCTGTCGTCGCGCTCGAGAAGCAGCGAGCCGCTAATCATCACGAATATCGGCACAGCCATCTTGCTGACGAAGAACCACGCCATGCTCGCGTACCAGGTGAGGGTGTACGGTTCGCAGCCGAGGAATATCTCCGAATTCGTGTGGTTGACGATGACGAGGAACGCGGCGACGGCTCGCAGCAGGTCAAGATAGGGGCGGCGCTTACTCATTTTCCACCTTTGCGCGGACCTCCATCGCGAGAGCCGGCTTGTTGGTGATTATCGCGTCACAGCCGAGGCGTATCAGCTTTTCCATGTCGGCGGGGTCGTCCACCGTCCAGGGGTGAACCTTGACGCCGAGCGAGTGGCTCTCGGTCACATAGTCGGGTATCATCAGGTTCTGCTGCATCGGGTGCAGAGCGTCGGCGCCTATCTCGCGCGCGTATTTCCACGGATAGGCAAAGCCGCAGGAGTAGAGCAGACCGAGCTTGGCGTGCGGCAGCGCCTCCTTCAGCATCAGCAGCGAGTAGTGGTTGAACGACGAGTATACCAGTCGGTCAGCCATGCCGTACTCCCGTTCCAGCCGCGCGAGCGACGCTATCATCTCCGGTTCGGGAAGCGCGCCCGCCTTCAGCTCGACGTTTATCGTGAGCTTTGACGGCGCGATGAGCGCGTAGACCTCGGCAAGCGTCGGTATCCGCTCGCCCGCGAACTCGTTACGCTTGTAGGAGAAGTCGAAGCGGCGCAGCTCGTCGAGGGTGAAGTCGGTCACAAGCCCGGTGCCGCTCGACGTACGGTCGATGCGCTCGTCGTGCAGCACGACCACCTCGCCGCTTCCCGAGAGGTGTACGTCCAGCTCGATGCCGTCCGCGCCGCAGTCGATGGCTTTCTTAAACGCGGACAGCGTGTTTTCCGGCGCCTCGGATGAGAAGCCGCGGTGTGCCCATATCTTGGTGTGCATTTGTAATCCCTCCAAAATTTTCTCGGTAACGACATTATACGCCGCCCGATGGGCAAAATCAAGGTATAACCGCTTGACAGAAGCGACGATTGGCGGTAATATTATCCTGTACTCATATACTTGAACTTACGAATTAACGAAAGGACGATAACTCCATGTCGGAGAACATGATAGAAGTTATACGCGAGGAGGACATGCCCGAGTTTGACGCGTTCGTCGCGTCGCACCCCAAGGGACACTTCATGCAGACCTCGCTGTGGGCAAAGCAGAAGCCGGAGTGGCAGCACATAGCCATGCTCAAGCGGGACGCGAACGACAATCCGGTGGGCGGAATGTCGGTGCTGATACGCAAGGTGCCCAAGCTGCCATATACCCTCATGTACTGCTGCCGCGGTCCGGTGTGCGACCCTGAGGACGAGGAGACGGTGATGGATCTGCTCTCCGCCTGCAAGTCGCTTGCTCGGACGATGCGCAGCTATGCGGTAAAGATAGACCCCGACCTGCCCAAGCCGTCGCCGACGTTCGCGGGGTGCCTCGCGGCGCAGGGATTCAAGCTGGTGGACGGCGGCAAGAACTTCGAGGGCGCGCAGCCCCGCTTCGTGTTCCGCCTTAACATCGAGGGCAAGACCGAGGAGGAGATAATGGCGGGCTTCGACTCGAAGACCCGCTACAACGTGCGTCTCGCGTCGCGCAAGGGCGTCGTCTGCAAAAACGCCGGCGCGGAGGGACTGGACGACTTCCAGGCGCTGATGGAGGAGACCGGACGGCGGGACGGATTTGTCGTGCGCGGACGTGCCTACTTCGCGTCGATGCTCGAGAATCTGGGCGAGCACGCGCGGCTGTATATGTGCTACCTGCCCGACGGCACGCCGATAAGCGGAGCGCTCGCGATATGGTACGGCGACAAGGTGTGGTATCTCTACGGCGCAAGCTCGTCGCAGCACCGCGAGTATATGCCCAACTACCTCATGCAGTGGGAGATGATACGCTGGGCGGTGGAGAAGCAGTGCCGCGTATACGACTTCCGCGGCGTGAGCGGCGACCTGTCCCCCGAAAACCCGCTGTACGGGCTGTACCGCTTCAAGAAGGGCTTCGGCGGCGACTTTGTCGAGTTCATCGGCGAATATGACTATGTGCTCAGCCGCACGCTCCGCAAGATGGTGGACGTGGGCAAGAAGATGATGATGAAGCGCGCGATGCGCAAGTCGAAAAAGAATTAAAAGATTTTCGGGAAGTGGGGATATATAGATGAAGGCGCTTCTTGTTCAGGTGGGACGGCTGCGCGCCAACGCAAAGATAGTGCAGAGGCTCGCGGGCGACACGTCGGTATACGCGGTGCTCAAGGGTGGCGCGTACGGCATGGGGCTTGTCGAGACGGCGAAGATACTCCGCGAGGAGGGCTTTGTCCGCTTCGCGCTGACCGAGCTTTCCGACGCGATAGCGCTGCGGGCGGCGATGCCCGACGTGGAGATACTTATGCTCCGCTCCACCCCCGAGCCGGAGTTCATAAACGGACTCATCGACTACAACCTAGTGGGCACGATAGGCTCGCAGGAGGCGGCGGTCGCGATGAACGGCATCGCCAAGGCGCGGGGCACGGTCATCGAGGCGCACATCGAGATAGACACCGGCATGGGACGCTACGGCTTCGAGCCGGACGACATAAAGGGCATGCTCCAGGTGTACAGGTACATGGACGGACTGGCGCTGACCGGCATATACACCCACTTCTGCGAGAGCTGGAAGTCGGAAAAGCGCACGCGTGCTCAGCTCGACGCGCTGAACGAGACGGTGGCGGCGCTGCACCGCGAGAGCATCGACCCGGGACTCGTCCATGCGGCGAACAGCTCGGCGCTCGTGCTCTATCCGTGGTCGAAGTGCGGCGCGGTGCGGGTCGGCTCGCTGTTCACAGGAAGGGTCGCGGCGAAGAACAAGCTCGGGCTTCAGCGGGTCGGCGCGATGATAAGCGAGGTCGGCGAGGTGCGTCGGCTGCCCGCTGGCTATACCGTCGGCTACGGCTCGGCTTACAAGGCGAAGAAGGACAGGCAGATAGCGATAATACCGGTGGGCTACGCCGACGGGTTCTGCGTAGAGAAGGCGCACGACAGCTATCGCATACGCGACGCGCTGCTCTACGCGCTTTCAAGCCTGTGGCGCGGCATTCGCGGCAAGAAGCTGTACGTTACGATAAACGGCAAGCGGGCGCGGGTGCTCGGGCACGTCGGCATGCTGCACACGGTGGCGGACGTGACCGGAATGAGAGTGTCAGCCGGCGACAGGGTGCTGATGGAGGTCAACCCGATACTTGTTCCGAGCGAGATAGAGAGGATATACGAATAAATTTTGTCGATTTTCAAAGTGTGACCAAAGAGTGACCGTTACAGGATATAATGTATTTGACCACAGGAACAACCGAATTATTTTTGAGGTGAGAAAATGGCGGCCGGAAAGACAGTCATAGTTAAGATACTCGAGGAGCAGAACAGCACCTGGCAGGGAACGGTCACCTGGGTGGAGACCGGCAGAACGCTTCCCTTCCGCTCGGTGCTCGAACTCATTCGGCTGATGGACAGCGCGGTCGAGGAGAAGCAGTAAGCACGATAAAACAAGAGCGTCGTCGACGTGGGTCGGCGGCGCTCTTTTTGTTTAATATCGCTTCGCGTGCTCAAGAAGTGCTTGGCGTTCGTTTTCAACCTCGCCGGACAGCAGGTCGTCGCAGAGCCGCTCGAGCAGTTTTCCGCGCTCGGACGGCGGCACGTCCAGCTCGTCGCCGCGAATGGCGAGCATCGACGGCGCGTACGGCGCGTTCTCGGCGAGCATCCTCCTCGCGAGCGCGGCTGCCTCGCGGACATTCGACACCCGCTTTCGCGCGCCCTCTATCTCCATGTTGTGCGCGAGCGCGTCGGCAAGCTCGACCTCGCAGAGCTGCTCGAAACCCTCCTCGCCGAGTTTGCGGAGGTAGCGTCCGACGAGCGGACGGTCGGGGGATAGCGGGTCGTCGTGCATCAGCACAAGCTCGGCAGTCCGCTCGCGCAGAGCCTTCGACGCGTGGAGAGCGTCCAGCCGCGCGCGGGCTATCGGCGCGCTCGCCTCGGCGTGACCGTGAAAGCTGCGGTGACCGTTCGGCTTTTCGACCGCGCACTGCGGCTTTGCGATGTCGTGAAAGAGCAGCGCGAGGCGTACCTGCCCGTCGGGCGGAGCGAGCGCTATCGAGCGGCAGATGTGCGCCCACACGTCGAAGCAGTGCCAGCGGTTGCGGTGCTCGAAGCCGACGCAGGGGGCTATCTCGGGTATCGCGGCGGCGAGCACGTCGGGGTAGTCGAGCAGTATCCGCTCGGCATCGACGCCGCAGAGCAACTTGTTTAGTTCTACAAGTATCCGCTCGCCGCTTATCCTTTCGATGAGCGGGGCGAGCTGTCTCGCTGCGTCGGCGGTCGCGTCGTCGAGGGTGAAGCCCCCAAGCGTCGCCGCGAACCGCAGCGCGCGCAGTATCCTAAGCGCGTCCTCCGAGAATCGGGCGGAGGGGTCGCCCACGCAGCGAATTATTTTGTTTTCGAGGTCGGAGCGTCCGCCGAACAGGTCGACCACCTCGCCGTCGATGTCCGCAGCCATCGCGTTTATCGTGAAGTCGCGGCGCATCAGGTCGCCGGATAGCGTCGTGTCGAAGCTGACCGACGTCGGGTGGCGCGCGTCGTCATAGCCGCCGTCCGAGCGGAAGGTGGTTATCTCGTACTGCTTTCGGTCGAGCAGAACGGCTATCGTGCCGTGCTTGCGACCGATGTCTATCGTCCCCAGATCGGCAAAGACGCGCTCGGTCTGCTCGGGACGCGCGGAGGTGCAGATGTCCCAGTCGTCCGCCGTCCGTCCGAGCAGCGCGTCGCGGACACATCCGCCGACGGCATAAGCCTCAAAACCGGCGACGCGCAGGCGGTCGATGACCGTCCGCGCGCCGGGGTGGATGTCTATTCTCATTATAATATCAGAAGCCGAGGTGCTTTTCGATATACGCCGCGACCTCGCCTATCGGCAGACGCACCTGCTCCATCGAGTCGCGCTCTCGGACGGTGACGCAGCCGTCGCCCGCCTTCTCGCTGTCCCCGACGGTGTCGAAGTCGACGGTGACGCAGAACGGCGTGCCTATCTCGTCTTCGCGGCGATAGCGCTTGCCGATAGAGCCGGTCTCGTCGTAGTCGGTCATGAAGTGCTTTGCAAGCTCGTCGCGTATCGGCATAGCCGCGTCGCCCAGCTTCTTGGACAGCGGCAGGACGGCTGCCTTGAACGGTGCGAGCGCGGGCTTGAGGTGGAGCACCACGCGGGTGTCGTTCTTCTCCGCGTCCACGACCTCCTCGTCATACGCCTCGCAGAGTACGGCGAGCACCGTGCGGTCGACGCCGTAGGTCGACTCGATGATGAACGGGATGAACCGCTCGTTGGTGTCCGGGTCGAGATAGTCGATGCGCTGTCCGCTGTACTCCTGATGGCGGGTGAGGTCGAAGTTGGTGCGGTTGTGCGTGCCGTTGACCTCGCCCCAGCCGAACGGAAAGAGGAACTCGATGTCGCACGCCGCGCGGGCATAGTGGGCGAGCTTCTCGTGGTCGTGATAGCGCAGATGCTCGGGGTCGATGCCGAGGTCGATGTAGAACTGCCTGCCGTACTCCTTGAAGTAGGCGTACAGCTCCTCGTCCTGACCCTCCTTGCAGAAGGTCTGGAACTCCGCCTGCTCGAACTCTATCGTGCGGAAGGTGAAGTTGCCGGGGGTAATCTCGTTGCGGAACGCCTTGCCTATCTGACCTATCGAGAAGGGGAGCTTGGCGCGCTGGGTGCGCTGCACGTTGAGGAAGTTCACATACTCGCCCTGCGCGTTCTCCGGACGGAGGTAGACAACGCTCTTAGAGTCGGCGGTAACTCCGCGGTGGGTCTCGAACATGAGGTTGAACTCACGGATGTCGGTGAAGTTGTGCTTGCCGCAGTGCGGGCAAGGTATCGAGTGCGCCTTGATGTACTCGAACATCTCCTCCTTGGTCATCGCGTCGGCGTGCGCGTTCGGGTCGAACGACTCGATGAGGTTGTCCGCGCGGATGCGCATTTTGCACTCCTTGCAGTCGAGCAGCGGGTCGCTGAACGACGCGACGTGACCGCTAGCCTCCCACACGCGCGGGTGCATGAGGATGCCGGCGTCCAGCTCGAAGCTGTTGTGGCGCTCCTGAATAAAGCGCTTGCGCCACGCGTCCTTGACCGCGTTCTTCAGTCGCGAGCCGAGCGGGCCGTAGTCCCATGTGTTGGCGAGTCCGCCGTATATCTCGCTGCCGGGGTAGATGAAGCCGCGGTTCTTGCAGAGCGCGACGATCTTATCCATTGTCTTATCGGAAGGATTCATTTTTACACGTCCTCTCAAAATTGTCAGTCACGGTGTATATTATAGCCTTAAAAACCGTTTCGGTCAAGCCGATATGTAACAATATTTCGCCGAAATTACGGCGCGCGCGGGCTGAGCTCAAAAATTTCCAAAATTTATGAAAAAGTTGAAATATTCGCGTAATATGTATACAAACTCTTTACAAATGAGCCTAAATCGTTGACTTTATCGCTCGGTTGCGGTATAGTCTTCTCGTGCCCGGGACGACCGGGAAAAATAAAAGGGAGGAACGATATACAATGCAGTATCTAAAGAAGTTGCTGGCAGCTACGCTCGTGTTCGCTATGACTTTGGCGTTTGTGCCGGCGGCGTCCGCGCTCGATTTCAACGACAGCGAGGACGTAAGGAACGTGGAGGCGGTCGAGCTTCTCGTCAGCCTCGGAGTTATCAAGGGTCACGATGACGGACGTTTTGACCCGCAGGGACATCTGACTCGTGCGGAGGCGGCGAAGATAATCTACGTCGCGACCCGCGGCGAGGACGACGGCGGCAAGATCTTCGCCGGTTCGAACCTGTTCAGCGACGTGCCGCGCGGACTGTGGTCGCAGGGCTACATCAACTACGCGTCGGTCATGGAGTTCGTTGAGGGACACGGCGACGGAACCTTCGATCCGGACGGCGACATCACCGGATACGAGTTCCTGAAGATCCTGCTCTGCGCGCTCGGCTACGACCAGGAGGCAGAGGGATTCATCTACGACACCCGCTGGCAGTACAACGTGCTGACCGTGGCGCTGAAGAAGGGTCTCACCGCCGGCTTCGAGGGCAGCCTCGAGCAGCCGCTCCAGCGTGACGACGCCGCTCTGTTCGCGGCAAACACCATCTACGCCACCACCGTTCGCTACGACACGAATATGCGTCCGCAGTCGACCGGTGTGACCTTCGGCGAGGCTAACCTCGGACTGACCACCATCTCCGGCATACTCGTCGCCAACGACAAGGCTGCTCTGGACGGTCAGAAGATAACCGAGGAGGGTTCGATAATTGCCATCGGCGACAAGACCGTGCTCGTCCCGCTTGCAAGCGAGCGCATCATGCTCGGTTCGGCGGTGAACGCGCTGGTCAGCGTCAAGAACGGCTCGACCCTCATCGCGGAGGACGGCAGCTACAATTCGGCGGCGATAGCCAAGGGATTCGGCGAGGTTCGCGTTGACAGCGAGCGCACCGTCGAGCTGGACATCACCAAGGACAAGACCGCCGACGACGTCGAGTACTACATCAACTACAAGAAGGCTGACAAGGCTGCGTTCGACGCGCTTGGAGCCGGTCACCGCGTGCGTGCCATCTCGAACGACGGCGACAACAAGATAGACATGATAATCGTCGAGAAGATGAGCTTCGGCGAGGTCTCGAACGTCACTTCGACCGGCACCGTCACCGTCGGCGGCAGCCGCTACAACAAGGACAACGCTGTCGGATTTGAGGAGCTGAAGAAGGGCGACAAGGTGCTCTACCTCTCGATAGAGGGCGGCATGACCCACTTCGAGATGCCCGAGACTGTGGTCGGCACCGCGTCGGCTTACACCGACAAGTATGTCATGATCGACGGCACTCGCTACGAGCCGGCGACCGGCGTTGCGGGATTCAAGACCGCCGACGCTCCGCTCGGCAAGGAGGCTACCTACTTCCTGCTCGACGGCAAGATAGTCGGATGCTCGGCTGAGGCTGTCGAAAGCCCGATAAACTACGCTCTGGCGCTGCGTGCGACCCGCGTCGGCTGGGAGTGGCGCGCTGAGCTGGTCGGCATGGACGGCAAGAAGACCACCTATGTCCTTGCCAACGCCGACGATGTCATCGCGAACGACAAGCTCGCCATGGGTCTGTACGACCTGAAGGTGAACGAGGACGGCGAGGCTGAGCTGAAGGCGGTTGACACCACCGGACACAGCTCGTCGGATAAGATAGAGTTCGTGAGCGGCACCCCGCGTCTCGGCGACAAGTTCGTAACCTCGAAGACGATAATGTTCCTCGAGATAGAGGACGAGTGGAAGGTGTTCACCGGCATGGCAAACATCCCGAGCTTCACCGCCGAGGCGGGCGAGCGCACCATCTACGGCGCGACCGAGGATCTCTACGGCACCGACGACATGATAAGCATCGCGGTCATCTCCGGCGTCAAGCTGGCGGATGAGCAGAGCGAGAATCACTTCATCGTGCTCGGCGACGTGCTCAACATCGCGGACGGCAAGAAGAGCTTCGCCGCATGGGACGGCACCGAGGTCAAGAACTTCACCACCACTGTCGACGGCATAGTCAGCGGCGGCGTGTACAAGTTCACCCTCAACGCCGCGGGCGACGCTGTCACCAAGGCTGAGGCTGTCACCGGTGAGAAGGGCGTTCTGACCCACGCGGACGGCATGGTGCTCCGCCTTGCCACCGCCGGAACGACCGACGCTCAGATCATCACCTACACCAAGGACACCAAGGTGATAATCGTCGACCTCAAGGCGAACACCGCCGAGGCTGCTACGATAGCCGACCTGTCCACCGTCGCGGCGGACGCGGTCGAGGAGATGGAGGAGAGCGAGCAGAACACCATGGTCGTTACCAACGACAAGGGCGACGCGACCCACGTCTACCAGTTCATCGGCGAGTAAGATACACAGATAGACAGACAAAAGAGAGAGGTCTTATGACCTCTCTCTTGTCGTCACTTCAGCCACTGTTTCAGTCCGTCCTCACAGCGGTGCTCGAGGTCGATGACCGCCTCGGCGAGATGCTTCGACTCGTCCGACGCGCCGGGGCAGCTGTTCTTCGCTCCCTCTATCTCGGTCACGCCCATTCCCGCGCCGCGTATCGCCATCTCGGCGAGGTGGGAGGGGGTGGAGTCGAGCGCAGTGTTCATCTTTATCCCGACACGGCTCATCATCTTCGTCATCGAGCCGAAGCCCTCCGGCGTCTGATGCAGGCGGTGCAGCCGTCCGAGCGCCGCCGCCTCTATCGCGCGGTACTCCTTGAGCTGGTTTGTGAACTGATTGCGCAGGGCGTCGTCGTCGGTGACCTTCATCATGTGCTCGGTCGCGCCGGCACCCATCGTCACCGTGCCGTAGACGGTGTTGAGAAGCTCTATATCGTCGTTTTTTTCGTGTTGCATCGTTTCACACCCTTTCGAGGTCGTTACGCTGTTATTCTGCGCCGAGCGGGACAGAATAGTCTTGACAATTACTGCCTGGTTGGAGTATCATGTTTAATGTAGAATTATGTGTTTGGAATATCTTTCCAAATTGAAGGAGGTTGGTTCAAGATGGCGGAAGACGAGAAGAACGTCCCCACCGACGAGGTGCCGGAGGACTGCACGCACGACTGCTCGAGCTGCGGCGCAAATTGCCCATCCAAGCAGACCGAGGACGAAAACGGGCACAAGCTGCCCCATCAGATGAGCTCGATAAAGCGGGTGATAGGCGTCGTAAGCGGCAAGGGCGGCGTGGGCAAGAGCCTAGTCACCTCGCTTATGGCGGTGAACATGAGCCGCCGCGAGCGCCGCGTGGCGATACTCGACGCCGACGTGACCGGACCGTCGATACCGCGCGCGTTCGGACTTAACAAGAAGGCTCAGGCGACCGAGTGGGGCATCCTGCCGGTGCGCTCCAAGACGGGAATCGACATCATGTCGGTCAACCTGCTGCTCCAGAACGACACCGATCCGGTGGTCTGGCGCGGTCCGGTCATATCCGGCGCGGTCGAGCAGTTCTGGACCGACGTGGTCTGGGTGGACGTGGACTATATGTTCATAGATATGCCGCCCGGAACGGGAGATGTTCCGCTGACCGTGTTCCAGTCGCTGCCGGTGGACGGCATAATCGTCGTCGCAAGCCCGCAGGAGCTGGTCGGCATGATAGTCTCCAAGGCGGTCAAGATGGCAAACCTCATGAACATCCCGGTGCTCGGACTGGTGGAGAACATGAGCTATATGGAGTGCCCCGACTGCCACAAAAAGCTCTACCCGTTCGGCGAGGGCAAGACAAAGAAGGTCGCGGAGGAGTTCGGGCTTCCGATGCTCGGCGAGCTTCCGATAGACCCGTCGCTTGCGAAGAACAGCGACGACGGACTTATAGAGCTGTACGAGGGCGACTATCTGACCGAGGCTTGCGACCTCATCGAGGAGAAATTCCCGGTGTAATTTCGCGATTTTGAAAAAATTTCGCAAAAATGCGTTTACAAGCTCGAATTTGTGTGGTACAATAACCATTGCACGTCTGTCGGCAGCGCAGTTTTGGGAGAATGCTCCGCGAGGGAGCGCGTCACCCGCCCGTACTTCGCTGTACGAAATAAAACATGAAAGGTGATTTTCTATTATGATGCTGAAGGAAGACAAGACCAAGATCATCGAGGAGAACCGCACCCACGCGACCGACACCGGCTCGCCGGAGGTTCAGGTGGCTATCCTCACCGAGCGTATCAACACGCTGACCGAGCACCTCAAGACGCACACGCACGATAATCATTCGCGCCGCGGACTGCTCGCGATGGTCGGCAAGCGCCGCCGTCTGCTGGACTACCTCATGTCCAAGGACATCGAGCGCTATCGTACGCTTATCGCAAAGCTCGGAATTCGTAAGTAAGACCGATGGCGGGGCGGTTTATACCGTCCCGCTGTTTTGTTGTCGACGTGAAGCCGTTGGAATAATAATTTGGAGACAGGAGTAGAGGAAAAATGATCACACATCGCCAGTTCACAAACTACCGCGTTTTCGAGACCGAGATAGCGGGAAAGAAGTTCAGCCTCGAGTACGGCAAGGTCGCCGAGCTCGCAAACGCCGCGCTCATGTGCCGCTACGGTGAGACCGCGGTGCTCGTCACCGTGACCGCGTCCAAGAAGCCGCGCGAGGGCATAGATTTCTTCCCGCTCTCGATAGACTTCGAGGAGAAGCTCTACGCCGCGGGCAAGATACCCGGCTCGTTCAACCGCCGCGAGGGTCGTGCGGGCGAGAAGGCGACGCTCAACGGACGTCTCATCGACCGTCCGATGCGCCCGCTGTTCCCGTCGAACATGCGCAACGACGTCGCGATAGTCTGCACCGTCATGAGCCAGGATCCGGACGTTCAGCCGGAGATAGTCGGCATGATAGGCGCGTCCGCCGCCGTCGCGATCAGCGATGTGCCGTGGAACGGACCGATAGCCGGCACCGCCGTCGGACTTGTGGACGGACAGCTTGTGCTCAACCCGAACGCCGAGCAGCGCCAGAGGAGCGACCTCGCCCTGACCGTCGCCTCCACCGCAAAGAAGGTGGTCATGATAGAGGCGGGCGCGAACCAGGTGCCGGAGGACAAGATGTTCGAGGCGATAATGCTCGCCGACGCGGAGAACAAGAAGATAGTCGAGTTTATAAACGGCATGGTCGCCGAGATAGGCAAGCCTAAGTTCACCCCCGCCGCCGGTTCGTTCGACGAGGAGCTGCTGGCGAAGATCAAGGTCTGGGCGCACGACAAGATACAGTACGCCATGGACACCGACGACAAGAACGTCCGCGAGGAGCGCCTCGCTGTCGTTCAGGACGAGATAATAGCCGAGTTCGGCGAGGAGTATCCGCACGTCGTCGAGCAGATGGGCGAGATAATGTACAAGGCGCAGAAGGTGGTCGTGCGCGAGTGGCTGATGCAGGGCAAGCGCGTCGACGGCCGTCAGATGGACGAGGTTCGTCCGCTCGCCGCCGAGGTCGGACTGCTGCCGCGCGTCCACGGCTCGGGACTGTTCACCCGCGGCCAGACGCAGGTGCTCACCAGCTGCACGCTCGGCGTGATAAGCGATCAGCAGAAGCTGGACAACATCTACGGCGACGAGTTCAAGCGCTATATCCACCACTACAACTTCCCGCCGTATTCGGTCGGCGAGGCGCGCGGACTTCGCGGTCCGGGACGCCGCGAGATAGGCCACGGAGCGCTTGCCGAGCGCGCGCTCGAGCCGGTCATCCCGTCGGAGGACGAGTTCCCGTACGCGATACGCCTGGTCAGCGAGGTTCTCAGCTCGAACGGCTCGACCTCGCAGGGCTCGATATGCGCGTCGACGCTCGCGCTCATGGACGCGGGCGTGCCGATAAAGGAGCCGGTCGCGGGCATCAGCTGCGGACTTATCGACAACGCCGAGGACGGCACCTGGACGACCTTTACCGACATCCAGGGCGTCGAGGACTTCTACGGCGACATGGACTTCAAGGTCGGCGGCACCAAGAACGGCATCACCGCCATCCAGATGGATCTGAAGAACGACGGACTCACGCCCGAGATAATCAAGTCGGCGTTCGAGCGCTGCCGCCTGGCGCGTCTCGAGATACTCGACCAGATAATGCTGCCGGCGATAGCCGCGCCGCGCCGCGAGCTGAGCCGCTTCGCTCCCAAGATGATACGCACCAAGATAGACCCGGACAAGATCCGCGAGGTCATCGGCTCGGGCGGAAAGGTCATCCAGAAGATAACCGCCGAGACCGCAACCAAGATAGACATCGAGGAGGACGGCTCCATCTTCATCGCGTCGCAGAACATCGAGGACTGCCGCCGCGCGCTGAAGATAATCGACGCCATCGTAAACGACCCGGAGATAGGCTCGATGTTCTACGGCAAGGTCACCCGCGTGCTTCCGATAGGCGCGATGGTCGAGATCGCCCCCGGCAAGGAGGGTCTCATCCACATCTCCAAGCTGGAGAATCACCGCGTGGAGAAGGTGGAGGACGTGCTCAATGTCGGCGACATGACCTGGGCAAAGGTCATCAAGATAGACGACCGCGGCCGTATCGACCTCAGCCGCAAGGACGCGCTCGCCGAGGTGGAGAACAAGGAGTTCCCGCAGATATAACGGCGCATACCGAAGGGGAGGGCACCCGCCCTCCCCTTTACATTTACAAATTGTTCACGAACGCTTTATTTTTTTCTCAAATTTATCGAATATAATCCTTTTTGTAAGCGATGAAAACGCATACAATATCGCAAAAGGAGCGATCACTATGTTTGATGAGAGAGAGTTTGAAAACATGAACCCGCAGCAGCCGAGCGAGCAGCCCGCCGAGCCGATGATGAACAGTGAGTCGACGCAGCCGGTCGAACAGCCGGCAGTCGAGCCGATGATGAACAACGAGCCGCAGCAGCCGGTGTACGCCGAGCAGGTGCCGCCGAGCTATCAGCCGCAGGAGCAGCCGCAGCCGATGTTCGACCAGGGCAGCTTCGGTCAGGGACCGCAGTGGAACAACAACGCGCCGCAGTACGGATGGCAGCCGCAGCCGAATTATCAGCCCATGCCCGCGCCGAAAAAGAAGATGGGCAAGGGGCTCAAGCGCTTCATCGCGGCGATGGTCGCGGTGGCGGTGCTCGGCGGAGGCTTCGGCGTGTTCTCGATATTCTACTCGATAGAGCCGGGCAGTAACGGAACGCTGTTCAGCGTCGAGCGCCGCGGCAGCCACGACGACCGCATGGAGATACCCAGCCCCACCGCGGACCCGAACGGCGGCTACGACCTCTACGTCTCCCCGACGCCGGAGGTGTCGCCGAGCGAGCCGCTCAAGGGCGAGGGCGTAGGCGAGGGCGGTCCGGAGATGAAGCTCGACCACGGCGACTCGAACGGCGCGCTCACTCCGCAGCAGATCGCGGCGAAGTGCAAGCAGTGGACGGTCGGCGTTGTCGCGACCAAGTACTATGACAGCTACTACTACTTCTCCGGCGCGACCTCCACTTCCACCGGGACCGGCATAATCATGTCGAGCGACGGCTATATCATCACCAATCATCACGTCATCGAGAACGCGACCGCGCTGTCGATAATCATGCTCGACGGTACCGAGTACGAGGCGAAGCTCATCGGCTCGGATGAAAAGAGCGACCTCGCGGTGCTCAAGATAGACGCGAGCGGACTTCCGGCTGCCGAGTTCGGCGACAGCGACGCGCTGCTCGTCGGCGACCCGGTCTACGCGATAGGCAACCCGCTCGGACTCGAGCTTATGGGCACCTTCACCGATGGCATTGTCTCGGCGATAAACCGCGACGTTACGGTGGACGAGCGCACCATGACGCTCATCCAGACCAATGCGGCGATAAACTCGGGCAACTCGGGTGGCCCGCTGATAAACCAGTACGGTCAGGTCGTGGGCATAAACACGCTGAAGATGCAGGACTACTCGACCACCGTCGAGGGACTGGGATTCGCCATCCCGACCAACACCGCCAAGGGTATAATCGACGAGCTTGTGACCAGCGGCTACGTCAGCGGATATCCGGCGATAGGACTGCGCTGCGACAACGTGAACGACGCGATGAGCAAGTATTACAAGATACCGACCGGCGTGCTTGTGCGCTACGTCAACCCGAACGCCAACGCCTACTTCGCGGGACTTCAGGTCAACGACGTCATCGTCGAGGCGCAGGGCGAGCGCATCGAGAACTACAGCGACCTGAGCGCGCTCGTGCAGAAGTGCAAGGCGGGCGACTCGTTCACGCTGAAGGTGTACCACTACAACAGCGGCGAATACGAGGATCTGCAATTCGCGCTCAACGACGAGAACGACTTCCAGGACAGCACCGCCATCAACCCGAGCACGCAGGGATAAGTCGACATAAATTCTTATAAAACGCAAAAAGAGAGCCGTCTACCGAGCTGGTAGGCGGCTTTTGCACACTTTCAACAGGTTTTTCAACAGCGGAATTATGTAAACCGAGCGGATATAGAGAGAGGGAGAGACGCGCGTCCCTCCCTCATTAAATGTTCAACCGAGCAGCCCCAGCCGGTCTATCAGCACGAAGAAGTCCTCGCGAATGAGCGGCGAGTGGAGCATCAGGTCGCCGTACTGGTTGCCGCGCAGGATGCCAAGCTCTATCGCTTTTGCCACTGCCTCCGCCGCGTAGGGACTGGGCGTGTTGTCCCACGGCCCGTCGACCTCCTCCATCTCGGCGATTATCGCGGGGTAGTCCTTGTACGCGACGTTCAGGTCGACGGCGGTGGACACCCCCGGCACCCGCCCGCTCGACGTGTACTGCCACATCCCGAACTCGCCGGTGTAGGTCGGAGCGGGCGCCCACTGCGCGAGCCACACGTCGTACTCCTCGAGAAGCGACGGCTCGAAGCGGTTGTTAAGCCAGCTCAGGCTCGCGTAGAGCATCGGATAGTAGCCGGCGGCGCGAATGCGTTCGAGGAAGGTTCTTGCGACCGTGCTCAGCTGCTCGCGGGAAAGTCCCTTCAGCGACGCGTCCTCTATGTCGTAGGCGACCGGCATGGTCGGGTCGCTGCCGCGTATCAGCTCAAGGCAGAAGTCAGCCTCCTCCGCCGCGCGCTCGGGGGTGGTGGCGTAGGCGTAGTGGTAGAAGCCGTAGTCCAGCCCCGCAGCCCGCGCGCCGTCGATGTTCCGCTCGAGATAGCTGTCGCGCTGGTCGCTGTTTCTGCCGTAGCCGCTGCGTATCATCACAAAGTCGATGCCGCTCTGCTTTACGCGCCCGAAGTCTATCTCACCCTGATATTCGCTTATGTCTATGCCGCGAAATTCCATATATCACGCCGCCTTTCTCGTAAAGAAGTAGGTTATGACCGAGCCGTACACCCCCGAAAACAGCGCCAGCGCCTCGCCGTCTATCTCGGTGCAAAAGATGAGCGCGCACATCACTCCGGTCAGCGCCAGCGTCACCAGGCTCTTGACCTCGAGCAGGGCGGCGGCGCGGCTTGCTATCGAACTCCAAAGTTTCTTCATCGTTTTATCCCCCTCTCAAGGTCATCCAGACGCTTCTCCGTCCCGTCGTGCCACTCCTCCAGCTTGTACACCCGCTCGATAAGCCCGTTGTGTCTCTCTACTTTACGCTCGAGCGCCGAGATGCGTGCAAGTATCGTGCCGGCGGCACAGGCAAGCCCGAGCAGATATACTACCGTTTCAAAGCTGAAATTCAAGCCGAAACACCCCCTTTCACAGCGGGGAGCGGCGGGGGCGTTTAGTTTACACAAAAGGGTATATCGAACGGCGCGCGAAATTCGGTAACAAAATTTTTTCGGCGGCGGTTGAAAAAGGGGCGAAAGCGTGATATACTTAAATGTCACTTTATGGGGATTGCTAAAAACTTTTGCGGAGGGTTTTGAAATGGCTGTGAAGTATATTTTCGTGACCGGAGGCGTGGTATCGGGACTGGGCAAGGGCATAACCGCCGCGTCGCTCGGTCGGCTGCTCGGCGCGCGCGGACTGCGCGTTGCGATGCAGAAGCTCGACCCCTATCTCAACGTCGACCCGGGCACGATGAGCCCCTATCAGCACGGCGAGGTTTTTGTGACCGACGACGGCGCGGAGACCGATCTCGATCTCGGGCACTACGAGCGCTTTGTCGACGAAAATCTCAACGTCAA
>CAMNWZ010000006.1 GCA_946566645.1 uncultured Clostridia bacterium
CGGCTGGAGCGCCCACACCTACCGCTATATTTACGACAAGGACGGCAACGAGATAGAGCTGAAGGAGGAGGACGAGGACACCAGCTTCGGCGCGGTCGAGCGCAGCGACAGCTACCGTGACCGCGGCGACGCCGGCGAGTTCGAGTCCGCCGGATACATGGTTCGCAACGTGGAGGAGGACGGCTTCGACAGCGACCTCGACGAGTATGACAACGAGGGCGACGAGGGCTCGGAGGACGACGACTACGACGATATGCTCGGCGACGACTTTGCCGAGGAGGAGAAGGAACCGTCGGACGATGAACTTTTCGATCTTGAATAATCGGGAAAAGGAGAAGATCAGATGAGTCACGATACTTTTGAAGCGATACAGATCGGCCTTGCCTCGCCCGAGCTTATACGCGACGTATGGTCGCACGGAGAAGTTAAGAAGCCGGAGACGATAAACTACCGCACGCTCAAGCCGGAGCGCGACGGTCTGTTCTGCGAGCGCATTTTCGGACCTACCAAGGACTGGGAGTGCCACTGCGGAAAATATAAGAAGGTGCGCTACAAGGGCAAGATATGCGACCGCTGCGGCGTTGAGGTCACCCGTGCCAAGGTTCGCCGCGAGCGCATGGGACACATCGAGCTTGCCGCGCCGGTCAGCCACATCTGGTACTTCCGCGGCACGCCTAGCCGTCTGGGACTGATGCTTGACATGAGCCCGCGCCTGCTCGAAAAGGTGCTCTACTTCGCAAGCTATATAGTCATCGACCCGGGCGACACGCCGCTGCTCAAATATCAGATACTCTCCGAGAAGGAGTATCGCGATATGTACGAGCGCTATGAGGACGACTTCCGTGCCGGAATGGGCGCCGAGGCGATAAAGGAGCTGCTCCAGGAGATAGACGTGGAGAAGCTCTGCGAGGAGCTTCACGAGGAGCTGGAGGCGTCGAGCGGTCAGAAGAAGATGCGCATAATCAAGCGCCTCGAGGTCGCGGAGAGCTTCCGCCAGAGCGGCAACAAGCCGGAGTGGATGATACTCGACGTGCTGCCGGTCATCCCGCCCGAGCTGCGCCCGATGGTTCAGCTGGACGGCGGCCGTTTCGCCACCAGCGACCTCAACGACCTCTACCGCCGCGTCATAAACCGCAACAACCGCCTGCGCCGCCTGCTTCAGCTCGAGGCGCCGGACATCATCGTTCGCAACGAGAAGCGCATGCTGCAGGAGGCGGTGGACAGCCTCATCGACAACGGACGCCGCGGACGCTCGGTCACCGGACCGAACAACCGCGCGCTCAAGTCGCTCAGCGACCTGCTCAAGGGCAAGCAGGGACGCTTCCGCCAGAACCTGCTCGGCAAGCGTGTCGACTACTCGGGACGCTCGGTCATAGTCGTCGGTCCGGAGCTGAAGATATATCAGTGCGGACTGCCGAAGGAGATGGCGGTCGAGTTGTTCAAGCCGTTCATCATGAAGAAGCTGGTCGAGGACGGCGTGGCGAACAACATCAAGAGCGCGAAGAAGATGGTCGAGCGCACACGCAACGAGGTGTGGGACGCGCTTGAGGAGATAATCAGCGAGCATCCGGTCATGCTCAACCGCGCGCCGACGCTGCACCGCCTGGGCATCCAGGCGTTCGAGCCGGTGCTGGTCGAGGGCCGCGCGATAAAGCTGCACCCGCTGGTCTGCACGGCGTTCAACGCGGACTTCGACGGCGACCAGATGGCTATTCACGTCCCGCTGAGCGCGGAGGCACAGAGCGAGGCTCGCTTCCTCATGCTGTCGGCGAACAACCTGCTGCGTCCTCAGGACGGCAAGCCGGTCACCGTGCCGACGCAGGACATGGTCCTCGGCTCCTACTACCTGACCATAGACCACGCGGGCGAGCCGGGCGAGGGCAAGATATTCGCCGATGTCAACGAGGCGCTCATGGCTTACAACGACGGCGTCGTGGGCATCCACGCTCCGATAAAGGTGCGCGTCACCCGCGAGGTGAACGGTGAGCAGATAACCCGCACCGTCCCCGCCACCGTCGGACGCCTGATATTCAACGAGGTCATACCGCAGGATCTCGGCTACGTCGACCGCTCCGACCCGGAGCACATCTGCGACCTTGAGATATCGTTCATGGTGCGCAGCCGCGAGCTTGCGAAGATAATCGACCGCTGCATATCCAAGCACGGATTTGCGGACAGCGCGGTGCTGCTCGACAACATCAAGGCGCTCGGCTACAAGTACTCCACCAAGTCGGCAATAACCATCTCGATAAGCGACATGGTCGTGCCGGAGGAGAAGTGGCAGATAATAGGCGAGACCGAGCAGCGCGTCGGCGACATCGAGGACGAGTACGAGACCGGACTCATCACCAACGAGGAGCGCCGCCGTCTGGTCATAGGCGAGTGGGAGAAGACCACCGACGACGTGACTAAGGCGATGCAGGCGCACTTCGAGGAGATGAACCCGATATATATGATGGCTAACTCGGGCGCGCGCGGCAACACAAACCAGCTGCGTCAGATAGCCGGCATGCGCGGACTTATGGCGGATACCCTCGGACGTACGATAGAGATACCGATACGCGCGAACTTCCGCGAGGGTCTGTCGGTGCTTGAGTACTTCATATCCTCGCGTTCGGCGCGTAAGGGCGGCGCCGATACCGCGCTGCGCACCGCCGACTCGGGATACCTCACCCGCCGTCTGGTCGATGTCTCGCAGGACGTCATAATCCGCGAGGTCGACTGCGGCTGCAACGACGGCATAGTCGTGCGCGAGATATCGGACAACGGACACGTCATCGAGTCGTTCGGCGACCGTCTGCGCGGACGCTACCTCGTCGAGCCGATCGTCCATCCCGAGACCGGAGAGGTCATCGTTCCGGTAGACCACATGATAAACGAGGACGACGTCGAGAAGGTCGTCGCCGCGGGAGTGACCGAGGCGAAGATACGCTCGGTGCTTACCTGCCACGCGCGCCGCGGCGTCTGCGCCAAGTGCTACGGCTCGAACCTCGCTTACAACCAGCCCGCAAACGTCGGCGACGCGGTCGGCATAATCGCCGCTCAGTCGATAGGCGAGCCTGGCACCCAGCTTACCATGCGTACCTTCCACACCGGCGGCGTTGCGGGCGACGACATCACCCAGGGTCTTCCGCGTGTTGCCGAGCTGTTTGAGGCTCGCCGTCCGAAGCGCCTTGCCATCATGGCGGAGGCAAGCGGCATCGTCCATCGCGAGGAGATACGCCGTGCCGGACAGCGCGGGCTTTCGATAACCAACCCCGACGACCCGAACGACGTGACCCACATGCTCATCCCGTTCGGTCTGGTGCTGAAAGTCCGCGACGGAGACATGGTCGAGCAGGGAGACGAGCTGACCGACGGCGCGCTCAACCCGCACGACGTCCTGCGTCTCAAGGGATCGGCGGCGGTGCAGAACTACCTGATACGCGAGGTCTCGAAGGTCTACCGCCAGCAGGGCATAGACATCAACGACCGCCACATCGAGATAATCGTGCGCCAGATGATGCGCAAGGTCAAGGTGGAGGATCCGGGCAGCACCGACCTTCTGCTCGGCTCGCTGGTTGACGTGCTCGAGTTCGAGGATGTCCAGAAGGCTGCCGAGGCTGACTGCATAGCCAAGGGTGTCGAGTTTGTGCCGGCTGTCGCGAGCCCGGTGCTGATGGGCATAACCAAGGCGTCGCTTTCGACCGAGAGCTTCCTCTCGGCGGCGAGCTTCCAGGAGACCACCCGCGTGCTGACCGATGCCGCCATCAAGGGCAAGGTCGACCACCTCGTCGGACTGAAGGAGAACGTGATAATCGGCAAGCTCGTGCCCGCCGGTTCGGGCATGGAGATGTACCGCGACTTCAACATGGAGGTCGACGAGCCGGTGCGTCCCGAGTTCCAGGAGCTGGTCGAGCAGTTCGCCGCGACACACGGCGGAGCTGACGTTACGCCGACCATCGACTCGTCGTCCACGGGATATCACTCGGAAAACGAGGAATAAAGTGTTGACTTTTCCGAAAAGCGGTGATAAAATCTATCGTGTGCGCTTTCGGAGGTATTGATATGCCAGAAGAACTCAACACCAAGAACAAAGTCGTCGGTCTCAAGCAGTCGAGACGGGCGCTCCGCGAGGGGGAGGCGACAAGGGTCTACCTCGCGCAGGACGCGTCCGGTCAGATACGCCGCGAGATAACAGCGCTCTGCCGCATGAAACATGTCGTGTGCGAGAGCGTTCCGACGATGAAGCGGCTCGGCGAGCTGTGCGGCATAACCGTCGGTGCGGCGGTGGCTGCGCTCGTAGCCGACAAAACCACCGATTCTAGCGGGATATAATTCGATTTCCCGTCAAGAATATAACTTTGGAGGAAAGGAGGAAAAATATGCCTACATTTAACCAGTTGGTGCGCAACGGACGTCAGGACAAGACCTACAAGTCGAAGGCTCCGGCGATGCAGAAGGGCTTTAACACCCTGAAGAATCGCATGACCGACCAGCCGTCCCCGCAGAAGCGCGGAGTGTGCACGGCGGTGCGTACCATGACCCCGAAGAAGCCGAACTCGGCGCTGCGCAAGATCGCCCGTGTGCGTCTGTCGAACAGCATGGAGGCTACGGTCTACATTCCGGGCGAAGGTCACAACCTTCAGGAGCACTCGGTGGTCATGATCCGCGGCGGTCGTGTCCGCGATCTGCCTGGTACGCGTTATCACATCATCCGCGGTACGCTCGATACCCAGGGTGTTGCCAACCGCAAGCAGGCGCGCTCCAAGTACGGCGCGAAGCGTCCGAAGGCGAAATAAGCCTTTGCGCGTCGCAGACAAGTCATTTCACGCGGCTCGTGCTCGCGTTTATATAAACGTGGGTGCTTTGCGGGAAAGACTCTTTTTTCGAGTACCTATGATCTCATATTCTTTGTGAAGGAGGGAAGATAAGTGCCCAGAAGAGGATTTGTCCCGAAAAGGGACGTGCTTCCGGATCCTATGTACAACTCTAAGGTTGTTACGAAGCTTATCAACAGTGTTATGCTCGACGGCAAGAAGGGTACCGCCCAGAAGGTCGTCTACGGAGCATTTGACATCGTTCGCGAGAAGACCGGCAAGGACCCCGTCGAGGTGTTCGAGGCTGCTCTCGAGAACGTAATGCCGGTGCTTGAAGTCAAGGCTCGCCGCGTCGGCGGTCAGAACTATCAGGTCCCGGTGGAAGTTCGCCCGGAGCGTCGTCAGACGCTTGCGCTGCGCTGGATAACCCAGTTTGCGCGCAACCGCAGCGAGCGCACTATGAAGGAGAAACTTGCAGGCGAGCTGATGGACGCGGAGAACAGCCTCGGCAACGCCTTCAAGCGTAAGGAAGAGATGCACCGCGCGGCGGAGGCGAACAAGGCGTTCGCTCACTACCGCTTGTAATCAGTTTAAGGAGTAGAAGCGTAGATGGGAAGGGATTACCCGCTTGAGCGGACAAGGAACATTGGCATAATGGCACACATCGACGCCGGCAAGACGACGACCACCGAGCGTATTCTTTTCTACACCGGAAAGAACTACAAGATCGGCGAGACTCACGACGGCTCGGCGACGATGGACTGGATGGAGCAGGAGCAGGAGCGCGGCATAACCATTACGTCGGCTGCTACCACCTGCTTCTGGAAGGATCACCGCATAAACATCATCGACACCCCGGGACACGTCGACTTCACCGTTGAGGTCGAGCGTTCGCTGCGAGTGCTCGATGGTTCGGTCACGGTCTTCTGCGCAAAGGGCGGTGTCGAGCCGCAGAGCGAGACCGTTTGGCGTCAGGCTGACCACTACGGCGTCCCGCGCATGGCGTTCGTCAACAAGATGGACATCATGGGCGCGGACTTCTACAACGTGGTAGACATGATGCACGACCGTCTGCACGCAAACGCCATTCCGCTTCAGCTGCCGATAGGTGCGGAGACTTTCTTCACCGGCATAATCGACCTGCTGAAGATGCACGCGATAATCTACCATGACGAGCTGGGCAAGGACTTCTCGGAGGAGCCCATCCCGGAGAACATGATAGAGAAGGCGAACGAGTGGCACAACAAGATGATAGAGGGCGTCTGCGAGCTGGACGACGAGCTTATGGAGAAGTATCTCGAGGGCGAGGAGCCTTCGATAGACGAGCTCAAGCGCGTCATCCGCAAGGGCACCATCGCAAACGAGATGGTTCCGGTGCTCTGCGGCACCGCATATCGCAACAAGGGCGTTCAGCAGCTGCTCGACGCGGTCGTCGACTACATGCCCGCCCCGACCGACATTCCGGCTATCAAGGGCATCAACCCCGAGACCGACGAGGAGGACAGCCGTCCGGCGGACGACAAGGCTCCGTTCTCGGCGCTCGCGTTCAAGATCGCTACCGACCCGTACGTCGGAAAGCTCTGCTTCTTCCGCGTGTACTCGGGCACGATAACCGCCGGCGCTTCGGTCTACAACTCGACCAAGGACAACCGCGAGCGCATCGGACGCATACTCCGTATGCACGCCAATCACCGCGAGGACATCGAGGAGGTCTATTCGGGCGAGATCGCAGCGGCGGTCGGTCTGAAGAACACCACCACCGGCGACACCCTCTGCGACGAGAAGCACCCGATAATCCTCGAGTCGATGGAGTTCCCGGAGCCGGTCATCCGTGTCGCTATCGAGCCTAAGACCAAGGCAGGTCAGGAGAAGATGGGCATCGCCCTCTCCAAGCTCGCCGAGGAGGACCCGACCTTCCGCACTTACACCGACGAGGAGACCGGACAGACGATAATCGCCGGCATGGGCGAGCTCCACCTGGAGATAATCGTCGACCGACTGCTCCGCGAGTTCAAGGTGGAGGCAAACGTCGGCGCGCCGCAGGTCGCGTACAAGGAGACCATCCGCAAGAAGGCGGACGTCGACCACAAGTACGCCCGTCAGTCGGGTGGTAAGGGTCAGTACGGTCACGTCAAGATCATCGTCGAGCCGAACGAGTCGGGCAAGGGCTACGAGTTCATCAACGCTGTCGTGGGCGGCGCCGTTCCGAAGGAGTACATCCCCTCGGTCGACGCAGGTATCCAGGGCGCGATGCAGTCGGGTGTCCTCGCCGGCTATCCGGTCGTCGATGTCAAGGTCACGCTGTACGACGGCTCGTACCACGAGGTCGACTCGTCCGAAATGGCGTTTAAGATCGCCGGTTCGATGGCGTTCAAGGAGGCTTGCCAGAAGGCGGATCCGGTGCTCCTCGAGCCGATAATGCACGTCGTTGTCAACGTCCCCGACCAGTACATGGGCGACGTTATAGGCGACCTGAACGGCCGCCGCGGACAGGTCAACGGCATGGAGGCACGCTCGGGCGCACAGCAGATCGACGCGTTTGTCCCGCTCAGCGAGATGTTCGGATACGCGACCGATCTCCGCAGCCGTACGCAGGGCCGCGGTCAGTACACCATGGAGCCGAGCCACTATGTCGAGCTGCCCAAGTCCATTCAGGAGAAGCTCGTGGCTTCGCGCCAGAAGAAGGACTAATTTTTGAAAAAAACCTATTGCAAATGCAAGGGTTTTGCGGTACAATATCCTTGCGCATTGCAGGGAAAAACTACTAACGTGTCTGTATAAGGAGGATTATACAAATGGCGAAGGCAAAGTTTGAACGTACTAAGCCGCATGTTAACATCGGCACCATCGGTCACGTCGACCACGGCAAGACCACTCTGACCGCTGCTATCACCAAGTATCTGGCGTTCAGCGGCAAGGCTCAGTATGAGGCTTACGACATGATCGACAAGGCTCCGGAGGAGCGCGAGCGCGGCATAACCATCAACACCGCTCACGTCGAGTATGAGACCGACGCGCGTCACTATGCGCACGTCGACTGCCCGGGTCACGCCGACTATATCAAGAACATGATAACCGGCGCCGCTCAGATGGACGGCGGCATCCTGGTCGTTTCGGCTGCCGACGGTCCTATGCCGCAGACCCGTGAGCACATCCTGCTCGCCCGTCAGGTCGGCGTTCCGGCGATCGTCGTGTTCATGAACAAGTGCGACCAGGTCGACGACCCCGAGCTGCTCGAGCTGGTTGAGATGGAGATCCGCGAGCTGCTTTCGAGCTACGACTTCCCGGGCGACGACACCCCGATAATCAAGGGTTCGGCTCTTAACGCGCTCGTCAGCGAGTCGACCGACCCGAACGCTCCGGAGTATGCCTGCATCAAGGAGCTCATGGACGCTGTTGACAGCTATATCCCGACCCCGCCGCGTGACGACACCCTCCCGTTCCTTATGCCGGTCGAGGACGTCTTCACCATCACCGGACGCGGCACCGTCGCTACCGGCCGTGTTGAGCGTGGTCAGGTCAAGATGAACGAGGAAGTCGAGATAGTCGGTCTGATGGACGAGAAGCGCAAGACCGTCGTCACCGGCATCGAGATGTTCCGAAAGCTGCTCGACTTCGCAGAGGCGGGCGACAACATCGGCATGCTGCTGCGCGGCATCGCGAAGAACGAGGTCGAGCGCGGACAGGTCATATCCAAGCCGGGTTCGATCCATCCGCACACCAAGTTTGTCGGTCAGGTCTACGTTCTGAAGCAGGACGAGGGCGGACGTCATAAGCCGTTCTTCTCGAACTATCGCCCGCAGTTCTACTTCCGCACCACCGATGTTACCGGCGTCATCACTCTGCCGGACGGCACCGAGATGTGCATGCCGGGCGACAACGTCGACATGAAGGTCGAGCTGATCACCCCGATCGCTATCGAGAAGGGACTCCGCTTCGCTATCCGCGAGGGCGGCCGCACCGTCGGCTCGGGCGTCGTCATCGACATCGAGGACAAGTAATTTCCCTCGAACTTGAGCAAAGCAACCGAAAAGACAGGGCTTTATGCCCTGTCTTTTTGTATATTCCGCTTGACATTCCCGAACAAGTGTACTAAAATGTAGATAAATCAGGGGCATAATCGAGGAGGGAACGGAATATGGCAGAGACAAATAGCGCCGCTGTTCAAGGGGAAGGCGGCATAACCGCTAAAGCGAAGCGGATACTTACGATGCAGCTCGCGGGTGCGAATTTCAGCTACTACATCGCAAACGCGGCGGCGGTTGGATACCTTGCGGTATATCTGGGCTCGCGGGGATACTCGTCGTCGCAGATAGGTACGATCGCGGCGGTGAACTCGGCGCTAGGCATCTTCGCGGCGCCGCTGTGGGGGATGCTTGCCGATCGCTGGCGCTCGGTGGTTAAGGTCATTTTGCTCTGCGCGATTGCGGGCGCGGCGCTCTATGGTTCGGTGCCGCTGCTCGAGAGCATCCATGTCGGAGCGTTCCCGATAGTGCTGGCGATAATCCCGATGGCGTTCTTCTTCCGGATGCCGGTCATGTCGCTTATGCAGAGCGTGTTTTTGGACAAGTCGGAGCGCACCGGCATAAACTTCGGCGTTCTGCGGGCGGCGGGGTCGCTGTCCTTCGCGCTCGCCTCGATAGCGCTCGGGTTCATCATCCCGCACACCGGCGCGTGGATAACCTTCTACATCGCGGTGGTGTTTGCTATCCCGACGATAATTCTCATCCTCCGCGCGACAAAGGGGGAGAAGACCGAGAAGAAGCCGGCGATACCGCTGCGCGAGATGCACTTCGGCGAGCTGTTCGGAAACTGGCGGCTGATGACCTTCTTCCTGCTGTCGATATTCGCGTGCATTGCGCTGAACTGCAACTCGACCTTCTGGCCGAAGCTGCTCGAGAGCATAGGCGAGGACGGCGCGAAGGTGGGTCTGGTCAACGGCACGAAGGCGTTCGTCGAGGTGCCGTTCATGGTGCTGATACCCTTCCTGCGCAAGCGTTTCAAGCTCGAAACCATAATCATGGCGGCGTTCGCGCTGTTCGCGCTCGAGTCGGTCGTGTATGTGTTAGCGACGTCCTTCTGGCAGATAATTGCGGCGGCAATAGTCTGCGACGGCGCGGGCGCGGGACTGTACTACGCCGCGAGCGCGACCTTCGTATTCTCGCTCGCGCCCGAGCGCCTCAGTTCCACCGCGCAGGCTATGCTGAGCGCGGTCGGGTCGGTGACCGGCGTCGTGGGCAGCCTGGTAGGCGGATTCCTCATCGACGCGTTCGGAGTGCAGAGTTTCTACATCTTCGGCGCGGCGGTCGCGGCGGTCGCCACCGTACTGTTCGTTTTGATGTCGCGCGGCACGAAAAATCGAGCTTCCGCGAACGCTTGACCTCGCCGCCCGAGCGTGATAAAATAGCGATAGCTTCGGTTTCACGGAGGGCGTATGGTTTTCAGCGGAATACCGTTTCTATACTACTTTCTGCCCGCGGTAATGCTCGTCTACTGGCTGGTGCCGCGCGGATGGAAAAACACGGTTTGCCTTGCGGCAAGCCTGTTTTTCTATGCCTGGGGAGAGCTTAGCTACCTGCCGCTGATGCTCGGCTCTATCGCGTTAAACTACATCTTCGGACGGCTCGTCTCGCGCGGAGAGCACAAAACGGCGTGGCTTGTCGTCTCGATAGTCTTCAATCTTGCGCTGCTCGGAGTGTTCAAATACGCGGGATTTGCGGTTCGCTCGCTCGGGCTTCTGCTCCGCGCCGACCTGCCTGTGCCGAACATCGCGCTGCCGCTCGGCATATCCTTCTTCACCTTCCAGGCGATGAGCTACGTCATCGACGTCTACCGCGGCGACGCGCCGGCGCAGAAAAACATCCTCAAAGTGGCGCTCTACATCTCGGCGTTCCCGCAGCTGGTCGCCGGACCTATCGTGCGCTACACGACGGTTATGGAGCAGATCGAGCGCCGCGAGATAACAATAAAAAAGGTCGGGCAGGGGATGCTGCGGTTCTCGGTCGGACTCGCGAAGAAGGTGCTGATCGCAAACTCGCTCGCGGTGATGGCGGACGCGGCGTTCGACGGTGCGGCGACTCCCGCCCTGACCGCGTGGCTCGGCATATTCGCCTACACGCTTCAGATATACTTCGACTTCAGCGGATACTCGGACATGGCAATAGGGCTCGGAAAGATGCTCGGGTTCGACTTCCTCGAAAACTTCGACTATCCGTATGTGTCGAAGTCGATAACCGAGTTCTGGCGGCGGTGGCACATCTCGCTCGGCTCGTTCTTCCGCGACTATGTCTACATCCCGCTCGGCGGAAGCCGCCGTGGACTGCCTGTTCAGATACGCAACATCCTAATCGTCTGGGCGCTGACCGGACTGTGGCACGGCGCGGGATGGACATTCCTCCTCTGGGGAGTGTACTACGGCGTGCTGCTGACCGTCGAAAAGTGCGTCGGCGGCGAGCGGCTCGAGCGGATACCGTCTGCGCTGCGGCACATTCTGACCCTGCTTCTGGTGATGATAGGCTGGGTGTTCTTCCGCGCGGACGGCTTTGCGGGGGTTACGAGCTATTTCGCGGCGATGCTGGGCGCGAACGGATTTGCGAACTCGATGGCGATCGTCTATCTGCACGACTATCTGCCGGCGCTCATCGTCGCGGCGATAGGCGCAACTCCGCTTGTGCGAACGGTCGCGCGCAGGATAGTCGGCTGTCGGCGGCTCGGCGAGGACACGAACCTCGGATGGCTGCTGCGCGGCGCGGTCTGCTGGACAAGCCTCGCGGTCTGCACGATAATGCTCGTCAACTCTACCTACAATCCGTTCATCTACTTCCGATTCTAGGAGCGAAATATGGACACAAAACGCAGTGGAAAATCGACAAAAGCGCCGCTTCTGGCGATAATACCCTTCTTTTTCGCGCTGATATCCTTTGCGGCGTGGAGCTTTGTCGATGCCGACAACGAATACTCGGAGGCGGAGGCGCGTTATCTGGCGCAGCGACCGAACATAAACTTTGAGCACCTCGACTGGACGATAAGCGGGCTTGAGGACTACGCGGTCGACCAGTTCCCCGCGCGCTCGCAGTTTTTAAAGGCGTATTCGCGGCTGGAACTGTTGCAGCACAAGACATTCACCCGCGATGTGTTTGTCGAGGGCGACTGGATATTCAGCCGAACGTACGCCATGACGGGGAAGGGCTTGGAGGCGTTCGAGAACGATCGCCGCGAGTTCGTGACGGCGACCGAAAGCGTTGCGGCGCGCGGGATACCCACGGTTTTCGCGATGCTTCCGGTCAAGAACTACCTCGTCGAGATCGAGCCGTCGCTGCATGTCGACGACGCGAGCGAGGCGAATCGACAGAAGTACCTAGCGGCGTTCGACGGCTCGTCGGTGCTTGTCAGCGACATAGCGGGCGCGATGGCGGAGCAGGACGAGGCGACCCGCATGAGCCAGTGGTACGCGACCGACTTCCACTGGAACGGCGACGGCGCCTACGCCGCGGCTGAGCAGCTGCTTTCGGACATGGCGGACGCGGGGATAATGCCGTCGGTCGAACTCTCCGACCTCGTCGAGCGCAGCGAATGGGACGCGGAGTATCACGGCGACCTCTCGCGGCGGTTCAGCTATCTGATACCCGAGACGCAGCCGGTGGTCGTCTACGCGCCGAAGGACGTGTCCGGTATGCGATACTACAAGTCGTTAGACTCGAGCGAGCCGGTCGAGCGGAGCGAGATAGTCGCGGCGGGGGAGGGCGAGCCGGTCGTCGACTATGGCAGCGCCTACACCAAAAACTTTGCCTACTACCGCGTGGAGAACGCTAACGCGGCGGTGGACATGCGGGTGGTCGTGTTCAAAGACTCGCTCGAAAACGCGATGACCGATATTTTGAGCGCGGTTTTCAGCGAGCTTGTGGTGGTCGACGCGCGGTTCGAGCAGCCGGCGGACATCGACGAAACACTCGCGGACGCCGACGCGGCGGTGTTCATCTTCCACCAGAACAACAACGCGCCGGACACCTCGAAATTCGTGCTCGGAAGGTGACAAAAAATCGGACGGATTATCCGTCCGATTCGTTTTTCAGCAGGTTTTTCTTCGGGAAAAGTTTCCGAAACAGCAGATACAGCGCCGCGCCGACGACCACGCCTATTCCGTTGAGGATCAGGTCGTCGGTGTCGAAGCTGCGCCCGACTATCGGCTGGAAAAGCTCGGTCACAAGCGAGATGTTGAACCCTAACGCGATCGCCTTCAGATAGGTCGCGCGGGGCAGCACCCACATCGCGAGAAAGCCCATCGGCAGGTACATAACGACGTTGCCGAGCAGCATCGACCACACCCAGCCGTCGCTTGTGTATTCGCCGCTTATGTACTTAAAAATCGTCGGTATCAGGTTGAATTCGCCGGAAAACAGCGGCGCAAGTTCTCCGCCCGACTGTCCATGCCGCAGGAAGTAGAACAGGTACGACCAGGTGTTTGCGGGCGTGCAGACAAGCCCGAACAGCCCCGCGAGGTAACACGCGAACAGTCCGAGCGACAGCTCGCGCGACAGCGTTCCGCGCCGACGACCGCGCTTCTTCAACCACAAATGGCGAAACAGCTCGAAAAGTGCGGTAACCATCAGCGCAAACGGCAAAACTTCAAGAAAATATCGCATTAAAGTCCCTCCAAATCGAACGGCGGGGTGTACGCTTCGTCGGCGCTCTCACCGCCCTGCTCGTATCCCTCAAATCCGAGCGCCTCCACCGCGTCGGCGACCAGCGCGTACTCGTCGGGTGTCACGCGGCGGGCAAGCTCAGGCGGAAACCCTTGCGGTGCAACAGATGGCGGGGTGTACTGGCTCATCAGTCCGACCAGAATTTCGTCGGGCGGGACGAGGTCGCAGAGCGCCTCGAACACGGCGATGCTGTCGTCCGCGTGTCCCGGAAGCACGAGGTGCCGCACGAGCACGCCGCGCTGCAGGATGTCGTCGTCATCGAACGCGCATGCCCCGACTTGGCGGTGCATCTCGACTATCGCAGCCGACGCGCGCTCGAAGTAGTCGCCTGCGTCCGAATACCTTGCGGCGAGCGCGTTTGAGCGATATTTCAGGTCGGGGAGGTAGACCTGCACAAGCCCGTCGAGAGTGCGCAGCGTGTCGAGCGACTCGTAGCCGCCGCTGTTCCACACCACCGGAATCCGCGGCTTTGCACGCTCAAGGGCGGCGGCAACCCACGGCGCGTAATGTCCCGCCGTGACGAGGTTCAGGTTGTGCACGCCGGTCGACTCGAGGCGGCGGAACACGTCGGCAAGCTCGTCGACGGTCAGCTCCTTGCCGAAGTTTCCCGCCGAGATCTCGCGGTTTTGGCAGAATACGCAGCCGAGCGCGCAGCCGGAGAAGAACACCGCACCAGAGCCGCGTGTGCCGCTTATGCACGGCTCCTCCCAGTAGTGAGCGGCGGCGCGGGCGACCTTCACCTTTGACCCGCCTCCGCAGCGACCGAGCGAAACCGTGCGATCGGCTCCGCAGCGGCGCGGACAGAGCGTGCAGGCGGTCGGTATGATAAGCTCGCTCATGCGCGGAAACGATAGCCCGCGCCCCACACCGTCTCGATGTACTGCGGGTTCTGAGTGTCCTCTTCTATCTTCTCGCGCACCCGCTGGACGTGGACGGTGACCGTCGCGACGTCGCCGAGCGCGTCCATGCCCCATATGCGGTCAAACAGCGCGTCGCGGCTGAACACCTTGTTCGGGTTCTCGGCGAGGAAGAGCAGCAGGTCGAACTCCTTGGCGGTCAGATTGCGCTCGCGGCCGTTCATCATCACCTTGCGCGCGTCGCGGTGGATCTCAAGCCCGCGAATCTTCAGCACGTTCGAGCGGTGGACACCTACCAGGCGCGAGTAGCGGTCGATGTGGTTTTTCACCCGCGCGACAAGCTCTCCCGGGCTGAACGGCTTTGTCATGTAGTCGTCCGCGCCGAGTCCAAGCCCGCGCACCTTGTCAAACTCCTCGCTCTTGGCGGACAGGATGATGAGCGGGGTCTCCTTCTTCTCGCGGATGCGGCGGCAGACCTCAAAGCCGTCCAGTCCGGGCAGCATGAGGTCGAGAATTATCAGGTCGTAGTCGGTCGCGAGCGCAAGCTCAAGCCCCTTTTCGCCGTCGCCCGCGATGTCGCACTCGAAGCCGCTTATCTGCAGATAGTCGCGCTCAAGCTCGGCTATCGACTGTTCGTCCTCAATTATCAGTATCCGCATGGGCGTCCTCCTTCTTGATAAGCGTGATGTGTACGTCGGTTCCCTCGCCGGCGCGTCCGGTTATCCATATCCGACCTCCGTGCTTCTGCATTATCTGACGGGCTATCGCAAGCCCCAAGCCGTGCCCCGCCGCGCCCGCCGTCCTTGCGGGGTCGCCGCGGTAGAAGCCCTCGAACACCTTCTCCGCGTCGCTCTGGGCAATGCCGCGTCCGTTGTCCGATATGATGATATGGACGCCGGTGGGGGTGCGCTCGGCGGTAAGCTTGACGCTGAGTTTTCGCTCGGGTGAACGGTACTTTATCGCGTTTGAGAGTATGTTTTGGAACACCCTGCCGAGCTTCTCGGGGTCGAGCCGCACGTCCAGTTTCTCGTCGGGAATGACCGCCTCGAAGTCGGCGTCGACGCGCTCGAGGTCTACGCGGAAGTCGTCGCAGAGGGTGCGGAGATAGTCGAATATGTCGCCGGTGACGAAGTCGAAGCTCATCCGACCGAGTTCCAGCTCGGAGAAGTTGGACATCTGCTCTATCATCCGCTCCATCGTCTGCGCCTTCTGCTCGATAGTCTCGGCGTAGCGGCGCTGCATATCGGGGGTGGACGCGACACCGTCGATAAGCCCCTCGGCATAGCCCTTTATCGCGGTGACGGGGGTGCGCAGGTCGTGCGATATGTGGGCGAGCATCAGGTTTCGCTCGCGCTCGTAGCGGATGTTCTCGGCGACCTGGTCGCGAAGGCGGCGGCGCATCTCGTCAAACGCGGTGCACACCTCCTGCACCTCCGCGATGTTGCTGCCCAGTATGTCGAAGTCGAGGTCGCCCGAGCTTATCCGCCGAGCGGAGCGGCTCAGCTCCTTCATAGGCGGCAGTATCTTTCGCGAAAGATAGATGACCCCGCTCGCAAACGACGCGCCCATGAGCACCAGCGCGGCAATGCCGAACGCGAGCACATAGCCGAACAGCCGGTTTCCCGGGCGCATCTGGCGCGAGAACTCCTGCTCGTTGAAGAAGTTGCGGTAGTTGTTATCTCCGCCGCCGCTCGGCGACACGGTTATCGCTTCGCTGTCCGGCAGGACGACAAACTCGCCGCTTTCGGTGGCGACGATAGGCGGCGCGCTCAGCTGTATATCTGCCGGCGATTTCGGCTCGCCGAAGACGTACGCGGCGTACATCGCGGAGGCGAGCAGCATAAGCAGCATAGCGGGGATGAGCACCATCAGCAGTATCGTGATGACCAGCCGCTTTTTCAGTGTCAAACTATCACATATCCTTTCGCTCGAAGATGTAGTAGCCGCCGCAGAAGAATAGCATCCCATAGCCGAGCAGCATGCCTATCTTCATTATCATCGCGCCGAAGGGGAGGGTGGTGCCTATCCAGAGGTTGTGCCACTGACCGTAGCTGGTGAACAGCACCGCGCCCACCTGCGGCAGAAAGAGGTTTGCGACATACGACCCAACGAGCACGATTATGCAGATGAGCATAACGAGCGTGGACGAGCGGGTGAGCTGGTTGACAAACACCGCCATCAGCGCCATCACCAGCAGCGGTATCGCGTCAAGCAGATACGCGCCGAAGGAGGAGAAGAACCCGTGCAGGCTCGACCCGCCGATTATCTCGAGTATCACCGTCACGAAGAACAGCGCGAACAGATAGCAAACGCCGAGCAGATAGACCGCAAACGTCTTTGCGAAGAACACCTTGAATCGGCTCGCGGGACGCATGAGCGACGCGCGCATCGAGTTTTCGGACACCTCGCTCGAGAACAGGTCGCACGCGCCCATGAATATTATCAGCGGAATGTATATCGAGATGAAGAATCCGAGCAGCATCATGCGCAGGTTCAGTCCGCGCAGACCTATGCCGCTCGCGTGCTCCACCGCCATCTGGACGAGCAGGACGATGGCGCATATCAGCACCTCGATTACAAGAAACACTATGTACTTTTTGCGCGCCGCGAGCTTTGCTATCTCGCCGCGAAAAACACCCATAAACAGCTGCATAACCTGCCTCCTTACAGCGCGCCGCCGCGCTTTTTGCGAACTTCCTCAAGGAAGTAGTCCTCGAGCGTGGGACTGCGGCGCAGCGCCTCATCCATCGTCGTAAAGCTGAACAGCTCGCCCTCGTGAACGACCGCGACCTTGTTGCAGGTGCGCTCAATCTCCGCCGCGAGGTGGCTGGCTATCAGAAACGCGCATCCCTTCTCGCGCGCGGCGCGGACGATCATCTCGCGCGTCTCGACTATGCCCTCGATGTCAAGTCCGTTTATCGGCTCGTCGAGCACGATGAACTTCGGGTCGCCGAGCATCGCTATCGCAAGCCCCAGCCGCTGCTTCATGCCGAGCGAGAAGCGACCCACTTTGTCCCGCTCGTAGCCGTCGAGATGCACCATGTGCAGGGCATTCAGCGCGTCCTGCTTGCCGAGTCCACGCACCCGCGCCGCGAGCATCAGGTTCTTCTCGGCGGACAGGTTCTCGTACAGCGCGGGCGACTCGATGAGACAGCTCATCTGCGCCGCCGCCTGCTCGTACTCGCGCTCTATCGGATGCCCGAAAACGTCGCACACGCCGCTCTGGGCATGGCAAAGTCCGACGACCACCTTCATTATCGTCGTCTTGCCCGAGCCGTTAGGTCCGAGCAGACCGACTATGTCGCCGGGGTAGATGTCCAAGTTTATGTCGCGCACGCCGCGCCCGTTCGAGTAGAGCTTGGTCATGTTCTCGATGTGCAGGATCGGCGCGGCGGTCGTGATATTCGTCTCGTTCAAATGCTTTCACCTCTTATATCGACGCCGAAACCGAGGGCAGTGAGTGCCTTCGGTTTCGGGTGAATTTGCGGATATTTCGTTTTAGCCTTCGGTCACGATCTCGCCTACGCGGTAGATGCCGCCGCTGTCCGGAAGAAGGGTCACGTTTTCCGGCACGCTGAACACCACGGAGCGCTCCTGTATGCACTTGTACGCCGCGGCGAACATCTCGTTCGCCTCCTCGTAGGTGAGCCCAAGCGACGAGGCGATAGGCTCGACCGCCTCATAGTCGTCCATCGCGTAGTAGACGTTTGTCAGGTCGTCCGCCGAAACCGCGACGATGCCGAACTTCGCGCCTGTGAGCTTCGCGTCGGCGATATAGAAGTCGCCGATGTTCTCGTCGGTGAAATCGTCCGCGTACAGCGGCTCGAAGCGGAGGTCAAGACCCATGTTGCTGGAGAGCAGCGTGATAAATCCGAACGGACCGTACTCGAACGTGTAGTCGTCGATTATGTTTACGGTGTGGACACCCTCAAACTGCGCGTGCGCGCCCTCGAAAGGCTTGCCGGTGATGTTCGAGTACGCCTCGAGCAGCGCGTTCATCAGCGAGTCGGGGGCTACGCTAAGGAAGTTTGCGTAGTCCGCTATCGTTTGGGTGTCGACAAACCACTTGTCGCACAAGGTGTCGAACTCGACCGCGCTGACGTAGAAGTCCGGCGCTATCTCATAGTAGCCGGCGGTGTCGGTCAGGTCATCGCCGAAGTGGAGGACAAGCGCGTTGTCCATAGAGTTTCCGATGTCGAACACATACTGGAGAAGCTCGTAGTCGTGCAGCGACGCCGAGCGGTCGAAGCGCTCGTAATAGCCGTCGTCGGAGGACGCGTGTATCGTGCTGTGATAGGTGGTGGTGCGTCCGTTCTCGGTCACGGTGTACTCGTAGTTGTTCTCCTCGCAGCTCTGAGAACGGTCGGTTATCACCGCGGCGTTCGGGTTTACCACCGGAAGCTCTATCGCCGCCTCGTCGCGGCTGTCGAACTCGCCGTTTATCGTGAGCGTCGCCTCGTGCCAGCGTCCGTCTATCAGCCTGAACTCTATCGAGCCGCCGAGCGTGTTTTTCATCAGCCGACCCTGCGAGTCTATCGCGAGGTCGCAGGACACGTTGGTTATCCGCGGCTCGCCGTCGAGCAGAGCAAAGAGCAGCTCGCTGTTGTTGCAAAGCAGGGGAAAGAGCAGCTCATCGAGATCTATCTCGCCGATGGTTTTGAGATAGTCCTGCGCGGTGGGGTACCAGCTTATCGACAGGTCTTTGTTTATCACCGCAGTGCCGGTGTCGCCGTGGTCGTACAGCTCATCCCACGCCTCGCGCCGCGCGGTGTAGTAGCCGTCGCCGTATCTGACATCCTCGGGCATGTCTATCGCGGCTACGACCATAGAGGACGAGCCGTAGAGTATGGGGGACATCGACTCGTTGTCGAACGCGAGCGACATGACCGCCTGCACTATCTCGGGAAGCTGGTCGCCGCTCAGCGATATGCGGTAGTACCTCAGTCCGTCCTCGCTGCCGAGATAGACGAAGTTGTTCTTGAGGTCTCCGACGAACATATCCACCGCAAGCTCGGCGATGCGCAGCATCTTCTGCTCATACTCGCTCGTCGTGTCGATGTTAAAGTCGCTGAATATGCCGCCCGCGCTGTACCCGGTGTTGATGTACCACGAGTCGTTTTTCGAGTCGTATTCGTAGTAGGTGTACGGCGTCTCGGTGATGTGGTCCTCGGGATTGACGACGCTCCAGTTCTCGTAACCGCTGTCGGTCATGTCGAACATCTCCGAGTAGCCGTCCATGCTGGTGTAGCTTATCGCTTCGCCCGCCTTCGCGTCCTTGTTGAACTTCTCGGTGTAGCGCGCGGTGACAAGGCTTGTGCCGTCCAGCGTCAGCTCGACGTTTCCGTGACCGGAGTAGCTGTCCATGTTCAGCAGTCCGAGAAGCCCCTGTTTATAAGCCTCATAGCCGCCGGCGTTGCCGATGTTGGCGACCGCCGCCGAGCAGAGCAGGACCGCTCCGAGTATCAGACAGACTATCGTGACGAAGTGTTTGTTCTGTCTCATAGTGATTCTCCTTTCGGGTTTCTGGATATATCATACACCCCAGGGCTAACAATGGCATAAAGTAGATATAAACAATTCATAAACTTTTTCGCGAAAACTTATACCGTACAGACCGATTATACCACACTATCCGCTTTTGCGCCACAAAAAACGAGGGGGTCGCAGGATGCGGCTCCCTCGTTTTCAATTGATGGCTTACTGCTTAGAGAAGCTGTCCTTGCCGACTCCGCAGAGCGGGCAGACAAAGTCGTCGGGCAGATCCTCAAACTTGGTGCCGGGCGCTATGCCGTTCTCCGGCGAGCCGGCTTCCTCGTCGTACTCCCATCCGCACACATCGCAGACGTACTTCATCGAAAAACACTCCTTTCGTTGCTTTTATGATAGCCAAAAGTTGGATTTTATATCCCAACGTTGCCGCTGGAAATACCCGCGTTGCTGCCGTCGAGCGGCAGCCAGTTTATGACCTTCTCGATGTACTCGCCCCAGAACTCCCAGGTGTGACCGCCGGCGCTCTCCGCCCAGGTCACGTCGTAGCCGAGACTCTTCAGCCTGTCGCGATAGGCGCGGTTCGGCTCGAGAAGCCAATCCTGAAGCCCGCAGCAGAGGTAGATCTTCGGCTTGTTCGGGTCGGACGCGACCTTGTCGGCAAGCGCATCGTAGTCGTTTTCCGAGCCGTTATAGTCCTCGATCTTATCCAGCCCGAATATCGCGCGGTACTGTGTGCGGGTGAAGATGTCGTGTCCCGGCTCGTCCACCGAGCTCAGGATGTTCTGCTTTATCAGCCCCGACGACAGTCCCGCTATGCAGCCGAAGGTCTCGGGGTGGCGCAGTCCGTTGACGATAGCGCCGAAGCCGCCCATCGACAGACCCGCGATGAAGGTGTCCTCGCGCTTTTTCGAGACGTTGAAGGTATTTCGCATGAAGTCGACCAGCTCGACGCCGGTGAAAGTGCCGTAGCGGTCGCCGCTTATCTGCGAGTCGCAGTAGAACTTGTTGTCGCCCGACGGCATCACGACGGCGAGGTCGTGCGCCTCGGCAAACGCCTGGACGCGCGTACCGGTGACCCAGTCGACATAGCTTCCGAACACGCCGTGCAGCAGCACGAGCAGCTTCTTCGGCTCGTTTGACGGCTCGGGCTGTCCGGGGAAGGTCAGCTTGTCGGTCGGCATGATTATGTTCACCGGAACGGTGCGCATGAGCGATTTTGACATGAATGACGCGGTGATGAGTGCCATAGATACACCTCCGAAGTTTTAGTATAATCGGATTATACCAGATTTTCGGAGATTTTTCAAGAGCGCGCTCAGTTCACCGAGATGGTTATGTCGAGATGCAGCTTCGGCAGCGGGATGCGGTACTTCTCGTCGAGCTGCGGTCCGCACGAGCCGGTGCCCACGCCCGCCATCGCCGCGTCGACGCATATCACGTTCGACGCGCACTTCTCGAGCTGATAGTTGTGCGGTTTCGCCGCCAGCTCCTCCTGCGTGTACTCGCTCGCGTTAAACGAGAAGCCGTCGGCGTGCTCGAAGCGTATCGTCGCGTCCGGGCTTATCACCTCGGCGAACTTGCAACCGTAGTGCGAGCCGTTCTCCTGCGGGCGGATGTAGTCCTCGTGCATGTCCTCGATAAGCTCGACGTGGTCGCCCATGACCGACGCGCGGTGCTTGTCTATGTAGCTCTCGAACGGACCGTAGCCGTAGTAGCGCGCAACGTCGTATCGCTTTGGCAGGAAGAACCGAAGTCCGAAGCGGGGGAGCATCTCAACCTTGTTCGAGGTCTCGGCGTCGACCGTCACCCGCAGCGCGCCGTCGCCGTAAAAGTGAAGCTGCGTCTCGGCGCGCGCGAACGGCTGAAGGATATTCCAGCCGAACGAGTGCGAAATTTTCACCGTCGCGCCGTCCTTCGACTTTTCGACCGAGGTCGAGTAGACCTTTGTCGTGTAGTCGTTCAGGTGCGCGCGATACCACTTTTCTTTCAGCTGCATATCGTTGTCGGTCGGCGCGCGGAAGAAGTTCAGCTCCATCGGTCGATCGAGCTGCTCGACGCCGCCCTTCTTTATCGACGAGAGGCAGCCGTGCCTGCGGTCGACGACATACTCGGTGTCCGCCGCGGTGATGACGAAGGTGAGCGCGTCCTCGCGGACCTCCACCTCGCCGCCCGAGTGCCGGTGGTCGGAGATGTTCTCGACGAGACAAATCTGGTCGTCGGCTATCGGATAGCCCTGCTCGCACCACATCGTGTCCCGCTTCGCGGTAAAGCTGAAGGTGATATAGACGCTCTTTCCGTCGACGCTTGCCGCCTCGGGGATGTTTATGACGGTGCTTCCCATCGGCTCGACCGAGAACTCGACGCTGCCCGACGCTATCGGGTTTCCAAGCTCGGTTATCTCGTACTCGCAGTCGAGGTGGTCGCCGGCGTTCTCAAACGCGAGCACGCTCGAGAAGACAAACTCGCCCGGCTTCTCGCCCTTTGTCACGCGGACGGGGCGGTAGACCTGCTTGGTCTCGAGCAGTCCGACGTGCGGCGTGCGGTCGGGGTAGACAAGCCCGTCCATGCAGAAGTTGCCGTCGTGGTGCTTCTCGCCGAAGTCGCCGCCGTAGCCGTATTTTATCTTGCCGCCCGCCGTCTCGCCCTGGATGACGGCGTGATCGCACCACTCCCAGATGCAACCGCCGAGGAAGCGCGGGTTCGAGTGGAAGGTGTTGTGATAGTCCTCCATGTCGCCGTTGCCGTTGCCCATTGCGTGGCTGTACTCGCAGAGGAAGAACGGTCGGTTCTCGCCCTCCGGCAGGTAGTCCATGAAGTGATCGGGGTGGACGTACATCCGCGAGACCATGTCGAGGATGTCGTTCGGCGTATCGTCCAGCGTGCCGTACATGCTTTCATAATGCACGAGCCGCGTCGGGTCGAAGTCCTTGATAAACGCCGCCGCGTCGTATACGTTCTTTCCCCAGCCGCTCTCGTTTCCGAGCGACCAGATGACGATGCAGGGACGATTGAGGTGCTGGCGCACCAGCTTTACCGAGCGGTCGACGATCGCGTCGTGATAGGACGGGTCGCAGGCGAGCAGCGATATGCCCTTGTAGCCGTCGCGATAGTCGAAGCTGAACGGATTGTGAACCTCCATGCAGCCGTGGCTCTCGAAGTCCGCCTCGGCTATGACATAGAAGCCGTACTCGTCGCAGAGCCGATAGAACTGCGGCGCGTTCGGATAGTGGGAGGTGCGGATGGCGTTGATGTTGTGCTGCTTCATAAGCTCGAGGTCGGTGCGTATCTGCGCCTCCGACGCGTAGTACCCGGTGTCGGGATAGCTGTCATGGCGGTTCGCGCCGCGAATCTTTATCGCGCGGCCGTTGAGCTTGACCACGCCGTCGACTATCGCTATCTCGCGGATGCCGACGTTTTCGCCGATGACCTCACCCTCGCTCTCGATTACGAGCCTGTACAGCGACGGTTTTTCAGCCGACCAGAGAATGGGGTTCTCTATCGCGCGCTCCACCGTCTCACCGTCGGCTATCGCACAGTCGAACACCGTCTCGCCGTCGGGGGAGACGAGCTTCAGCTTTGCGTCCGCGCCGTGGACGGTTATCGACAGCACCGCGCCGCCGTCGGTGAGACGCGTGACGATGCGGTAGTCGTCGACGCGGCGCTCGGGGCGGGAGACCATGTACACGTCGCGGAAGATGCCGCTCAGACGTATCTTGTCCTGATCCTCGAGGTAGGTGCCGTCGCACCACTTGAGCACCGCCGCTACTATCGAGTTCTCGCCTTCGCGCAGGAAGGGAGTGACGTCGAACTCACAGAACGAGTGGGACACCTGCGAGTAGCCGACTCGCTCGCCGTTTATGAACAGGTAGACGCAGCTGTCCACCCCCTCGAAGGTGAGTATGCGGCGAAGTCCGTCCGGCGTGTAGCGGTAGCTGCGCTTGTACACACCGACCGGTGTGTCGTCCGGCACAAACGGCGGGTCGAAGGGGATAGGATAGCGGATGTTTGTGTACTGCGGCGCGTCGTAGCCGTGGAGCTGCCAGTTGGACGGCACCGGTATCGACTTCATAAACGGTGCGTCGGTGAAATCGTCCTCCAGGTCGATGATGCTCGGGTAGTAGCGGAAGCCCCAGCTTCCGTTAAGCATCTCAACCTTGGACGAGTGCTCCTTCGACTCAAACGGGTCCTCGCCCCCTCCGAAGGGCACGAACCACGCGTGGTCGGCGAGAGTGCCGACGTGCAGCGCGGACGCGTCCTCGTGATAGATTAGCTTGCTCTTGGGACTGCCGGGCTTTGAAACGGTAGTGAGATTCATCTCTGTTCCTCCTTTTTGTCGGGCAGCGAGCGCCGATTTCTTACCACTGTTATCCTACCATAATCGCGCGCGGATGCAAATGGATTTCCGACTATATCTCGAAAATAATCGGCTTGAAACAGAAAAATCGAGACGGCTTTTGCCGTCCCGATTCGCGTCTTATTCCGATTCGCCGACCCCCGCCGCGCGCCACGCCTCCACCAGCCGTATGAGCGAATAGGACGCGTTCGCGGGACTGGTCGACGGCAGCGCCGCCGCCTCGATGCCGACCTCCCGCTCGAGGTGCGCGCGATAGAGCCTGTGCGCCGTGCCGCCGTTGGTGAACACACGCGTTATGCTCGTCTTTGCGACCAGCGACTTCACGTCGTTCGGCAGCGCGTTCTTTATCGAACTGTCGTCCGAGCCGACGATGTCGCAACTCGCGATGACGTCCCACAGCGCGATGCCGTGAGACAGCAGGAACGCCCGCTTCTCCTCCACGGTGGAGGGAACGTCCCCGCCGAACAGTGCCGCGAGCACCCGCCAGAATCTGTTCTGCGGGTTGCCGTAGTAGAAGCTCACCTCGCGCGATTTGACCGATGGGAAACTCCCGAGTATCAGCACCCGCGAGTTATCGTCGAACACCGGTGGGAACGGGTGGGTGATGTGTTGGTGCTGGGTCATTCATTCTCACTCCATCTCGCTCTCTGCAAATCAATCTTAAACTTATTTGTTTATGATATTTAACAAAGAGTATCTACATTATTTGTATTATCGGTAAAGCATACGCTATCCGATTTTTTGTTGCCATTCTGTTGCCACGCTAAAAAGATTATCATGTTGGCCGTGTTATATAAACTTCTCAAACACTCACCTTAATTCTTTCTACAAAAGTGTCTTTGATTTTTTTGTTTAAATCTCGCATGTTTTTAAATTGTGTCACATCTATAGCGCCAACCACTTCGCCATGAATTCTCTCGGGTAAATCTGTTGAAACAAATATAGCGTACTCATTCAACAGCCTTCTTTCTTCTTGCCGTTTTCTTGGGCTTGTCCTTAACATCAGCATCCTCTGACTTAATTAGCTGTATTATTGCAAGAAGATCAATATAATTGTAATCCTCGTCGTCATCTTCGCTTTTCAATTTGATTACGGAAGGAGTAGTGTATTGACTATTGTGGACTTCATTGTCCGAATCGGCATTTGAAGCATTCCCCAGCTCTTGAAAAAAATCAAATGAATTTTTCAGCCCACTTATCTTTGTTTTACCCTTATAGATTCCGATTAAAGAAACATTCCCTATAAACAAATCGTCCACATTATAAAGATTTTCAAATTCATTTTCAAAGGTAAGTGGGATTTTTATCAATACTTTTTCATTACTGTCCTTGATTTCGCCTTGCAGCTTATAGGAATAATCCTTAAACATCGAATTAAATAGATTATTAACATCAAGTCCGCCAGCTTCTGGTAAGCGCATACCCTTGAAAGAACCATTTGAAAATATTTTGACTGTTCTTAATTCCATTTCATTTTCCAAAGAAAGAGAAACATTATCAATTCTGACAAGTTGTCCTTCCGTAAGACAACTAAAGTCCACAATGGTTTTGCATTTATCCATTACTTCACTCAATATAAGTGATTTAGTCATAGTTACTTTGAAGTTTTCAAGAACCTTTTGAGAATCGGTTGATCCAGATTTAACATCTGCGCCAACCTCCGCATTAAATAATTTCAGAAACTTTGTACCCATTTTCGCCTGCAAATCCGCATTAAGAGTATCACCTTGATCCGTTTCAACGCTTTCATCTGTCTTAATGACATTACTTAACATCATTTTTATTTCATATACCTTCGAGAAGTTTAAATAATAAACATTAAACAGCAAATTTGTTATCCCCACAATCACATATTATTTTTTAGTAAATCCCTTATAACTGCCAAAACCGAGCATATAAGCAGCCATTGCGATTGCCAAATCTTCCGATTCAATATTCTGTTCACTCGCCATAGCTCTCAGCTCATCAATAACAGTATCATGCGGAACAATTGTACCTTCCAGTTCTTTGACTACCTTTTCGATAACAGACGGCAGTATCATACACATTTGATAAAAAGCATCTTCTTGCCCTGTTACTAAAGCATAAAATTGGTCAAGGCTTACTCTTCGAATAAGCTTATGGCCAACCTTTTTCTTATCAACGGTTGTTTCCCATTTGATATTTTGAGAACGCTGTGCAATCGCTTCTACCAAAAAGCAAGCACAATCGTCATCGTTTAACAACTGATTCTGCATTTTAATAAAGGTTTTACCAGCCGAAGCAGAGTTCATTGTGTTATGCTTGTTTTTCATTTCAACATAAACGGTATGTACAATTCCGGCTTCAGGAATAGGGATGCCATCAGGATTCTCATAAATCACATCCCAACCACCTTCTTCACCATTTGGTGGAACATGACAGTTTTTAATATACTGGAAAATTCGCTGATGGAAGTATCCAATATCGTTATTATTAGACTTATCTCTTTGGCGGAAGATTTCGTTGCTTACAATTTCTTCCCAAGATGATTGATATACGGTCTTGTCAAAGATCAACTTAATTGGATCAATGATATTTTTATTGAAGCGCTTTAAATCGAATGATTCCAGCTTTTCTCCATATTTTTCAATTGTCGCTTTGACATGATTTGTAAAATCTTCCTCTGAAATAAAAGTTAAATTCCACATTTTATAGTTCCTCCAACGCTTCTTTTATTTTTATCGCAATGTCATATGCTAAATTTACAGGAACAGCATTTCCAACCTGCTTATACTGTTGTCCAATGCTCCCACAAAATTGCCAATCATCAGGAAAGCTCTGGCATCGTGCGTTTTCTCTAATTGTAAACGGACGAGGCTCCAATGGGTGGCAACGATCAGTTTGCTTTTGACTTGGAGAAGTCAGAACGGTAAGTGATGGTTCATCTAAACTCAATCGTCTTAAAATTCCAGTTCTGCCACCTTCCATATGCCAACAGCTTTTCATATATTCTTTTGCAATGTCTTCGGGAATATCTCGCCAGTATCCTCCGGGAGGAACAAGCTCAAATATTTTTCGTTTATATTCAGAGTAGGAAGCACCTTCACTTTTCGGACAGTCAAGCAAAACATCTCGGAGAACTGGTTTATACTTATGGGGAGCAGGAAATTCAAAAAACATTCTATCTTTCAAATCATTGCGAATGCCTATCGTAATAAGTCGTTCCCGCTTTTGTGCAACCCCATAATCCCAAGCATTTAGTACCTTTTTTTGAATAGTGTATCCCGTACTCTCAAAAATGTCTGTAATCGTTTTATAGGTGCGTCCTTTGTCGTGTGTAAGCAACCCTCTCACATTCTCAAATAAAAACATTTTGGGCTGTAATTGCTCTAAAAATTTAGCGTAATGATAAAAAAGAGTTCCACGAGCATCCTCTAATCCTAGCCGTTTTCCTGCATAAGAAAAACTTTGACACGGAGCACCACCGGAGAGCAAATCGAGCTCACCCTCAGCAAGACCAAAATATTCCTTCAAATCCAGACAAGAAATATTAGCTATATCATCATTAATAACACGCCAATTTGGACGATTACATTTCAGCGTGTCAGAAGCGTCTTTATCAAATTCAATGAGCCCTAAAGTCTCAAATCCGGCTTTTTCAATGCCAAGCGCCAATCCGCCTGCACCAGCAAACAATTCTATCGTTGTGAAAGTTTTAGGAATAGTTTCTTCGTGCTGGTCTTGGGTGATCTCAATAATATCTCCAATATTGCATTGCAATGCAGCACATATTTTTTCAATGCTTTCAAATGAAATCGTCTCATTCTTGCCCATTCGAGCCATCACATTGAAACTAATGCCCGCTGCTTCTTTAAGCTCTGTTTTATTCATATTTCTATCTATAAGAAGTTTCCACAAGTTATTATAGCAAACAGCCACAACATTACCTCCATATCGCCAAACTCAAAAACACAAAATTGGGTCATCTGTATAATACCATATTTTCGCCGAATAATCAACAGTTCTCACGATTTCGTTAGAAATTCTTTTTTTCAATGACGATTGTGCTAAAGCAAAAGACAGATGCCTAATTGCTGGAAACAAAGCGCCCTATTTCGAGCCTCTTAAAACGAGTAAAAATGGCGGATAAGGAGTTATCCCTATCCGCCATAGTTTTGCACTTGTGTATCACATTGCTTTATTTTATTATGATTTCTTCATTTACAATCTCCATCGCCCTGCTACGAATGTTGTTCATCCTGCAAACCCATTCCATCTGATTTTCCGCTTTTAGCTGTTCGGTCACGCCCTCACGATTTGCTATCTGTTCTATTAGCCGAAGAAACATATCTTCCGCCTGCTTGTCAATATCCGCAAGATAACTGTTCAGCTTACCGCTTGTGAGCAGATTGGTGTAAAGCACCTTGCGGTGCTGTTTGAGATAGTGCAAATGCCGCTGTCCCCACACTCCAATGGGCTTGTTTTCTTTTTCGGCGGGTAAGGACAGACAGGGGAGATTATACTCTCCTTGCCGTACATAAGTGCCGCCCATTTCTTCAAAAATCGTCTTTGCCATTTTGTTTGCCTCCTGAAAATTGATTTATCTTGAGCGTGCATGATCACGCTTTTGACCCTTGAGATTTCTCGCCTGTTCAAGCAGGCTGTCTATCTGTTTGTGTCCGAACACTCTGCGGAGCAGTGAATAGTCTTTGTTTTCAGCCCTCAGTCTTGTGTTTTCTTCGGTAAGCTTACCGTTGATTTTTGAGAGCTTCTCGTTTTCCCGATACAGATTTGCGTTTGTGATATTCAGCCTGTTATAGCTGTCTATCGCCTTGAAATACCGTGCGAATAAGGTTTTTATCAGCGATTTCAATTTGGCTATAAGCGGCTCAACAAACTTTGCCTTATAGCTTCTTGCCGACATCATTGCAGTCGGCTCAGGGAGCTGATACTCAGGCTCGTTCATGATACTTTCATCCAGCTTCTTCAACGCTCTTTCGCCGTTATCAAAATTTTCGATACGGTCAGCCATCACACGGAACTCATCTTTTTTCTCGGCGAGTTTATCTTCAAGAGCGTTGATTTCCTTCTCCCGTTCCTGCTTTTTGTAGTCCAAAACGGACAGATGTTTTTCGTGCGTACCCTTGTGTTCCCACTCGATTCCGTGGCGTTCCATCACGGCGGCAAGCTGTTCTTTTTCGGATTGTACCCATTGATTCCACTCGGTATCGCCACGGCTTCCGCCCTTGAATCCCTGCGCCGCAAGTGCCTGTTTCAGCGATACACGGGTATCAAGTCCACGCTTGCTGCCGGTGGTGAAGGGAACAAAATCAATGTGCAGATGCGGCGTTGCCTCGTCCATATGCAGATGTGCTGAGAACACTTTTAACCGAGGATTGCGATCCTGAAATCCACGATAGTATTCATCCAGCAGCTCCCTTGCAAGCGTCCCATTTTCGCTTTCAGCACTCATATTTTCCTTATCGCCTATCTGCAAAATCAATTCGTGAAACGGTTTTTCCTGCTTGGAACTGCGGATTTTTTCATAGTAGTTTTCTATTTTTCTATCGGCTCTCGTCTGCTTGTCATTGTATCTTTTAAGTGCCTCATCAAACAATCGGTGATACACTTCCTTGATGTTCTCATTGCAGTAATCTATATTAAGATGAGTTCGGCTCGGATCTACATTTTCAGCTTTAAATTTACGGCTGTTGTGATTTACAGAGCCTTTCCCGACCATTGCGCTTATTGTTCTTTTCATAAGTTACACCTCCAATCTCTTAAAGATAGTTCTTCCTCGGTTCTGTTACTCTTGTCAAGAGTAACGCAAAAGCACTTTTGACAGGCAAGCCTATCAAAAATGCAACCTGCAAGCAGGTTTTGCGCTCTCCGAGGGGCAAAGAACAACCTTTGAAAAGGTGCTCTCTGCACTCTCCACCAAACTTTATTACTTCCCGAAAAAGGAAGATTGCAAGGTTGCAGATGTGCCTGCCTTTGCAATGTTGCAACCTTGAAAAACTTCACTCTGTTTTTTCGGGAAGCCGCCAGTACCACTGACTGCCCTCTTTAACCGATTGGACATTCAGTGCTTTCTTTGCTTCGTCCAGCACACGCTTTGAAATTCCCATCGCCTGTGCTTTTCTCAGCAACGCTTGCTGCGGGTATTTGTCCTTTGAAAGATACTCAAGAATTAAATTTTCTGCCTGTTCTGATTTCTTTTCCTTTGGAATACCGCTGAGTAAATCATCAACCGAGATATCGTAATGACCAAGCCAGCTGAATCCGTTTTCCTTATCCAGTTCGAAGGCAATCGCTTCACCTTCGGGTGCAAGGGAAGACTTATCCTGTACCATCACTCGCACCTGCGGATTGTCTTTAATTCTCCCGACAATCAGAACGCTTCTTGCCGAAGCCTGAAAGTCAATCGAACCAAGTCCACGGTAAGAGGATTTATTCCCGTTTCCTTTATTCATATGACCGACAAGCAAAATGGCACAGTCATATTTTTCTGCGATTCGTCCCAGCTGCGCCATCACATTGCGGACTTCATTGGCATTGTTCATATTGATATTCGCACCGACATAGGCTTGTATCGGGTCAAGTATCATTACTCTTGCACCGACCTCTATAATTGCTTTTTCTATTCGCTCGTCCAGCATACCGAGTGCGGCTTCCGATTCGTCTATCACTTTGATTTGCGTACAGTCCGCCTCAGCGGATTCCAATCTCGGCTTGATGGTATCTTCCAGTCCGTCCTCGGCAGTTTGATAGATAATTTTTACAGGCTCACGCTCAGTATTGTCATAGGGCAGCGCCTCTCCTTTCGAGAGAAGCGCCGCAAGTCTTAAAGCCAAAGTTGTTTTGCCCTCGCCGGGATCGCCCTGAATGATTGTGATTTTCCCGTATGGGATATATGGATACCAAAGCCAATTCACTTCCTTGCTTTGGACTTCATCCATACTGATGATTTTAAGTTCAGCCATTCATACCACCGCCTTTCAGAAGAAAAGCATTGATATTTCCGTTTTGATTGGTTATACTGTAATTAGTTACATGGAGTGACTGCCTGTCATCTGCGCCAACAGATGTGTTACAGGCGGTCATTTCTTTTTGTCTATTCATTCTGTTCCTCTCCTTTCAAGCCGCCGAGAATAACGGCAATCATCTCAATAACATCAAGCAGCTCGTCATCGATACAGCTTCCCGTTTCAATGCGTTGCAATTCTACAAGCACACCGGCAAGCTGATTCCGCAAGGCTTTGAAAACCCTCGGGCTTCCCTGCACAACGATATCTCTGTGCGTAAGCCGTCTTGTGATATAGTCCTGCTTGGTCAGTCCTGAAAGCTGCACATAGCGTTCGATTTGTTCATTTTCTTCCGGCGATACACGAAACGCTATAGTTTTGCTTCTCCACCGATTGTGATTGTCACAGTTTTTAGCTGACATAATCTTCACCCCTTTCCATATCCAGCTTATCCGCCATCTCTGTCTGCTTGGACGGAAATAAATGAGCGTACTGATAAGTGATTTCAATGCTCTCATGTCCCACACGGTCTGCAATCGCCACCGCTGAAAATCCCATATCGATCAGCAAACTTATGTGGCTGTGACGAAGGTCGTGAATGCGAATTCGCTTCACGCCTGATTGCCTGACGCCTCTCTGCATTTCTCTGTACAGATAGCTTTTTGTTATGGGAAATATCCTGTTGTCAGGCTTTACATCGTACAGCATACTCAGATAGTCCTGTATTTCCCCACAGAGGAATTTCGGCATCTGAATGGTGCGGTTGCTTTTTTCTGTTTTGGGAGTGGTAATGATATCCCTGCCGTTCAGGTGCTGGAATGATTTACTGATCGTAACCGTCTGCTTTTCAAAATCAAAGTCCGCAGGCGTCAGCGCCAGCAGCTCGCCCTCACGGATACCGCACCAGTAGAGCATTTCAAAGGCGTAAAAGGAAACGGGCTTATCCATCAT
>CAMNWZ010000007.1 GCA_946566645.1 uncultured Clostridia bacterium
CAAGCCGGACGCGTGCGTCATCGTCGCCACCATCCGCGCGATGAAGCATCACGGCGGCGGAGACGACCTCGCCGCGCTGGAAGCCGGATTTGCCAACCTCGAGCGCCACATCCGCAACATAACCGAGGTGTACAACCTCAGCGCGGTCGTGGCAATCAACCGCTTCACCACCGACACCGACGAGGAGGTCGCTCTCGTAAAGAAGCTCGCCGAGCAGTGCGGCGTAAAGGCTGTTCCGGTCACGATATGGGCGGACGGCGGCGCGGGCGGCACCGAGCTTGCGACCGAGGTCGTGCGCCTCTGCGACGAGGGAAAGAGCGACCTCACCTACTGCTACCCCGACGACATGAAGCTCAAGGACAAGATAAAGGCGGTCGTCAAGCGCGTCTACCGCGGAGCGGGCGTCAACTTCGCACCCGCCGCGTCGCGGATACTCAACAACCTCCAGAAGTCGGGCTACGGCGAGCTTCCGGTCTGCATCGCAAAGACGCAGTACTCGTTCTCGGACAACCCGAAGCTGCTCGCCGCGCCGGAGGGCTTCGAGGTCACGATCCGCGACGCTCGCCTGAGCGCGGGCGCGGGATTCGTGGTCGCGTACGCGGGCGACATCATGACCATGCCCGGACTGCCCCCCGTCCCCGCAGCCGAGTCTATCGACCTCGACGAGGAGGGCAACATCGTCGGTCTGTTCTGATTTTTGCGAAGATGCGAAAAGACTCGGAGCTTTACGCTCCGAGTCTTTTTATGCCCTTTTTCGATGCCTTACTCGCGCGGCGGCAATCTGTTCCCGCTCAGTTCGTTTACCTTTTCGGCAGGACTTACATCATCTTTACGGTGTAGTATACGGCGAGGACGAACAGATATGCCACCGTCGCGAACACGAGGTAGTACGCCGCCGTGCCGCCGCAGATGTAGCCCGCGAGCACCATCAGCGCGGTCACGCCGGCGGTGATGAGCGACAGCAGGTAGTGCGCGCCCTTCGGGAATATCTCGCGCTCGGCGCCCTTTATCTTCAGCACGCCGTTCGACTTCTTCAGCTTCAGCAGCGCGACGATGTACGCCGCGAGCAGCACTATCGCCGCAATCGTGCCATAGAGCGCCTTGCCCGCCTTGATGCCGCGTGTCCAGATAAATCCGGCACCGGTCGCGCGGCTCATGTACCACAGCAGCACCGCGGCGCAAGCCATTACGAGCGCGGTGAAGAAGAAGTCGCGCGGGTATAGCAGGTAGACGAGCACCAGCGCGCAGGTTATCGGCACGAACACATACATCATGCGGATGCCGTTCGAGGTGAAGTACGCGCCGCAGAACGCGCAGACGGCGAGTATCGCGCAGGCGACCGCCAGGTTGCGTCCGCAGATGACCTTCAGCTCGCGCTTCGCTCCCACAAGCTCCCATATTATCGACGCGACAAGCCCCGCCGCGGCGATCGCCGCGACCACATACAGCACCTTCTGGATGGCAAACATCGTGTCGATGCTCGAGTACATGCGATACGCGAACATAAGCCCGAGTATCAGCAGGAACGCGTATGTAAAAATCGCGAGGATGCGATTTGTCATGTAGTCCTCATAGCGCCTGTCGCGCTGTCGCTTTTCAACTGCCATTAGTGCGCCTCCAACAGTGGTATAGTTCTAGGAAATATCCGATATATTGTAGCATATTTTGTCGTAACGGTCAAGCCCTTGTTCTCACAGTTCGAACGCGTGCGGAAGCAGGTCGTCGCGTGAATACTCGCGCCACTCGCCGTTCGGGTTCGCGCAGAGCACGCGGAGGTTAGGCGCAAGCTCGAAGATGAACTGCCGGCAGATGCCGCATGGCATGCAGAAGTCCTCCCCGCTCGATGACACCGCAAGCGCCGCAAATTCGCGCTCTCCCGCGGCGATTGCGCTCACGAATGCGGTCCGCTCAGCGCATATCGTCGCGCCGTAGCTGCCGCACTCGACGTTGCAGCCGTCGAACACCCTGCCGTCCGCGCAGAGCAGCGCCGCGCCGACCTGAAACTTCGAGTATGGCGCGTAGGCGTTCGCACGATTATCAAGCGCGCGGAGCACAAGCTCGCGGTCAGTCATCGAAGCCCACCTTCTCCGCGATGATGTAGTACGGACGGCCGCGCGCCTCGTCGAGCATCTGTCCGAGGTAGCGCCCGACGATGCCGACAGCTATCATCAGAAATCCGAGCGCCATCAGGATGAATCCGCCGATGTAGTAGAGTCCGTTTATCGCCCACACGCCGCAGAGGTCGAGTATCAGCGCGACGATAAGGTAGAGGGCGCTTGCGGCTGCGGTGAACACACCCAGTCCCGCGGCGAACATCAGCGGCTTGTACGAGAAGGAGACGATGCCGTCGGTCGCGAGGCGGATCATCTTCTTCAGCGTATACTTGGTCTCGCCCGCCGTCCGCTCCTCGCGGATGTACTCGACCGCGCACTGCTTGAATCCGACCCAACTGACAAGCCCTCGGATGTAGCGGTTGTGCTCGGGAAGCGAGTTCATCACGTCACAGACGCGGCGGCTGAGCAGTCGGAAGTCGCCGGTGTCCACCGGAATGTCCACCGTGGTGAGGCTGTCGAGCACGCGATAGAAAATCTTCGCGGTGAGCAGCTTGAACGCGGTCTCACCCTTGCGCTTGCCGCGCTTGCCGTAGACCACGTCGTAGCCCTCCCGCCACTTCTCGATCATCGCGAGAATGACCTCGGGTGGGTCCTGAAGGTCGGCGTCGATGACCACCACCGCGTCCCCCTTCGACTCGCGCATACCCGCGCTTATCGCGCACTGGTGTCCGAAGTTGCGCGAAAAGCTGAGCATCTTCGAGCGCGGGTCGCTCTCGCATATCGAACGCAGCAGCTCGGGCGAGCGGTCGCGGCTGCCGTCGTTGACAAAGATAAGCTCGTAGTCCACGCCGGACGAGTCCATCGTCTCCTTGAGACGGCCGTGGCTCCACTCGATAAGCTCCTCCTCGTTGTATACAGGCACTACCACCGATACAAGCGACATTTGCGTATCCTCCTTTTTACTGCACACTGTTATTAGACGAATTTTCGGGGAAATTGTTCCACACCGGCACCATAACCACGCGGCGGCGGTACATGATAACCAACAGCACAGCCGTTATCGCCGTGAACGCTATCGCCATACCGACATACAGTCCGGTCATATCCTCGGTTAGCGCGGCGGACGCGTCGATATCGCCCGACGGCAGCGCACTCATTATCGCCGAGAACCCGTTGTAACCTATGTGGAGCGCTATCGTCGCGATGACGCTCTCGGTCCAGATGTAGACAAAGCAGAGAATTATGCCCACCGGCAGGACGTAGATGATCTGAAGCGGATTGCCGTGTATCAGCGCGAATATCGCACCGCCGATGACAGCCGCCGCCGCGGCGGGATAGGCTCGGCGCAGCGCACGAAGCGGCATTGCGCGCAGGCATATCTCCTCCACTATCGGCACGAGCACTCCGACAACGCATATCATAAGCACCGGCGAGCTTCCCTCGAGAAGCGCATTGCTCACCTGCTCGTTGTAGCTGTTCACCATCCAGTCGGGGAAGGGTATTATCGAGATGAGCGCCGAGCTTGCGAGGTTCATCGACACGCCCAGCACCAGCGCGAGGACAAGCGTCACCGCGCCGGGATTGCGCACGCGAAGCTCGGTCCGCACCTTCTGACGGCGAAGTTTTATCGTAAGCACCGCCGCTGCCGCCGTGAGCACGCCGCTAACCGCCGTGACTATCAGCGTGAGATTGCCCATATCAACCTTCCAGCCTGCGAGCGCTGCCATCGCTATGCAGAACGCAGCGATAAACGAGACTATCACCTGCGACAGCAGGTAACCCGCCGGAAATATCAGCGCGAACAGCAGCGATATGACCTTATTTTTGGCTCCACTTCTGCGTTCCATTCCAAAAACCTCCAAAACTGTGTATCAAAGTCCGGCGACCGCTTCCGCGACGGCATCCGCAAACTCGGTCGCCGGCAGTATCGCCACCCGATTCGTGCCCGCCGCAGCCCACACCAGACCCGCGAGCCGTCCGTGCGAGTCGTACGCTCCCGAGCCGCTCGCGCCGGGGCTTAGCGACGCGTCGACAAGCAGCGACTCGCCGCCGTATCCGTGTCCGGTGACCTTGCAGCTTGTCGCAAGCCCGGTCGAGCCGTCGTACACGGTCAGCCGCTCGCCGACACTCGGCAGGCTAGGCGAAAGCTCCGCCGCGTACAGTCCGTGCGCCGCGACCCTGAGTATAGCGAAGTCGGCGGCGTCGGACAGATATACGGTCGAAGCCGCGTACCGCCTGCCGCCCACCGTCACGGTTATGTTCTTCGCGCGCTCGGCGACGTGGCGGTTGGTGACGATGAGACCGTCCGGATGCACGACCACGCCGCTGGCACTTCCCTGCGCTCCGCCAAGCTCCACCGATATGCCGACCGAGAATCCGGCGAGCAGGTCGGCGGACGGTGCGGTCGGCGCGTCGGTGCTGCGTATCTCGCACAGCCGCTCGCTTCCGAAGTAGTCCACCTTCGCGCCGAGCGCGGTCGCGACAAATCGCAGCGGCACGAGCGTGCGCCAGTCTATCTTCTCGGCGGGCGCGTCCAGCTCGAACGGCTCGCCGTCGACATAGGCGGTGGTCGAGCCTATCGTCACCGTCACCGTGTGTCCGTTCTTTGTCGCAGTCGCCGTCGATGTCGCGCCGTCCCACTCCACCTTCGCGCCGAGTGCCTCGAATATCGCGCGCATAGGCACGAGCAGCCGTCCCGAGCGATCGACCGGCGGCACATCGAAGCTCAGCCGCTCGCCGTCGAGCAGCACCCGATAGTCGCCGTAGCCCAGCTCGCCGAGCGTGTATCCGCCCGCGCGCGCCTGATGAAACGCGTTGTAGTCAAGTTTGTTCAGTCCGCTCGCGAGCTGGCACATCGCGTTCGAGCCGCTTGTCCACAGCTCGCCGTTCTGCTTCACCGCCGCGGCGAAGTCGCTTCCCACCGCGACCGCGGTTACTCCGTGCAGCGCGACAGTGGGCAGTCCCACGCTGCTCACCTCGCCGTGACCGAGCGCGCCGGACGTGTTCGTTCCCCATGTGTACAGCGCTCCGGACGAGCTTATCGCGGCAAACCTGCCTCCGTTCGCGCTCACCGCCTGTACCGAGCCGAGCAGCAGCTTCGAGCTGCCGTTTATGTACTCGTACAGCCGCCCCAGGTTGTCGATGTAGAGTATCTCGGCGGTGGTCGCGGCAGCGCTCGTGACATTTGACGCGATTAGCACCGCCGACGCGCGTCCGTTCTTTACGCTCCCCTTCGCCGCCGAGCCGAGCGCGTACAGCCGCCCGTCGCGCAGCAGGAGGGTGGTCGATCCGCCGCAGAACACCGCGTCCACTCCGGTGGCGACCGCGCGTGGCGATCCGGTCAGCCGCTCGCCGTCCGGATAAGCCCAGGACGCGTTGCCCCACGCGTAGAGCGTTCCGTCGACGGCAAGCGCGTAGGCACGGTTGAGCGCCGCCGCGACCTGTTTTATCTCACCCATCACGCGGGTGGGCTTTAAGCGATTCTGCGTGTCGCCCAGTCCGAGCTGTCCCTGCTCGCCGCTGCCCCACGAGTAGAGCGTGCCGTCCTCGCCGAGAGCGTAGCTAGACCAGCTTCCCGCGGCGATCTGCGCAGCGCCGTTCATCACCTGCGTGGGCATCGCGCGCTGCGTTGTGCCGCCGTCGCCGAGCTGACCGTATCCGTTCGCGCCCCACGACCGCACCGCGCCGTCCGAGCTTAGCTCGAGCGCGTGATAGCTGCCCGCCGCCAGCATCGGGGAGGTGTCGACCGCCGCGGTCGTCGGAACGGCAAAAAGGAGCGGAAGGAGCAGCGCCGCCGCTGCTATGAGCGCCGACAGTCTGAAACAACGCCGCATACGCTCATCCTCCTTCCGCTCCGTTTGAAGTTTTGTCTTACAGACGCTTCGCGAGCTCCGCTCCGAGCTCCTCATAGCCCGGCTTGCCGAGCAGCGCGAACATGTTCTTCTTATATGCCTCTACGCCCGGCTGGTTGAACGGATTGACTCCGAGCGTGTAGCCGCTTATGCCGCACGCCAGCTCGAAGAAGTAGACAAGCTCGCCGTAGTTCTTCTCGTCCACCTTGTCCATCGTCACGAGGATGTTCGGCACACCGCCGTCGACGTGCGCGAGCGCGACGCCGCGGCGAGCCTGCTCGTTGACGAAGTGCATGTCGCGTCCGGCGAGGAAGTTCAGTCCGTCCACGTTCTCCTCGGTCGCCTCTATGACGACATTGCCCTTCGGATTCTCGATCTTCACGACCGTCTCCATCAGGTTGCGCAGACCCTCCTGGATATACTGACCCATCGAGTGCAGGTCGGCGGTGAAGTCGCAGGACGCCGGGAATATGCCCTTTGCGTCCTTGCCCTCGCTCTCGCCGTAGAGCTGCTTCCACCACTCAGCCATGAAGCGGAACGCCGGCTCGTAGCACGCGAGTATCTCGGTGGTCTTGCCCGCGCGATAAAGTGCGTTGCGGGCGGCGGCATACTGCCAGACCGGATTGTCCATATTCTTCGCCGAAAACTCCTTCATCGCGGAGGCGGCGCCCGCCATCACCGCGTCGATGTCTATGCCGGCAGCAGCCATCGGGAGCAGTCCGACCGCGCTGAGCACCGAGAAGCGTCCGCCGATGTTGTCCGGCACGACGAATGTCTCGTAGCCCTCGACGGTGGCGAGGTTCTTGAGCGCGCCCTTGGCGGCGTCGGTGGTGGCATAGATGCGTCCCTTAGCGCCCGCCTTGCCGTACTTCTTCTCGATGAGCGCCTTGAAGATGCGGAACGCGATAGCCGGCTCGGTGGTCGTGCCCGACTTGGAGATGACGTTTATCGAGAAGTCGCGGTCGCCAATCATCTCGATTATCTCCTCGACGGCGTTCGCGGAGATGTTGTTGCCCGCGAAGTAGATGTCGGGGGTGTTCTTGTGGAGCATGTTGTAGTTCGGGCTCTTGAGGAACTCGATGGCAGCGCGCGCGCCGAGATAGCTGCCGCCGATGCCGATGACGACCAGCGCCTTCGAGTCGCTCTGTATCTTCGCCGCAGCCTTTTTGATGCGTGCGAACTCATTCTTGTCGTAGTTCTCGGGCAGACGCAGCCAGCCGAGGAAGTCGCTTCCCGCGCCGGTGCCGGCTTCGAGCAGCTCGTGCGCAGCCTTCAGCTCGGACGCGAGCGCGTCGACCTTCGATTTGTCCACAAACGGATAGACGTTGGATATGTCTGTGCGTATCATAAAATCAATTCCTCCCATTTTCAGGTTACGCTATTATTGTAGCCCAAATCCTCCCAAAATGCAACATTAAAATAGCCGCATAAGCGCCAAAACGGCTATGACTATCGCCCAGATTATCGTGAGCGTCCACACGCCGACCAGCAGATACGGTTTTTTCGTCTTGTGGTGTGCCGAATAGAAGCCGACGAGCACGCCCACCCCTCCGAGCGTCGCCGCGAAGAAGATGAATCTGCGCTCGGGCACTCGCCGCTGCCGACGCTGCGCGGCTCGCTTGTCGAGCACCGTCACGACATATGTGGATATATTCCAAATTATTACACAAACTAACGCGGCTATCCAGGCGGGCACACCCAAATTCAGAAACTTTTCGATGAATTCAGGCATCTGCCACCTCGCCGACGAGTACGCCGTCCTTCCCAACCGCGGTTATCCTAACCGGCTTCACCTCGCCGCGAGCGCCGTCCGCCGCGACCTCGAGGTAGTTTTCGCTGTGACCGCCGCCGTCGCTCTCAAACAGCACCGAGAGCGTCCGCCCGACCTGCCGCGCGAGGTAAGCACGGCGGCACTCGCCCGTGACAGCCGCAGCCTCGTGCGCGCGACGCTCCTTTACCGCGTTTTCGAGATGACCCGCCATCCGCGCCGCCGCCGTTCCCTCCCGCTTGGAATACGGGAAGACGTGCACCGCCGCGAAGCCTATCCGCCGCAGGAAGTCTAGCGACTCGGCGTGCTCCGCGTCGGTCTCGCCGGGGAAGCCGACGATGAGGTCGGTGGTGAGCGCGGGGTCGTCGAAGTATTTGCGCAGATTGTCCGCGACCGCCGCGTACTCGTCCGGCGTGTACTTGCGGTTCATCCGCTTCAGCACCCCCGCGCTGCCGCTCTGAAGCGACAGGTGGAAGTGCGGGCAGAGGTTGTCGAGTGCCGCGAGCCGCTTCACGCAGTCCTCGTCCATACGGCTCGGCTCGATCGAACCGAGCCGGATCCGCGCGGGATAGGCTGCCCCCGCGACCGCCTCCACCAGCTCCGCGAAGCTCGAGCCGATGTCCTCGCCGTAGCTGGACACCTCGATGCCGGTGAGCACTATCTCGCGGTAGCCCTTCTCCGCCAAGGCCTTCGCCATCGACGCAGCCTCGGCGGGCGGGAGCGAGCGCACCGGTCCGCGCAGATAGGGTATGATGCAGTAGGAGCAGAAGTTGCCGCAGCCGTCCTGCACCTTTAGATACGCGCGCGCGTGACCGTCGAACGCGCCGGCGGGCAGCCGCTCGATTACCGTGCGCTCACGCGGTGAGGGCAGGCACTCGTCAGCCGCCGTATCCCCCGACGCGAGCGAATTTATGTAGTCGACCACCGCCGCGCGCTCGCCCGCGCCGCCGACATAGTCCGCCCCTATCGCGCGCATACTCTCGGCGTCCGCCTGCGAAGCGCATCCGCAGACGACCAGCTTGGCGTTCGGGTTAGACTTTAACGCACGACGCGCCGCCTGACGGCTCTTTCGTGCGCTCTCGGCGGTCACCGCGCAGGTGTTGACCACCACCACATCGGCTTCGTCCTCGCCGACGGTGGCATGTCCTGCATCGTTGAGCATTTGCTCTATCGCCTGCGTTTCGTATTGATTTACCTTGCATCCGAGGGTAATATAGGCTATTTTCATCGAATATCGTTCCTTGCGTTAAAGTTTTCACGAAGTGCGGCAAAATCCCAAAAAGTTCCGCGAAAAGGCGGCGAAAGTTTGTGCGTCCTTCCGATTGCAATACGCCCGCGCCGCCGATATAATAATAGATGTAGACGGAAGGTCTATGCAGCGCCGCATCACAGCTACGATTATAGCACACCAACGACCGACGCTTCAACAGGAAAGGATGATTTCGCGTGAAAGAATTCAAAGTGCTGCTCAACTCGATAAACGACGTCAAGGACTTCGTCCGCTCGGCAAGCTCTCTGCCCTGCGACATAGACGTAGTGTCCGGCAGATATGTAGTCGACGCAAAGTCGCTGCTCGGCATGTTCAGTCTCGACCCGACAAAGCCGGTGCTCGTCCAGCTCCACGGCACCGACGCCGACGCGGCAAAGTTCGCCGAGCTTATCAAAAACGTGCTCGTCGGCGACTGATTTCGAGAATAATTTTCCCGCCGCTCCACATCTTAATGGATGTGGAGCTTTTTCTTTACCAGAAAGGACGGAAAAATTTATGAAACGTAGCTTTAAGATACTCCTGTGCGCCGTCGCGGCAATGGCGACGCTCGCCCTGCCCGTTCGCTCGGTCGCCGCCGTGCCGCAGGGACCGACGGTCTCCGCCGCGGCAGCCGTGCTGATGGAGAAGGAGACCGGACGGGTGCTGTACGAGCAGAACGCGCATGAGGCGATGCCGCCCGCGTCGGTGACCAAGGTGATGAGCCTGCTCATAATCTGCGAGGCGCTGAACGACGGACGCCTGTCGCTCGACGACATGGTCACCTGCTCCGACCACGCGGCGTCGATGGGCGGAAGCCAGATATACCTCGAGCCGGGCGAGCAGATGTCGGTTCGCGACATGCTCAAAAGCGTGGTGCTCGGCTCGGCAAACGACGCGATAGTCGCGCTCGCCGAACACGTTGCGGGAAGCGAGCCGAGCTTCGTCGAGATGATGAACGCGCGCGCGAAGGAGCTTGGCATGAACGACTCGTCGTGGCGCAACGCGTGCGGTCTGGATGTCGAGGGTCACGTCACCAGCGCCTACGACATAGCGCTGATGAGCCGCGCGCTGCTGCTCGAGTACCCCGACATCAAGCAGTACACCACCATCTGGATGGACAGTGTGCGCGGCGGCGAGTTCCAGCTCGCGAACACCAACAAGCTCGTGCGGTCGTACAACGGCATAACCGGTCTGAAAACAGGCTACACCTCGACGGCTGGGCACTGCCTGTCCGCGACCGCCGAGCGTGACGGGATGGAGCTTGTCTGCGCGATACTGAAAGGACCCAGCTCGGCGGAGCGGTTCGAGGCGGCAAAGCAGCTTCTCGACTACGGCTTTGCGAACTACGCGCTCGCCGACCTCAGCGCGGGCGGCGACGAGCTTCAGCCCATTCCGGTGAACATGGGCAAGGCGGAGCGGGTCGCGGTCGCGCCGGAGGGCGGCACCAAGATGCTCGTCGAGCGCTCGCAGCTTTCGTCGCTCGAGCACGAGGCTGTCCTGCCCGATGTGCTTGAGGCGCCGGTCACCGCGGGCGACGCGCTCGGCGAGGTGATAGTCCGCGCGGGCGGCGAGGAGCTCTGCCGCATACCGGTCGTCGCGACCGAGAGCGTCGAGCGGCTGGGCTTCGGCGACATCTACTCGCGGCTGCTCGAGCGATTGTTCATGGGCAGCGGCGTGGAAGACCCCGAAGGCTGACGATTTGAGCGCAAAAAACTCCCGATAGTCGAAACTATCGGGAGTTTTTGTTGTTATCTTGTGGTGAACACGCCGTAGAATATCTTGTTCGCGATGAAGTGCGTCGCGAAAAGCGCCGCGACCACGCCGTCCATCACATAGAAGGCGATCTTCTTGTCCTCGCATAAGATCCCCGCGACGACAAGCACCGCCGCGCCGATAAAGAACGCAACGCGGTTAGTCCATACCCACTTGCGGTTGATGCGCTCGGCAAGCTCCTTATCCTGCGCGAATCCGGCGACCCGCTCCTCATCCTTGACGAAAAACGCGCCGATAAAAATCCCGATGCCGAGCAGGATGAAAACTATTCGCAGCCACATCTCCATGGTTTGCCCTCCTTAATGGGGCTAACGCGGTCTACTTCGCGCCGTACTCGGCGAGGTACGCCTCCATCTTCGACTTCATCGTGTCGTCGATGAGCACCCTGCCGTCCACCTCGCGTCCGTGCAGCTTGTCTATGACATCGTAGACGGTGGCGATCGGGCAGACCTTCAGTCCGAACTCGTCCTCCAGCTCGTCGAGCGCCGCCTTGCTTCCCTGTCCGCGCTCGCGTCGGTCGATGGACACGATGAGCGCGGCGAGCTTCAGGTCGGCTATGCTTCCGAGCAGCTCGGCGCTCTCGCGGACAGCCGTGCCCGCCGTGACAACGTCCTCGACGATGACGATGCGGTCGCCGTCCTTCGGCTTGTAGCCGATGAGCGACCCGCCCTCGCCGTGATCCTTTGCCTCCTTGCGGTTGAAGAAGTAGGGCTTGTCCACGCCGTAGAGGCGATAGAGCGACGCGGCGGCTGCGGCGGCAAGCGGAATTCCCTTGTACGCCGGACCGTAGAGCGCGTCGAAATCGGTGCCGAAGTCCTCGTATATCGTGCGGGCGTAGAGATCGCCGAGCGACGCCATCTGCGCGCCGGTCTTGAAATTTCCGGTGTTGACGAAGTAGGGCGTCTTGCGTCCGCTCTTGGTCGTGAAATCGCCGAAGGTGAGCACGCCCGCGCGCACCATCAGCTCGATAAGCTCGCTCTTTCTATCCATTAGAAGAACTTGGAGACCGACGCGGGCACGCCCTCGGTCGACGCGCTTATCATTACGGTGAACTGAACGCCGTTCTCGGTGCTGAAGCCGTCCAGCCACTCGAGGAAGCTGCCCGCGTCCTCCGCCGCGCTGTCGTCGACTATCTTGTAGAGGCTGTCGATGACGACGTGGGTCGTGTCGTAGTTGCCCGCGTACAGTCCGGAAATGAAGCCCTTGAGCGACTCGTAGCTGCTTACCGGATAGTGCGCTATATCTATAAGACGCGCCTTGTAGTTGACGTCGTAGGTCAGACGCTTGCCGCGCTCGATGCAGATAACGCTGCCCTTCTCGTTCTCAACAGCCGCGTTGACGAACTCTATAACCTTCTGGGTCTTGCCGGTTCCTTTCGGTCCCATTATGACTTTTACCATTTTGGAATTACCCCCTCAAAAATTGTTGGGTCGTTCTGATTGTATCTTACCACAAACTCGCCTCAACTGCAAGTCGTTTCGTCGGCTAATTTGTGAAAAATTCATAAACACTTTGAAAACTATTCGGCTTCCTCCAGGCGAGCCATCGCGTCGAGGAAGTTGTCGCGCGCGTCCGAGCCGTCCTCCTCGACAAACTGCGCCGCCACCGCGAGCCGTCCGCCGCTTATCACCATGCCCACCGAAGTCCCCGCCGTCGGGCTCAGCTGCGGCAGGAAGCGCACGTTTTCGGCGTGCCAGCGACCGTCGGACGAGTCATCCGCCGAGCCGAGGTCGGTGAGATTGAACGCGCGCGAGCCGTTTATGCCGAACATATCGCGCGCCTGCGCCGCCATCAGGTCGGGATACCCGCCGAACGCGGCGTAGTACGCGGCGTCGATTATCGTCGGCTCGAGTGTCTCCATAAACGCGAGCGTCTGTATGCGCTCCTCCGCGTCGGCAAACTTCGAGGCGGTGGTCGCGGCTATCTGTCCCGCGCAGTCGAACAGCGGAAGGGTGTTCGCGAGGTCGAAGCGGAAGGTCGCGTTTCGCTCGTAGTCGCCCATGTCGCCTAAGCGGTTATCGGGACGCATCGCGCGCGCGTATCCCGCCTCCCCCGAGTCCTGCTGCGCGAGTATCAGCGCGGACGCGACAAGCGAGCCGAGTCCCGCGTTCTTCTCCCTTGCGCGCTCGGCGAGTTTTGCTGTGGTCTCGGCGGAGAAGACGTGCGAGGCGATGCCGCTCGGGCGCTCCCAGTACGCGTCGACGAGCAGGACGTAGTCCTCGCGGCGCATAGCCTTGCCGGTCTGCGTCCAGCGCTTGTTCATCATCTTGCCCATCGTCTTGGTCATCATCGGTATCTTCACCTTGGGCAGCGGCTCGGGCGCGTGATAGTTAAGCGGGTCGCCGAGGCTTCCCGGCTGATTCAGCTCGGACACAACTCCGCGCGCTATCGACATGAGGCAGCTCGCGTCGCCGACGATGCGGTGCAGGCATATAACCAGCTGCGTCTTTCCCATCCCCTCGAGGATGAAGAAGCGCACAAGCTCGCCGCCCTCCATGTCGAACGGGTCGCGCTGCGAGTCGTTGGCGACATCCAGCCAGTCGTCCTCGCTCTCAAGCTCCGCCGAGTAGACGGTGTAGCCCGGCTCGGAAGTAGTGATGAAATACGCCGAGCCGCCGGTCGCCATAGACGCCGCGCATCCGAGCAGCGGGTGGTGCTTAACGACCGCGCTTATCGCGGCTTCGACCGCTCCCGCCGACGGCGCCGGCTCGATGTCGAGCTTGAGCGCAAGCGACGGCGCGGGGTTGTGCAGATACTGTCTCTGTTGTGTAATTTTGGCTTTCATTTGTGCCTCCGTGGAAAGATTTGCTTGCTTTGGGTTGATTATATCACGGTCAGGATGTATAATCAAGGCACGAAATAAGCGGATAACAGGAGGAATACTTAGATGGCGATAATGGATTGGGGCGAGAGTCCGTTCGGCACCGCGCACATATACGAGCTTCGCGCGGGAAAATACTTCGCAAAGGTCAGCGACTTCGGCGCGACGCTCGTCGACTTCGGCTCGGACGACATCGGAAGCGTCGTGCTCGGCAGCGACGACCTTAGTTTCTATCTCGGCAAGTGCGGCTCGATAGGCGCGACGATAGGACGGTTCGCGAACCGCATAGCAAACGGCCGCTTCACGCTCGACGGAAAAGACTATCAGCTCAACTGCAACGAGAGCCCGACGGTGCATCTCCACGGCGGAAACGTCGGCTTTGAGAAGCGCCTGTGGACGGCGGTTCCGGACAGCGACTACGCGGTCACGCTGCGCTACATCTCCCCCGACGGCGAGGAGAACTATCCGGGAGCGCTCAGCGTGATGCTCCGCTATGAGCTTCGCGCGGACGGCACGCTGATGCTTCACTACATGGCGAGCACCGACGCGCCCACCATACTAAACCTCACCAACCACTCCTATTTCAACCTCGGCTGCGAGAACATTCTCGGCTGCGAGGTGACCATCCCCGCCGACCGCTTTGTCGAGACCGGCGCCGGCTCGATACCCACCGGAAAACTCGCCGACGTGAGCGGCACGGTTATGGATCTTCGCGGCGGCGTGGTCGTGGGCGAGCGGATGGGCGACGACTATCTCAAGCCCACCTTCGGCTATGACCACTGCTTCGTCCTGGGTGACGACCGCACCTCCGACCTGCACCTCGCCGCGACGGTGAAGTCGCCCGACGGCGTGAAGCTCGAGTGCTTCACCGACCAGCCGGGCGTGCAGCTCTACTGCGGCTGCCAGCTCGCGAATTCTCCGCTCGTCGGGCGCACCGGACTGCTGAAGCAGTACGCGGCGCTCTGCCTCGAGACGCAGGTCTTCCCCGACGCGCCGAACCAGCCCGCCTTCCCGAGCTGCGTGCTCCGTCCGGGCGAGGTGTTTGACACCACGACTGTCTATCGGCTGAGCAGGTGATAATCGATAAAAAAGAGGAAGCCGATGGCTTCCTCTTTTTGTGTTCGCATTTTTATTTTCCGAGCATCTCCCGCGCGACGGCTGCGATGTTCTCCGCCGACAGCCCGAAGTACTTGAGCACCTCCGCCGCCGGGCCCGAGCATCCGAACACGTCCTGCACGCCGATGCGGCGGACGCGGGTCGGGCAGTTCTCGGCGACGAACGAGCAGACTGCCTCGCCCAGTCCTCCAACCACGCTGTGCTCCTCGACGGTGATAATGCCCTTCGTCTCGCGCGCGGCGGCGGCGATGATCTCGCCGTCCAGCGGCTTTATCGTGTGGATGTTCACCACCCGCGCGTCGATACCTACGCCCGCAAGCGCGGCTGCCGCGTCGAGCGCTTCGGCTACCATTATGCCGGTCGCGACTATCGTTATATCCTTGCCGTCGCGGAGCTGAACGCCCTTGCCAAGCTCGAACTTTTTGCCCTCGCTGACGACCGGCGTGGCAAATCGGCTGGTGCGGATGTACACCGGACCGTTGTGCTCATATGCCGCGACGACGGCGGCGCGCGCCTCCGGTTCGTCGCAGGGATTGATTATCGTCATGCCGGGTATCGAGCGCATGAGCGCGATGTCCTCGCAACACTGATGGCTCGCTCCGTCCTCGCCGACGCTGAGTCCCGCGTGCGACGCGCCTATCTTGACGTTCAGCGCGGGATAGCCTATCGAGTTGCGCACCTGCTCAAACGCGCGCCCCGCCGCGAACATCGCGAAGCTGGACGCAAACGGCGTGTAGCCGACCGTCGCGAGTCCCGCGGCTGCCGCCATCATGTTCGCCTCGGCTATGCCGAAGTTGAAGTGGCGCTCGGGGAACTCCTTTGCGAAGTACGCCGTGCGGCAGGTCTCGGCGAGATCCGCCACCAGCACCACTATGTCCTCATGGATGTGTCCGAGCTCGGCAAGCGCCTTGCCGTATCCGTCTCGGGTAGCCGCCTTCTTCTCCGCCATCTCAGCGCACCCCCCCGTTTATCAGACTCAGCTTTGCGCGAAGCTCGCTCATCGCCTGCTCGTACTGCTCGGTGTTCGTCGCCTTGCCGTGCCACTCCGCCTTGTCCTCCATGAAGCTCACGCCGCGACCCTTGACCGTATTCATTATTATCCCGCTCGGACGGCTCTTCTCGAGTTTCGCCCGCTCGAGCGCGTTCTCTATCTCGTCGAAATTGTGTCCGTCTATCACCTGGGTGAACAGCCCGAACGCGCGCATCTTCTCGTCGAGCGGCTGCGGGTTCATCACGTCGGTCACCCGACCGTCTATCTGAAGTCCGTTGAAGTCGACGATTATCACCAGATTGTCCAGTTTGTAGTGCGCGGCGCTCATCATCGCCTCCCAGCACTCGCCCTCGGCTATCTCGCCGTCGCCGAGCAGGGTGTATACGCGATAGTCGCGGCGCCCCAGCTTGCCGCCGAGCGCCATTCCGACCGCCGCCGACACTCCCTGACCGAGACTGCCGGTGGACATGTCCACGCCGGGGGTCTTGCCCAGCGCCGGATGTCCCTGGAGATGGCTGCCTATCTGACGGAGCGTCTTCAGGTCCTCACGCGGGAAAAAACCGCGCTCGGCAAGTGTCGCGTAGAGCACCGGCGCCGCGTGTCCCTTGGACAGCACGAAGCGGTCGCGCTCCGACCAGTCCGGCTCGTCCGGACGAACGTCCATTTCGCAGAAATACAGGTATGTCATAAGATCCGCCGCCGACAGACTTCCGCCGGGGTGTCCGCACTTTGCCGCGTATGTCCCCTCTATCACACCCATCCGTATTCGACAGGCGATCGCCTCAAGACGCTGCTTCTCCGCCGCGTTCATAAAACACATCCCTTCTTCTGCAATAAACAGACATAGGTGGTCACAAACTATATTATAGGTTGAACCGGCTCGTTTTTCAATAGCGAGAACGATTTTTGGCGAAATGCTAAATTTTGGCGAGCGAGTGCATGCTTTTTTGCATAGTTGGATACAGAGCGCGGTAGATACCGTACACTTCACTGTATCTCGCGGCGCGCTCGCCGTTCGGACTGCACGCCGGAGTGCGTACGGTCAGCGCCGAGCAAGCGTCATTCACGCTCGAAAACGCGCCGCCGCCCACCGCCGCGAGCAGCGCCGCGCCGTATGCCGCACCCTCGGCGGCGGTTGGCGACAGCTCGACCTCGGTGTTCATCGCGTCACAGACTATCTCGCGCCAGAGCGCGCTCGTTCCGCCGCCACCCACCGCGACGAGCGACTTCGGCTTCACTCCCGCCTCGCCGAGCACGCCGAGACAGTCGGCAAGCGAGAACGCCACGCCCTCCATCACCGCGCGAGCCATGTCGCCGAGCGTGTGCGACGCGGACAGTCCGACGAACGCGCCGCGCGCCAGCGGGTCGAGATGCGGCGTTCGCTCGCCCATCAGATAGGGCAGGAATATCAGTCGGTTCGAGCCTATCGGGGAAGCCGCCGCCAGCTCGTCGAGCATCGCGTAGACGCTTTTGCCCGCCGCCTTCGCCTTTTCGATGAGCCCGCCGCAGAGCGTGTCCTTGAACCACTTGAGCGACAGTCCCGCGCCCTGCGTAACTCCCATCATATGCCACTCGCCGGGCACCGAGCTGCAAAATGTGTGCGCGCGTCCGAGCGGGTCGAGCGCGGGAAGCGAGCTGTGGGCGTACACCACGCCCGAGCTGCCTATCGATACAAACGCCTCTCCCTCGCGGACTGCGCCCATGCCGACCGCAGACGCGGCGTTGTCCCCTGCTCCCGCAACCACCGGCGTTCCCGCTTGCAGCCCAAACTCGGCGGCGGCGGAAGCTGTCACCCGACCGCAGACCTCCGGGCTCTCGTACACGTCGGGAAGCATTTCCCTGTCTATCTCAAACGCTTTCAGCAGCTCGTCCGACCAGCGGCGATGGGCCACGTCGTAGAGCTGCATCCCGCTCGCGTCCGACGCGTCGGAGGCGTACTCCCCCGTCATGCGAAGGCGCAGATAGTCCTTCGGAAGCAGCATCTTCTTCGCCTTTTGCCAGTTCTCAGGCTCGTTATTCCGCACCCACAGCGCCTTTGACGCGGTAAAACCCGCTATCGCCGGGTTCGCGCAGTATTCTATCAGCTTGTCACGCCCGCCCGCGCGGACGGTCATCTCGTCGCACTCGGCGGAGCTTCTGCCGTCGCACCAGAGTATCGCGCGGCGTATCGGACGGTCGCGGTCGTCGAGCAGCACAAGCCCGTGCATCTGACCGGTCAGACCCACGCAGGCGACCGCGTCGGCGGACAGCCCCGCGTCGCTGAGCACGGTGTGTATCGAGGTCTTCGCCGCCTCTATCCAGTCGTCCGCGTCCTGCTCAGCCCATCCGTTCTGCGGCTGATAGAGCGGATACTCCACCGTCGCCGACGCCAGAACCTTTCCCTTTTCATCAATTAGCACGCTTTTGAGTCCGCTCGTGCCGAGGTCTATTCCAAGAAAACAGCTCATGTCCTTCCCTCCCGCGCCTGTTTTTTCATCAATTTCAGATTAAACCAAATCGGGCGGGTTGTCAAGGCGAGTTTACCGTTTTTTTACTTGCTTTCGGAGCGGATGCGTGTTAGTATTCTATATGTGAGAGTTTGGTCTTTGGAGGGATCACAATGCTGAAGAACTACCTTCGTCTCTTTCTCACCTTCGCGCGGATAGGCGGCTTCACCTTCGGCGGCGGATACGCCATGCTGCCGCTGCTTCAGCGCGAGGTGGTGGAGAAATACGGCTGGACGACCGAGGAGGAGCTGATGGACTACTACGCCGTCGGTCAGTGTACTCCCGGTGTGATAGCGGTCAATGTCGCGACATTCATCGGCAAGAAACTCTACGGCATTCCCGGCGGCATAATCGCCACGCTCGGCGTCGTCGCTCCGTCGGTCATAATAATCACGCTCATCGCGGCGCTCATCTCCAACTTCTTTGAAAACGAGTATGTCATCCACGCGCTCGGCGGCATCCGTGCCGTTGTCTGCGCCCTCATCGCCCAGGCGGTGATTAAGATGACCAAGACCGGCGTCAAGGACTGGGTCGGCGCGGTCATATTCGTCGCCACCCTCGCGGTACTGCTCGTGTTCTCGATAAGCCCGATAATCGTCGTCGCGTGCGCGATAGCGCTCGGACTTATCATTGAGGCGGCAAAGGGTCACGCCGCGAAGAAGGGGGCGCAGAAGTAATGCTTACGACGCTTCTTCACCTCATCTGGGAGTTCTTCAAGACCGGACTGTTCGCCATAGGCGGAGGGCTCGCGACCGTGCCGTTCATCTACGACATAGCCGAGCGCTACGACTGGCTGGACATCGCGGTCATCCCCGACATGATAGCGGTCGGCGAGTCCACCCCCGGTCCCATCGGCATAAACATCGCTACCTATGCGGGTTACAACGCCGCCGGAGTCCCGGGCGCGATAATCGCGACGCTGGCGCTGATAACGCCGTCGATAATCGTGATAATGATAGTCGCGAAGTTTTTGCAAAAGTTCGCGCAGAACCGATTCGTCACCGGCTCGTTCTACACCCTTCGACCCGCGGTCGCGGCGCTTATTGCCTCCGCCGCGTGGCAGGTGTTCACCGCGTCGATAATAAACCTTGGCACATTCACCGCCGCGCCCGCGTTTTCGAGCTTTCTCGGGATGTTCGACCTGCCCAAGCTGATACTCGCGCTCTGCGTCTTCCTCGCGGGCACTTTCTGGAAGAAGATACATCCCATCGTCTATATCGTGCTCGGCGCGATAGTGGGCATAATTTTCAAGATGTAAAACGATTTTTGGAGGAAAAATGGCAAACTTCTGGCACTTACTCGCTACATTCGGCATATCCATGCTGCCGGTCGTCGAGCTGCGCGGCGCTATACCCTACGGCTTCGCGTTCGAGCTGCCCTGGTGGCAGGTGATGGCTGTGTCGGTTATTGGCAATCTGCTGCCCGCGCCGTTTATAATCCTCTTTATCCGCAAGATTTTCGACTGGCTGAAGGACAAGGGAAGGTTCGGAAACCTTGTCTATCGCCTCGAGCAGAAGGCGAAAAACGGCGCGAACAAGGTGCTGTCGCACAGCATGATGTGGTTCGGACTGTTCGTCCTCGTCGCCGTTCCGCTGCCCGGCACCGGCGCGTGGACAGGCGCGCTCGTCGCCGCGATAATGGACCTTCGGCTCAAGCACGCGATGCCGGCGATAGCGCTCGGAGTGCTCGTCGCGGGCGTTGTAATGAGCGTGATAACCTACGGTGTGAACGCGATATTCGGCTGAACCGCGCGATTTGTCGCCGCATATACTGCCCTATTACGGGCGGAGGTGCGGCATATGTGGCTGTTCGAGACGTTCATCGCGGGAGCTGCGGCGTTTGGGATAATAGCGCTTTTTCTGCTCGCGCTCGGAGTGAGGATGACGAAAACAAGGGAGGTAGGACGGATGGCTGAGGACTTCGACAGCGAGTTCGAGTCGGAACTCGAGGAGGAGCTGCACAGTCTTAACGAGCTGTGCGGCGTGGTCGAGAGCGTGGTCTATCAGAACGAGAAGAACGGCTACGCCGTCTTCCGCCTCATTGTCGACGGAGCCGATCATCCGGTGACCGTCGTGGGAAACCTGCCGTTCATCGGCGTGGGCGAGGAGCTTCGGGTGGAGGGAAGCTGGACGCGCCACGCCTCCTACGGCGAGCAGTTCAAGGCGGAGAGCGCCGAGCGCACCCTTCCCGCAAGCGAGGTCGCGATTGTGCAGTATCTTTCCAGCGGCAACCTGCCCGGCATCGGTCCTATCAGTGCCAAGCGTCTGGTGGAGAAGTTCGGGCGGGATACCTTCGACATACTCGAGAACCACCCCGAACTCGTTGCCGAGGTACCGGGGCTTACCAAGCCGAAGGCGATAAAGATAAGCGAGACCTTCAAGCGTCAGCTCGGCATCCGTCGGCTGATGGAGCAGCTTATCAGCTACTCGATACGCCCCGAGGTCGCGCTGCGGCTCTACCGCATCTACGGCGAGTTCGCGGGCGACTGCCTTCGCACCAACCCCTACATACTCGTCTCCGACGACCTCGGCGTCGACTTCGCGCTCGCGGACAGCATGGCGCTCGACCTGGGCTTCGGTGAGGAGGACGCGGCTCGCGTCGACGCAGGGGTCATTTACGAGCTTGATTTCAACACGCAGAACGGTCACGTCTTCATCCCCGCCGACAAGCTCGCCGCCGCCACCGCGCAGCTGCTGTCGGTGAGCGAGGAGCTTACGAACGCGGCGATAGATCGGCTGTGCGACTCGAAGACACTGCTGCGCGAGGACATCGCGGGCACGGACGCGGTCTATCTGCGACGGCTGTACGAAGCCGAGTGCGAGACCGCGTCGCGCCTGAAACTCATGGCGCTCAACCCTCCCGCGCCTCCGAAAGATTTGGACAGGATGATAGCCGACATCAGCTCGAAGCAGACGCTCGAATACGCGCCGCTTCAGAGCGAGGCGATACGCGTCGCCGCAAGCTCGCGGGTTATGCTGCTGACCGGCGGACCGGGCACCGGAAAATCGACGACGGTTCGCGGTATGCTCGAGGTGTTCGACCGCATGGGTCTGGACACCCGTCTCGCAAGCCCGACCGGACGCGCGGCAAAGCGTCTGAGCGAACTCACCGGACGGGACGCGGTGACGGTGCACCGTCTGCTCGAGGTCGACTTCGGCGAGGACGCGGACGCGGGCTTCAGCTTTGTCCACGGTGCGGACGATCCGCTCACCGCCGACGTGGTCATCCTCGACGAGTGTTCGATGGTCGACCTGCCCCTGTTCGCCGCGCTCATCGAGGCTCTCAAGCCGGACGCGCGGCTGATACTCGTCGGCGACCCCGACCAGCTTCCGAGCGTCGGACCGGGCAGCGTGCTTGCCGACCTGCTCGCGAGCGGCGTTATCGACACGGTGCGGCTGGTGGACATCTTCCGTCAGGCGCAGAGCTCGAACATCATTCTCGCGGCGCACTCGGTCAACCGCGGCGAGCTTCCCGAGCTTAGGCACAAGGACGGCGACCTCTACTTCATCCAGCGCGGCGAGCCGACCGACGTGGCGGACACGGTGGTCGACCTATGCATACGGCGGCTCGCGAAGATGGGATTTGAGCCGGAGCGCATCCAGGTGCTCTCCCCCACGCGGCGCGGTCCCGCGGGCACGGCATCGCTCAACCGGCTGCTGCAAGCCGCGATAAACCCGCCGTCCGAGCGGAAGGCGGAGCGCAAGAACGGCGAGTTTGTGTTCCGCGAGGGCGACCGCGTGATGCACATCAAGAACAACTACGACCTCCAGTGGCGCTCGACAACCACCTCCGAGACGGGAATGGGCGTGTTCAACGGCGACATCGGTCGAATAGACGAGATAAACAATCGCGCGGAGACGCTGGCGGTGCGCTACGACGACCGCTACGTCGTCTATCCGTTCGAGCTGCTCGACCAGCTCGAATTGGCGTACGCCATGACGGTGCACAAGTCGCAGGGCAGCGAGTATCCCGCGGTGGTGCTCGTCGCGTCCGACGCGTCGCCGAGGCTGCTCACCCGACAGGTATTCTACACCGCGCTCACCCGCGCGCAGTCGCTGCTCGTCATCGTCGGCTCGCGCCAGACGGTGGCGCAGATGGTGACCACAAACCGCAGAACGAGGCGGTACAGCGGACTGAAATACCGCCTTTCCGAACAATAATCGGTACACGACAAACGGACAGCACAGAAACGGAGGGGTCTTATGGGCATATTCAGCACGATAGCCGACCTGTTCTTCCCACCTCGATGCGTCTTCTGCGAGCGACCTCTCGAGCGCTCGGAACGCGGCGACCGCGTCTGCCGAAAATGCCGGCGCGAGCTTCCGTGGGGCGAGGAGCTGATACCGCCGAGCGGTGAGCTCGGTCGTGTCTGCGCGCCGCTTGTCTACCGCGACAATGTCCGCGAGGCACTTCACCGCTACAAATTCGGCGGCAAGATGGGCTACGCCACGCCGTTCGGCAGGATGCTCGCCGACGAGATAAAGCGCCGATTTGACGGCGAGTACGACCTGATAACATGGGCGCCGGTCAGCTCAAAGCGCAAGAGCGAGCGCGGATACGATCAGGCGATGCTTCTCGCCGCCGCTGTCGCGCTCGCGCTGGACGACGCTCCGGTGAGCACGCTCGAAAAGTTCCGCGACACGCCCGCAAACTCCGGTCTCGGCAGCCGTCGGGAGCGCGAACAGAACGTGAGCGGCGTGTACCGCGTGGTTGCGCCCGAACTGGTCGCGGGCAAGCGCGTGCTGCTGATAGACGACATCTACACCAGCGGCACGACGATGCGCGAGTGCGCTCGGACGCTCATCGATGCGGGCGCGGAGTCGGTCATCGGCGCGGCGCTCGCGAGAACAGCGAAGGGCATGGAGTAGAGGCGCTTGCGCCCATCGTTCGGATGTGGTAGAATGGACGTGCGAAATATCTCTTTGGAGGCAGAACAATGGCTAAGATAACCGTCGGCTCTAAGATGCCCGATTTCACCTTTGACACCGCGTACGAAAGCAGCTTGAAGCTGTCCGACGCGGTGAGCACCACCGGCAAGACCGCGCTGGTGTTTCTGCGCTACTACGGCTGCACCCTCTGCCAGATGGACATTCACAACTACGCAAAGGAGCACGCGAAGATAGCAGCGACCGGCGGGAAGATGTTTATCGTGCTTCAGTCGGTGCCGGATACGATACACGAGCAGGTGAAGCCGGGCGAGCTGCCGTTTGACATCATCTGCGACCCCGATCAGGAGCTGTACAAGCTGTTTGAGATAGGCTCTATGACCGAGCGTCCGGACATAAACGACCCCGCGGTCGTCGCGCGCTTCGAGGCGATGAAGAACAGCGGATTTTCGCACGGAAAGTACGAGGGCAACGAGCAGCAGCTTCCCGCCTGCTTCGTCCTCTCCCCCGACCTGACCGTCACCCACGCGCACTATGGCAGCTGGGTCGGAGATTCTCCGTCGACCGACGAACTTGCCGCGCTGCTGAGTTAAGTGGGCGGCGTTCGGGAGACGATACGGCGGTACCGCGTCGAGCAGATATTTCGGCTGAAGATCTCGCTCGCCGTGGTCCTGTTCTTCTGTGCGTACGAGGCTTTCCTCGGGATATAATATCGCAGTCCGTGGTTCGGCGCGCTCGCCGCATATTACATCATGCTTGCCGGCGCGCGGGTGCTGCTGCTCTACGGCGCGCATCGTCTGGGCGATGACCGCGCGGCGGTGCTTCGCCTCTATCGGCTGTGCGGAGGGGTGTTGCTGCTGCTGACCGCCGCGCTCGGCGCGATATGCTACAACGCGATATTTCGCGGCGAGTCGAGCAGCTATCCGGGATATCTCATCTACGGCGTAGCGGCGTTTGCGTTCTACAACATAACGCTCGCGATACGCAACGTGTTGAAATACCGCAAGCGGGACGACCTCATCGTCTCCGCCGAGAAGATACTCACGCTCGCAAGCGCGCTTGTGTCAATGTTTTCGCTGCAAACTTCGCTCATCTCGACCTTCGGCGAAGGCGATGCCGCGTTTGCGCACACGATGGGACTTGCGACCGGCGGCGCGTTCTTCGGCATCATCCTGCTGCTCGCTCTGCGCATGATATTCCGACGCCGCTAAAAAAATTCGCAAAGGCACTTTACAAATCCGAATCGGTGTGGTACAATAACCAGTGTTGCGACGGTAAGTCGCCACAGGACAACCGAATATGGGCCTGTAGCTCAGCTGGGAGAGCGCACGGTTCGCATCCGTGAGGTTCGAGGGTTCGATCCCCTTCAGGTCCACCAGCAAAATCCGTGAAATTGATTATTTCACGGATTTTTCATGCTCATTTGGTTGCGTTTATCTAAAAACAAGAAGGACACGTCGCGCGACGCGTCCTTCTTTTCATTTGGATTTTCTGTTCGGCTTACTGCGCGCTGCGATGGAGGAATGTCACTATCTGCCCTCGGGTGCAGTACGCGTTCGGGTTGAACGAATTGTTCCCCACTCCCGCGGTGATGCCGGCGGTCTTTGCCCAAGACACGGCGTCGGCATAGTAGGCGTCCGCCGCCACATCGGTGAAGCTGCTGCTCGAAGATTCGGGCGAACCGCCCGCGCGGTAGAGGAAGGTGACCGTCTGAGCGCGGGTGCAGCAGGAGTTCGGTCTGAACTCGTCGGCGGTTATGCCGTTGGTTATGCCATTCTCCACCGCCCACAGGACTGCGTCGTAGTAGTAGGCGCTCTCAGCCACGTCGACAAACGGGCTTTCTCCGTCGGTCTCGGGCGAACCCGCGGCGCGCCAGAGGAAGGTGACCATCTGGGCGCGGGTGCAGGAGACGTTCGGACGGAACTCGTCGGCGGTTATGCCGTTGGTTATGCCCTTGTTCACCGCCCAGACGACCGCGTCGTAGTAGTAGGCGCTCTCCGCCACGTCGCCGAAGGATACGCTTATATCATCGACAGCGCTCTCAACGAACGACGCGCTCACCGTCGTCCTGCCCTCGGGCATGGTAAAGGTGTAGCGGGTGGCGTTCTTCTGCGTCAGTTTCAGGGCTCCTCCGTCCTTGTCGAGCACCAGCAGCTCGCTAAGCTCGTATCCGTCGTTCGGCACGACCGTGACCGTCACGGTGTCCCCCTTCTCGGCGGACTCGGGGCTGACGCTCACAGTGCCGTTTGTTACGCTGCCAACGCTCACGGTGTAGCTTACCGGCTCGGGGTCGGAAGCGGTCACCGAACTCGATCCGCCGCCGACGGGTCTCGGTCTCGGGGTCACCGTGACCACGCAGGCGCTGCTCTCCGCCTCGGCGCTCACCGTGCCGACGGTGGTAGTCACCTTGAGGGTGTAGCTGCCCGCGTCGCTCATTTTCACGTTCTTAATGTCGAGATACTTGCCTATCTTGCCCTCCAGCTTCACGCCGTCCTTGTACCACTGGAAGGTCTGCACGCTGTCGGTCTGCTTATCGACGGTCGGCGCTATCTTCAGCGTGCCGCCCTCGCTCACCGACTTGCTCGCGGGCATGCCGTCGATAACCGCGGCTTCGGCGGTCGGCTTTACCGGTGTCTGACCGGCTGCCTCGTCCTTCGCGGCGACTTCCTCGGCGACAAAATTCGCGTTTACGATGTTGTTCGCGTTCTGAACGTCGTCATAGCCGACGGTCACGGTCATGGTCTGATTGTTCGTGACCTCGATGTCCCTGCCGCAGACGGTTATCGACTCTATACGATAGCCCTTGCTTGCCGTGTAGGTCACTGTCTGGCTTCCGTCCTCGCCGAGCGTAACGATGCCGCTCGCGTCCAGATTCGCACCGGACACGCTGCCGCCGTCGGAGGTGGTGACGACGACCGTCCTGTCCTCCGCCGCCGTCTCGTCCTTCTCCACCGCCGCTATCATGAACGGCGAGAACGCGTCGCAGGTGATTATCAGACCGTACTGTGTGACGACGCAGCCTATCTCCTCCACGTCTATGACATTGCCCTGGCTGTCTCTCGTGAAGTGGTACGCCTTGAATGTGACGCCCTCGTCGTCCGGGCCGTAGCCTTCGGGGAATCCGAGACGAACCTTGACCTTGTCTCCGGTCTTGACGATCATCGTCTTGCAGACCGAAAGGGTTATGTTGTAGGTGGAGCTGCTGATGATGTTGTCCTTTACCTTCTCATCGACCTGCTCGGATATCTGCTCATTCTGCTTCTCGGTGGTCTTGGTGGTGACCAGCGTCAGGCGATCCTTCAGGAGGTCGGAGACCTGCTGTCCGTTGGAGGTCTTCCAGCCATTCATCGAGAGGTCGTCGCTCTCCAGCAGGGTTGGCTTTGCGAATATATCCCAGTTGCCGTCCCGCGCCATGATGCTGGGGCAGACGGTCTTCTGCTGGGCGCTGTAACAGATCGGATTCGGCGTCTTTTTGCTGGCCTCGCCCACCAGTCCCTCGAGGTAGACGTTGTAGATGACGTTGTCATCGGCATACATTCGGGAGAACTTCATATCGAACTCCACCGTCCTGTCGCCGTCCCATTTGAAGTTCTTTATCTCGGAATACTGATCGCCGGTGACATAGGCTCCCAGGCGGGACCGGCAGGTGATTTTTGTCCTAATGTCCGCCGCCGAGTCATAACCTTCTGCCAGTACCAGCTTATCGTCGTACTCCACGGTGATGTGATAGAATTTGTCGCTGATAAAGACGGAAGCGGTCTGGGTGGGGGTCTGCCTCAGGATGAACGGGGGCGGTACATATTTGCTCTGGTTTTTGTTGTATATCTTGCCGGTTCTGGCTATCAGCCCGGAGTCGTCTCCCTGATAGGTAAGATACGCATAGGGCTTATCCGGATTTTTCTCAGGCGGCACGGAGGTCGCGGCTATCTCCACATAGGGAACCTTGCCTTCCTGAATTGTGGTGTATCCGTTTTCTTCTTTAATGGTGTATGCCTCGGTGTCAATGTAGAACCAGCTGCCGTATTCTCCGTAATGCGGTACGACCTCGCCGTTTTCCTCTTTGTAATAGCGCCAGACCAGATAAATTCCCTTTTCCCTTGCCTCACTGACCGTCATGCCCAGATAGCTGAACTGATATTCGGTGGTCATTTCATCGGAGACGCTGCTGGGAACATCCTTTGCAATCACCTTAAAGCCGTCAAGGTCGTTGTTTATGCCGGTAACCGTAAAATCATATTCCTCCAGCGTGGGATAGGCAAAGCGATAACCTCCGGCGGCGGAGACCTCCTCCGCCTCGAAGTGCTTATCGTTCATCGTAAGCTGACCGGCGAGCAGATACTTCTCCTGCTCGAATCCGTCCTTGCCGTAATCGGCAAAGTAGTTGTAGTACTTGTTATATTCCATTATATGCTCGGAATTCGCGACAATGGGTATCTCCGGGTCGTCGAGCGTTGCGTCCACCGCGTACCATCTGCCTCCGGCGCGCGCCGCGGCAGAGTCGGTTATCTCCACATAGTTCCACATGTGGTTTACCGCCAGCTCGCCGTCGTACTGATGCACGCCCTGCACCAGAATGCAGTTTATGTCGAGCTCATCCATTACCGTCTTGAACGCGCGGGCATATCCCTCGCAGACGCCCTGCTTCTTCACCAACACGCCGTAGGGAGTGCCGAGAAGGGACGCGTTGCCCTCCGCCGCGGTGTCCTCCAGGCGGTAGGAAACGTTGTTTATCATCTCGTTATGCACATACTTTATCTGCGCCGCCTGAAGGCTCTCGCCCTCTGCGACGGTCAGCGCCTTCGCGGCGTCGACTATGGCGTTCACGCGCGCGTCGAACTCGCCTATGGCGGTCTGCACCGCGGTATTGTCGGCGAACGCGTCGACCAGATAGCTCGCGTTTCTGCCCGAGCCGATGTAGATGTGCTTGCGTCCCGACGCGTCCTGCGTGGTGCGCAGAGTCAGCTTCGAGAAGTTGACATAAAACATCTCGGGATGGTCGGCGTAATAGGCATAGCGCGCCGCGTTCATCGCACGGTTCAGCTCGCTGCCGCTCAGCGCGAAGCCGAAGTCGTTCACGATGTCGTACTCGTCGGTGCCGCTCGCGAGATCCATCTTGCCGATGCCGGCGTAGATGACCTTTGCCGTCCCGTCGAGCTGCTCGTAGTGATAGCCGCCGCTGCCGCTCTCCGTCTCCGCGGCGAACGCGAAGTTTCCGGACATGCCGAGAACCATGACTGCCGCCAGTATCGCGGCGATAAACTTCTTTGCCTTCATAATCAACGCCTCCAGACCCGTTGGGTACTTGGTGTATATGGGCGAGTCGACTGTCGATTCCCGCCCGCTTCTATAATATATCACAGTTTACATAAAAATGCAACATAAAATTTCAAAAGTGTGTCTAAAATTTTTCTGTGACCGTTTCGTGTTTCGGAAACATCCTCAAGCAAAAAAGACCGCGGAATTTCAAATTCCACGGTCTTTTGGTGCAAATCACCACTTCTTGTATTTGAACGCGATCAACAACCCTACAGCTAGTGTCAGCACCGACGCTCCGAGCAGGATAAGCCGGTATGTCGAGCCGTCCGCCGCCGAAGC
>CAMNWZ010000008.1 GCA_946566645.1 uncultured Clostridia bacterium
CGTCGCGAGTATCGTCATCGCGGTGGCGACGTCGGCGACCACCGTCTGAAGCAGGTTTGTCGGCTGATTTGCCATGTACGCGCCGGATATCGCCGCCTCGCCGAGGCTTCCCACCATCACGTTGTCCGCAAGTCCGACCGACAGCGTTATCAGGTTTTTGAGCGCTATCGGTATCGCCAGCCGCGCGAGCGTGCGATAGAAGCTCTTGTCGCGAATGAATATCGCCAAGAAATTCCCCTCCCCCTTGAGACGATAACTGTCTTTTTCATTTTAATCCAAAACCGGAGCACTGTCAAGCCGCGCGGCGGTTGCAAACTGCCTTGAAAGCCGCTATAATAGACACGGTTCGACATAATAATTCGGGAGGCATTCAAAATGGGAGGTACTGAAGGATTTACCGGCTCTACGGACTCGGCGCTCGGCTTCTTCGACTCGGCGGCGTGGCTGTCGATACGCGCGTGGCTTATGACCACCGGACTTAACATACTGCTCGCTATAGTCATCGCGGCGGCGGGCTTCATCCTCGCGCATGTCGCGGCGAAGGTGATAACCCGCACTCTCGGAAAGACGCACCTCGACCTGTCGCTTGTGGCGTTTCTTGCTACGGCTGCGCGGATACTCATCATCGTGCTCGGTCTGATAACCGCGCTCGGAAAACTCGGCATACCCACCACCAGCATAATAACCGCGTTCGCGAGCTGCGCGGTGGCTATCGGGCTTGCGATGCAGTCGAGCCTCGGCAACATCGCGGGCGGAATGTTCCTGCTCATCACCCGACCGCTCTCCACCGGCGACACCGTCGAGGTGGACGGCGAGGTGGGCACGGTCAAGAAGATAGACATCGTCTCTACCGTGCTCGTAACGCCGGATAACCGCCAGGTCATCGTGCCGAACGGACAGCTCGTCAACAAGACGATAAAGAACTTTTCGCGCGAGGAACTGCGCCGGCTCGACCTCACCGCGTCGGTGGCGTACTCGGCGGACATCCTCCGCGCAAAGCAGGTGATAAGCGAGACGGTGAAGAAAAACCCGCTCGTGCTGCCCGAACCCGAACCGACGGTGGCGGTGACCGAGCACGGCGCGTCGGCGATAATCTTCGCGGTACGCCCGTGGTGCAAGGCGGGCGACTACTGGACGCTTCGGTTCCAGCTCGAGGAGCAGCTCAAGCTCGACCTCGACGCGGCGGGCATCGAGATACCGTACAACAAGCTGGATGTGTATGTAAAGCAGTAAAACACAAAAAACGGAGGGCTTGTGCCCTCCGTTTTTGTTGCGCTTTCTCACTTGATATGCGTATGGTTGAGTATGTGCTCCGAGCAGTAGCAGGCGTAGCCCTTGCACTGGGAGCAGTAGCGGAACTCCTCCTCCGGGTTGGTCACGTCGGTCTTGCCGCAGACCACGCAGCGGTGGGTGTAGCCGCGCTTCTTGACCGCCTTCTCGTGCTCGCGCGCCTTCTTCTGAAAGTCGATGCGGTTGGAGGTCTCGAACTTTTTGCGGCGCAGCATATGGAACGCCCGCGGCGCGAAAAACAGCGCGCAGTTTAGCAGCGCGACCAGCGGGAACATGTTCTGCGGGAAGGGATTGAGCACCACGCCTACCAGGATGTACGCGAGGTCTATCAGCGCGAGCCACTTCATCTTTATCGGGATGACGAGGTACATCCGCACCATGCCATCCGGGTTGATTATCGCATACGCGAGGAAGAGCGACATGTTGAGATAGTGCGCGCCGCTGAGCGTGTAGATCGACACGAGGTCGCCGTACCAGATGCTCATTATCCCCGCGAATGCCGCCTGGAGCAGCACTCCTGCGAGGTAATAGATGGTGAACTTCAGCCGTCCCCACTGGCTCTCCAGCACCCTGCCTACGAAGAAGTAGAACATCGACGACAGCGCGAGCGAGAAGATGTCGCCCACGTTCGGGATGAGGACAAAGGTTATCACGCGCCAAATCTGCCCCGCAGCTATCTTCGACGGCATGAACAGCAGCCAGTCGACTATGAACTTCGAGCCGTACTGCGTCGTGCCCAGAATAAACAGCGCGACGTTCGCGATAATAACGTAGAGCATGAGATTCCGCACGCCCCATCGCTCGTGGCGCGCGCAGAATCGTTCAAAGCGGTTGTATTCCATCTGCTGCCTCCGTGGTGTTTTTGCGCTGATTTATGCTTTAGACCTTGCGCGCCGAGCCTGCATACGCGTCGGTGCGCGGCAGCCACTTGAGCGCGCGCTCAAGCTCGAGATCCCAGAAGCGCCACTCGTGACCGTGCTCCTCGGTCTCGTCCCAGGTCACGTCCGCGCCGAGCGACCGGAGCTTGTCGCGGAACTTCACGTTCGCGTCGTAAAGGAAGTCCTGCTTGCCGCAGGCGATGTAGAGCTTCGGGAACTTCTTTCCGCTCTTTGCTATGCCCTCGGCGAGCGACTCGGGATCGGTGGTCGGGTCGAACTCCTCGCCGTCGCGTCTTCCCATGCTCACCGCCGCGCTAAGCGGGCACATGGCGGCGAAGCGCTCGGGATGGCTGAAGCCGTGGATAAACGTGCCGTAGCCGCCCATCGACAGTCCCGCGATGTAGGTGTCCTCCGGACGGTCGGATATCGGGAAGTATCCCTTTATAAACTCGGGCAGCTCCTCCGACACAAAGTCGAAGAACCTGTCGCCGCCGTTCGGCTGATTGCGATAAGCCTTGTTCTCGGCGGACAGCATCACCACCGCTATCTGATGCTCCTCGGCGAACAGCTCGACGCGGGCGTAGCCGCCCCAGGTCGCGTGATTGTTCGCGAATCCGTGCAGCAGATAGAGCACCGGATACTTCTCCTTCGGTGTGTGCGAGGGCTTCGCGCCGTCGCGGGTCATGCACTCGGGGCAGGTGACCGACGGTACGATGACGGTGATGTCCACCGCGCGGACGAGATTGTACGAGATGAAATTCACGTTGAAGCGTGCCATAGCGAGATGCCTCCCTGTTTTGATTTTTTCACGTTCACGCTTCTATGATACACCAAAATTTGTATCTAGTCAAATTGCATTTCGTCCGAACATCTGGTATACTTTAGTCACCAATTTCAGAAGGAGGCGGCTATGCGAAAGACTCTGCTCTTCGACTTCGACGGCACACTGTTCGACTCGCTGCCCGCGGTCGGAGGCGCGATAATCGGTATGCTCGAGCGCTGCGGCAGGACGGGATACACGCTCGAGGACATGCGAAAGTGCGTCGGTCCCCCGCTCGAGCACTCGTTTTCAAAGTTTTTCTGTTTTCCCGACGACGAGATACAAAACTGCATCGAAACCTACCGCGAACTGCACTTTAAGCTGCTCGACCGCTACACGCCGTATGACGGCATAGTCGACGCGCTGAAAGCACTCAGATCCGCGGGATACCGCCTGGTCGTCGCGACGAGCAAGTGGGAAATAAACGCGAGAAAGATGCTCGCCGATCGCGGTCTGGAGCAGTATTTTGACCTGGTCGCAGGCTCGGTGGATGGGCTTCGCAGTGAGAAGATGGAGGTCATAGCGTACATACTCGACGAGCTGAAGCTCGGCAAGTCGGAGGCGCTGATGATAGGCGACCGCCTCTACGACGTGGAGGGCGCGGCGGCGTTCGGCATCCCTACGCTCGGCGTGCTCTGGGGCTTCGGCAGCCGCGAGGAGCTTGAGAACGCGGGCGCGATCGCCTGCGTCGAGACGCCACGCGAGATGGTCGAGCTTATCACGCGCACCGGCGGAGATTGCCTCGAATAAATCATCATTTTCCCCTTATAATAACCGATATGATGGTTTTTATGAAAGGGGAAATGTCAAAATGCGGCATATTTATATAGACGCGTCCGATCACTTCATCGACACAAGCGGCGTTATCCTCGGCACGGCGAACTTCGAGAGCGCCGACCGCGAGGAGCTGGCGCACAAGGTGTACGACCGCTACGTCGAGCGCGGAGGCCTGGCCTTCGACCTGCGGCGCGGCGTCGGCGAGGAGATTTTCGGCAGGTGGCTTAAGGGTCGGAGCGGGCGCGACCGGCTGACGGTGATAACCAAGGGCGGGCGCTGCGGCGTGGACATGGCGACCTGCCGCGAGTCGCTGAAGGAGGACATCGAGGCGAGCCTGACCGCGCTCGGCACTCACATCGACCTGTATATGCCCGGCTGCGGGTTCGACTATCCGGACGCGCTGCTCGAGACGCTGGACGAGTACGTCCGCTCGGGCGACATCCGCGCGGTCGGCGCCGCGAACCGCACGCTCGGGCTGATAGACGAGGTGAACCGCGTGGCGTTCGAGCGCGGGCTTCCGTCGCTTGTCGCAAGCTCGGTGCAGTGGAGCCTGGCGGTGGTCGACCGTGACGCGCTGCGCGAGGCGTTCGGCGAGGGCTGCGTAGGGCTGAACGCGGACGGCGAGTACTCTGGCTACCGCCACCGCGACACGCTGCTTCTCGCCTACTCCGCGCTCGCGTGGGGCTACTTCTGCAAGCGGATATGGGGCGAGACACCGAGGTTTGCGGACGCGCTAGACGGCGAGGAAAACGAGCATCGGCTCGCGCTTGTGCGGCGGTGGAGCGAGAAGACCGGACGCAGTCCCGCCGAGATATCGCTTGCGTATGTGCTCTCCCACCCCGAGATAAACGCGGCGGCGGTGGTCGCGGTGGAGAGCCTGAAGCAGTTGGAAGAACTCATGCGCGTGGGCGACTACCTCCTGCCGTACGAGTTTTTCGAGGAGCTTGGCGAGGTCGCGGTGAGAGTATAAAAACAGCCGGAGGTGGAAAACCCTCCGGCTGTAATTTTACATCTTCATGTCGCGGATTATCGAGCGGAAGAAGGTCGCGTGCTCGCTGTCCCTTCGGTAAAACGCCGCCGGAAATCCGGGCAGCGCCTCCACCCGATGCCGACCTCCCGTGTAGTCGCTGCCGTCGAGCAGCCGCACCCACGCGCCTTCGGGAAGCGTGACGTCCGCCGTGTTCGACTCGGTCGAGCCTACCGGCGCTACGGTCAGGTCGTCGCCGACGAAAAACTGCGTGCTCCTCGCGGCGGACGACGGTCGGACGGGGGGAAGACCTCCGTCGAGATAGCGCTGAACGAGCACCGCGATATACGGCGCGAGACGCGCGTGCAGCTTTGCCATGTTTGCCACAAGCTGCATGTCGGACGGGTCGAGCGCGTCGGTGCCCACCGTCGGGAAGCGGAAGTGGGGCAGAAAGGCGCTGAGCTCGGCGAATCGCACCAACTGCTGCGACCGAAGCTCTGGCGGCGACGCAAGCAGTCCCGCTCGCGCGTCGGCGTAGACCACGCCCACTCCGACCGCCGCCTGACCGAGCACCGCCGACGCAGCCGACGCCACGCCCTCGCCCAGCCGCCAAGCAGTAGGCGAACCGCAGACCTCGCCCATCGTCGCGAACGCGGGCGCTCCGGTAGCGAACACCGCCGCTCCGGTGCGACGAGCCGCCTCGTTGCAGACATCCAGCCAGAGCCGCGCCCATCGGTTGTGCAGCAGCACCGCGTCGCCGAACATGCACACCGCGCTCGGCGGCACGACCGACGCTCCCTCCGCGCTGAGCGCCGAAAATCCGAGCGACAGCACCTTCTTTTCGAGGATGTCAGCCGCCCACGCGCGCGCGTCCGGATTGGTCAGATCGAGCTGCGCGCACATTCCGTTTATGTCAAACAACTGCGGAGCACCGCGTCCGTCGCGCAGCAGAAGTCCCAGCCGTGCCGCCTCGTGATAGGCGGTCGAGCTCGGGTCGAGCTGCGGCGTGACCCGCGCGATGGCGCGTATGCCACGGGTGCGCAGCCGCGCCGTCATCTCGCCGAGGTGCGGATAGAGCGCGGTCGACGGCGCGTAGTCGCGGAACGGATCACCGTTCTTGGACGCGCCGCTCCAGTCGCGGATGTAGACGGCTGTCGGTCGCAGACCCGCGCGTCCGACGCTGTCCACGCGGCGCAGAAGCTCCTCCTCGCCGCCCTCCACGCCTATGCTCACTCCCTCGAGCGCCCAGCGCGGCGGCGTGCGATGGTTCGCGCCTATGTACGCGGCGCCGCGCATCGCGTCCTCCCTCGACTCGGCGCGCCCGATGATTATCTCCTCCGGCATTCCCCACAGCTCGAAGCGTCGGCGCGCGCGGTGTGTGAAGTCGGCAACGATGCCGCCCGCGTGACGAAATGCGACAAAGCTGCCTTCGTCGTCGTAGAAGAAAGCTATCGGCGCGCAGGACAGGTCGTCGGCGCGACCCATCGCCTCACGGAGCGCGGAAGACGCGGCGGAGCTGCGCTCGCTCTCCCACAGCGTTATCTTGCGGCCGCGAAGGTCACCGCTGACCCCTCCGCCGTAGACAGCCGAGTCGGGCGGCGCGGGAAGCATCAGCGCTATGCGGGCGAACTTGCGGCTCGAACCCTCCAGCTTGAGCACGACCGCGCCCTCCCGCTCGTCCACGCCGAGGCTTATCCATCGACGCGGTGAGCCGAAGCGCAGCGAGCTGTGCGCCTCATCCGGCGAAAATCGGGTGAGCGGTTTTTCGGGAAGCGAGCGACCCGAGATAGACCACGAGTCGCCGGAAAGCTTTATCTCCGGCGCGGCGTCGCTTGTCGCGAACAGCGGGGCGGTCGTGCTGTGCGTTATCATCGGCTTTCCGTCGAGCAGCACACGCAGCGACCGCGCGTCCGATTCAAATTTCAGCATGTTATCCTCCCACCGAAAGCATACTTACCACCATCCACACGACAAAGCCTATGACCGCCGCCACCCCGACAAGCGCGAGCGCGCGCTTCCACGCGGGAGTCTTCTCCGGTGCTCCGTTTGGTGTGTTATCCATCGTTATCCCCTCATTTTGTGTAGCAAAAGAACCCGAGCGTCTATTCTCGGGTTCTCTCTATCGCCTGAAAATTACTCAGCCGCTGCGGCACGGCGACGGTTGGTCGTCTCCGCCTTCGGCAGCTCATAGCTGACGAGTTCGACTATCGCCATCTCGGCGTTGTCGCCGCGGCGCGGTCCGATGCGCAGCACGCGGGTGTAGCCGCCGTTGCGATCGGCAAACGAAGGCGCTATCTCGCTGAACAGCTTGGTGACAACGTCCTCCTTAGTTATGAAGCTGAGTGCACGGCGGCGCGATGCCAGCGTGTTCTGCTTGCCGACGGTTATCATGCGCTCGCAGAGCGGAGCGACCTCCTTGGCGCGAGCAAAGGTCGTCTGGATGCGGCCATGCTCGAGGAGGCTCGTGACCATTCCGCGCAGGTCGGCGCGACGGTGGGCGGTAGGACGCCCGAGCTTTCTTGCCATACTCTAAAAACCTCCAGTCAGAGTCAGTTGTCTTCGTGCGCAAGCGAGAGACCCATGTTCTCCAGCTTCTGAATGACCTCGTCAAGCGACTTGCGTCCGAGGTTGCGGACTTTCATCATGTCCGCCTCGGTGCGGCTTATAAGGTCCTGCACGGTGTTTATGCCTGCGCGCTTGAGGCAGTTGAACGAGCGCACCGAGAGATCCAGCTCCTCGATGGTCATTTCAAGCACCTTGTCCTTGTGCGCCTCGGTCTTCTCCACAACGGTGGAAGCCGAACCGATAGACTCGCTGAGGTCGGTAAAGAGGCTCAGCAGGTCGCAGATTATCTTAGCGCCCAGCGACACGGCGTCGCGCGGGCATATCGTTCCGTTCGTCCAGACCTCGAGGGTGAGCTTGTCGTAGTCGGTCATGCCGCCGACGCGGGTGTTCTCGACCGTGTAGTTCACCTTCTTGACCGGCGAATAGAAGCTGTCCACCGGAATGTCGCCTATTATCGTCTGCGCGCCCTTGTTCTGCTCGGACGGAACGTATCCGCGTCCCTGACCGAGCGTCATTTCGAGCGACAGAGTGGCGTCCTCGCCCAGCGTGGCGATGTGGCAGTCCGGGTTGAGGATGTCCACCTCGCCGTCGGTCTTTATCGAAGCGGCGGTTATCTCACACGGACCGGTAGCCTCGATGTAGACCTTCTTCGCCTCGGGGGCGTGAAGCCTCGCGATGATGCTCTTGATGTTGAGGACTATCTCGGTGACGTCCTCCTTCACACCGGGTATGGTGGAGAACTCATGCTGCACGCCGGCGATCTTGATGCTGGTGACCGCCGTTCCGGGCAGAGAGCTGAGCAGCACGCGTCGAAGCGAGTTTCCGAGTGTCGTGCCGTAGCCGCGCTCGAGAGGCTCGATGACAAACTTTCCGTAGGATTGATCCTGCTCGTCCGAAACACATTCGATACGGGGCTTTTCGATTTCTACCATTCGATACCCTCCTTGTAGTCTGCGGGTCTATGCCCGCCGGTGAAGCAATTTCTGTCGAGGGATCCAGTCTATTACTTGGAGTACAACTCGACGATGAAGTGCTCTTCGATCGGGAGGTCGATGTCCTCACGCGCCGGCAGGTTGACGACGGTGCCGCGCAGCGAGTCCTGATTCCGGTCGAGCCACTGGGGGGTCGTAACAAGGATAGCGTCCTCGCCGACGAAGCGCTTGAACTTCGGCGACTGGCGGCTGCCCTCGCAAACCTCGATGACGTCTCCGACCTTGACAAGGTAGGACGGAATGTTCACGCGACGGCCGTTGACGGTGAAGTGACCGTGGGTGACCGCCTGACGAGCCTCGCGGCGGGTGAGCGCAAATCCGAGGCGATAGACGACGTTGTCGAGACGGCGCTCGATCATCGTCAGCAGCATCTCTCCGGTGTTGCCCTTCGCGCGGGCTGCCTTCTCATAGTAAGCACGGAACTGCTTCTCGAGAATGCCGTACACGAACTTGACCTTCTGCTTCTCAGCCATCTGCAGCGCGTACTCGCTCTGCTTACGGCGGATCTGACCCTTCGGGTCGCGCTTGGTGGTCTTCTTGGAATAGCCCATCGTTGTGGGCGATATGCCGAGCGCCTTGCACCGCTTGGCGACAGGCTGCATATTCTTAGCCATAATCCTATATACCTCCTATATCAGACGCGGCGGCGCTTCGGCGGACGGCAGCCGTTGTGCGGGATCGGGGTGACATCCTTTATCATGTTCACCTCAAGTCCTGCCGACTGCAGTGCGCGGATAGCTGCCTCGCGACCGGCGCCCGGTCCCTTGACGTAGACCTCGACGGTCTTGAGTCCGTGCTCCATGGCTGCCTTTGCGGCGGTCTCGGCGGCGGACTGTGCGGCAAACGGAGTGGACTTGCGGTTTCCGCGGAAGCCGAGTCCTCCTGCGCTAGCCCACGAGAGGGTGTTGCCCTCCGTGTCGGTTATCGTGACCATTGTGTTGTTGAAAGAGGAACGGATATGCACCGCACCCTTTTCAATATTCTTGCGCTCGCGACGGCGCTTGATAACTGTCTTTCCCTTGCGTGCTCCAGCCATGCTATCCCTCCTTACTTCTTCTTACCGGCGACCGTGCGCTTCGGCCCCTTGCGGGTGCGAGCGTTGGTCTTGGTGCGCTGACCGTGGACCGGCAGTCCGCGGCGATGACGCAGTCCGCGATAGCATCCGATCTCGGTGAGGCGCTTGATGTTCATCGCGACGTCGCGGCGAAGGTCGCCCTCGACGTGGTAGTTGTGCTCGATGAACTCACGAAGCTGCGAAGCCTCTTCTTCGGTGAGGTCCTTGACGCGGGTGTCCGGGTTGATTCCGGTAGCCGCCAGAGCGTCCTTTGCGAGCTTCGGTCCGATACCGTAGATGTAAGTCAGACCGATCTCGATGCGCTTGTCGCGCGGAAGGTCTACGCCTGCTATACGTGCCATTTAACTCTGCACCTCCATTAACCTTGTCTCTGCTTGTGCTTGGGATTCTCGCAGATAACCATAACCTTGCCCTTGCGGCGAATGATCTTGCACTTTTCGCACATGGGCTTTACCGACGGTCTTACTTTCATGGTAAAAACCTCCTGTTATTTCGACCTCCAAGTGATTCGACCCTTGGTGAGGTCGTAGGGCGACATTTGAACCGTGACCTTGTCTCCGGGCAGTATGCGTATGAAATTCATTCGCAGCTTGCCGGAGATGTGGGCAAGTATCTGATGTCCGTTACCGATGTCTACTTTGAAAGTGGCGTTGGGCAGCGCCTCCACGACGGTGCCCTCCAGTTCGATCATATCCTCTTTTGCCAAGAACGACCCTCCTTCTATTCGTCGAGTATCTCCGCCAGTCCCTTTCGGAGTTCGCTCGAGTGGACCTTCTCGCCCGCTCTCAGCTTCTCCGCGACCTTGCAGTCGGGATGCGCGGCAATGCTCAGGTGTTTGAGCTTCTTCCGCTTGGGAGCGTCCGCACGTCTCATGCGTCCGTCCGCTATCAGCGCGTATCCGTCCTCGAGCGCGAGCACGAAAAACATTCGTCCTTCGTCCCTGCCCGCGAGGGATACGACTAAGTCGCCTACTTCAGGTTTCATAGCTCTTCGTCACCCACTGTCAGCAACTCGGGCTCTCCTTCGGTTATCAATATCGTGTTCTCATAGTGCGCTGCCGGCAGTCCGTCCTCGGTTATCACCGTCCACCCGTCGCTTAGCTGGCGGATGTGGTGTGTCCCCATGTTCACCATCGGCTCGACGCAGATGGTCATTCCCGGCTCGAGCCTCGGTCCGTGACCGGGTCTGCCGTAGTTCGGGACCTCCGGATCCTCGTGCATGTCGTGACCGATGCCGTGTCCGACAAACGGCCGCACGACCGAGAATCCGTTCTTTTCAACGTACTCCTGCACCGCGTGCGAGATGTCCGATATGCGGTATCCCACTCGGCAGAACTTGAGTCCTTCGTAGAAGGACTGACGAGTGACGGCGATGAGGCGTCTGTTCGCCTCCGCGTCCTCCTCCCGTCCGCCGTCCACCAGGAAGGTCGCGGCGTTGTCGCCGTGAAATCCCTTGTAGAAGGCGCCGACGTCGAGTGAGACAACGTCGCCCGGCTCTATCTTGCGATGTCCGGGTATGCCGTGGATGACCTCGTCGTTTATCGAGATGCAAGCCCCGGCGGGAAAGCCTTGGTAGCCTTTGAAGGAAGGGGTCGCGCCGTGCGAAGTGATGTATCGCTCCACAACTGCGTTGACCTCCGCGGTCGTAGCGCCTGCGTGTATCGCGTGTCCTCCCGCGATGAGGGCGTTCTTGGAGATGCGCCCCGCTTCACGCATAAGCGCGATTTCATGGTCGTTCTTAATCGTGATCATTTGAGACTCCTCAACAGGGCGGATATCTCCGCCGCCGCCACATCCAGCTCCTGCCTGCCGTCCACGACTTTCAGGATGCCGCGCCCTTTGTAGAAGTCTACCAAAGGCTCCGTCTGGTCGTGGTAGACGCGAAGGCGTGCCCTGACGGTTTCGGGGCGATCGTCGTCGCGCTGCGCAAGCTCGGTTCCGCAGTCGTCGCATATTCCGGCGACCTTGGGCGGGATGTTTGTGACGTGGTAGGTGCGTCCGCACTTGGGGCAGACACGGCGTCCGGTCATGCGTTCTTCGATGAACTTATCCGGAACATCGAGAAGCAGAGCACAGTCGAGAGCCGCCACCTTTTCGAGTGCCTCCGCCTGCGGGATCGTGCGCGGGAATCCGTCAAAGAGGAAACCGTTTGCGCAGTCCGGCTGCTTCAGCCGCTCGCCTACCATCTCGAGGATTATATCGTCCGGGACGAGGTTGCCCCCGTCCATGAACGCCTTAGCTTTGAGCCCGAGCTCGGTGCCCTTGCGCATATTCTCGCGCAGCATGTCGCCGGTCGAGATGGCGGGGATTCCGAATTCCGCGGTTATCCTCGCCGCCTGCGTACCCTTGCCCGAGCCGGGCGCTCCGAGAAGTACGATTTTCATTAAACCGCTCCTTACTCGAGGAAGCCCTTGTAGTGACGCATCATCATCTGCGACTCCATCTGCTGCACCGTCTCAAGCGCAACGCCGACAACTATCAGCAGCGACGTGCCGCCGAGCTGAAGTCCGTTTATCGAAACGAACTTGTTGACGATGATCGGCAGGATGGCGATTACGCCGAGGAAGAACGCGCCGAACAGGGTTATCTTGTTGAGCACCTTCGCGATGAAGTCGGCGGTCGGCTTGCCCGCGCGGAAGCCCGGGATGAATCCGCCGTTCTTGCGGAGGTTGTTGGCTATCTCGACCGGGCTGAACTGTATCGCCGCGTAGAAGTAGCTGAACGCGACTATCAGCACCAGCAGGATGATCGCATACGCGATCGACTCGTTCGAGATGCCGTCCAGGAAGTTCGCCCAGAAAGTACCCTCCTCCGGCTTGGGGAAGAAAGCCGCTATCGTCGCCGGGAAGGAGGCTATCGACTGTGCAAAGATTATCGGCATAACGCCGGACATATTGACCTTGATCGGGATGTGCGACGACTGACCGCCGTACATCTTGCGTCCGACAACACGCTTGGAATACTGCACCGGAATGCGGCGCTCCGCCTTGGTCATGAACACGACGAAGGCTATCATCAGCACCATTCCGACGAGGATAATCGCTATCCACCAAGGTCCGAAGGACTGCACGCCCTGCGCCTTGAGCTCCTCGGTAATCTCGACGCCGTTTGCCCAGTTGGACACGCCCGAAACAAACGAGCTTATCGCGGCGGGCAGGCGGGAGACTATCGAGGCGAACAGGATTATCGAGATTCCGTTGCCGATGCCGAACTCGGTTATCTGCTCGCCCAGCCACATCACGAACGCGGAGCCCGCGGTGAAGCTGAGGATGATGACTATCGCGGTCCAGATGCCCTCGTCAGAGAGCGCTCCGGCGTTGCGGATCATCATATAGTAGGCAAAGCCCAGAAGCAGTCCGAGCGCGACGGTGACATAGCGGGTCATCGAAGCGATCTTCTTGCGGCCTTCCTCACCTTCGTCCTTCTGCATACGCTCCAGCGCCGGGATGGCGATGGTCAGCAGCTGCATGATTATCGAGCTGTTGATGTACGGCTGAATGCCGAGCGCGAACAGGGTTGCGAGCGAGAAAGCGCCGCCGCTCATCATGTTCATCATGCCGAACAGCGTGTTCTCGTACTGCGAGAATGCCGAGTTCAGCACGTCGGTGTGGATGTTCGGCACCGGTATCGCCGAACCCAGGCGGTAGATGAGCAGGATGAAGAAGGTGAACAGTATCTTCTTGCGAAGGTCTGCCACCTTCCAGGCGTTCCGCATGGTAGTAAACACTTAGACCACCTCTGCCTTTCCTCCGGCAGCCTCTATCTTCTGGCGAGCCGAGCCGGAGAAGGCAGCCGCGTTGACGGTGAGCTTCTTGGAAAGCGCGCCGTCCCCGAGTATTTTGACGCCATAGCGGCACTTGCTGATTATGCCGCGCTCGAGAAGGGCGTTTGCGTCGACAGTCGCGCCGTTGTCAAAGACTTCGAGCGCCGAGACGTTTACGCTCTCGAGGGGCTTTGCGAAGATGTTGTTGAATCCGCGCTTAGGCAGACGGCGGGCAAGCGGAAGCTGTCCACCCTCAAAGCCGCGACGGACACCGCCGCCGCTGCGCGCCCACTGACCCTTGTGTCCACGGCCTGCGGTCTTTCCGTTTCCGGTACCGATGCCGCGACCCTTGCGGTTGCGCTCGGAAGTCGAGCCGGGGGCGGGGGCAAGATCGTGAAGTTTCATAGTTGCTTGCTCCTCCTTACTTGCTTACTTCTTCGACCTCGAGCATGTAGCGGATGAGCGCTATCTTGCCCTGGGTCGCTGCGTTGTTCGGCTGGGTCACAACGTCACCGATGTGCTTGAGACCGAGCGACGCCGCGGTCGCCTGATGGTTCTTGAGGCGTCCGCTGGTGCTCTTTACCAGCTTGATCTTAAGAAGCGTTTCCTTAGCCATTTTCGCGCTCCTCCTTAACCGAGTATGGCGCCGGCGGGCTTGCCGCGCGTCTGCGCGACTTCCTCGACGCTCTTGAGGCTCTTCAGTCCCTCGATGCACGCCGAAACGACGTTCTGGGGATTGTTGGAGCGCAGGCTCTTGGTACGGATGTCGCGGATTCCGACAGCCTCGACGATGGCGCGAACCGCGCCGCCGGCGATGATGCCGGTTCCTTCCGGCGCCGGCTTGAGAAGCACCGCGCCTGCACCAAATTTGCCCACTACCTCGTGCGGAATAGTCGTGTTGTAGAGATTGACGCGGATGAGGTTCTTCTTCGCGTCGTCAATGCCCTTGCGGATGGCGTCCGGAACTTCCGCCGCCTTGCCGAGTCCGAATCCGACGAGTCCGTTGCCATCGCCCACGACCACGAGAGCCGAGAACTTGATGACACGACCGCCCTTGACGGTCTTGCTGACGCGGTTGAGCGAGACGACCTTCTCGCTCAGTTCGAGAGCATCCGGGTCAAGCCCGAGCAGCCTGTTATAAGCCATTTTAGTCGTCCCTCCCTTAGAAATTGAGTCCGCCCTCGCGGGCGCCTTCTGCCAGTTCCTGAACGCGGCCGTGGTAGATATAGCCGCCGCGGTCGAATACGACCGTCTCGACGCCTGCCTTCTTGGCGCGCTCTGCCACCAGCTTGCCCACGGCGCGGGCGACGTCCTTCTTCGCGCCCTCGACCGACTTGATGTCTTTGTCGAGGCTGGAAGCCGACGCGAGCGTCTTGCCCGCGACGTCGTCTATCACCTGGGCGTAGATGTTCGAAAGGCTGCGGAACACGCAGAGCCTCGGAGTCTCGGGCGTACCCGAGATCTTACCGCGGATGCGCTTGTGCCTATTCAGGCGCGCAGCATTAGTATCCGGTCTCTTAATCATCTAGGCACACCCCCTTACTTCTTCTTGCCGCCGGCCTTACCCGCGAGCCTACGGACATACTCGCCGGCATAGCGGATACCCTTGCCCTTGTACGGCTCAGGCGGACGCTTCTCGCGGACTTCCGCCGCGAACTGACCGACCTTCTGCTTGTCGATGCCGCTGATTATCACGCGGTTGGGCGCCGGCACGTCGATGGTTATCTCGTCGGTGTCCTCGAAGAACACCTGGTGCGAATAACCGAGGTTCATGACCAGCTTCTTGCCCTCCTTCGCCGCGCGGTAACCGGTACCCTCTATCTGAAGCTCCTTCGAGTAGCCCTCGGTCACGCCGACGACCATGTTGTGAATGAGCGTGCGGGTCAGTCCGTGCAGCGAACGGTTTTCCTTCTCATCGTCGGGGCGCGCGACGTGTATCTCGCTGCCCTCGAGCGATATAGCCATGTTCGGGTTAAAGCTCTGGGTGAGCGTACCCTTCGGGCCCTTGACCGATACGGTGGAGCCGTCGATCTTCACCTCGACGCCAGCCGGCACGGTAATGGGCGCTCTGCCAATTCTCGACATACTATACCCTCCTTACCAGACGAAAGCGAGGACTTCGCCGCCGACGTGCTCGGTGCGTGCCTGCTTATCGGTCATAATGCCCTTGGAAGTCGAAATGATAGCCGTTCCGAGACCGCGAAGGACCTTCGGCAGATCCTCGGTGCCGGCGTAGATGCGCAGACCCGGCTTGGATATACGGCGGATGCCGGTTATCGCGTGGGTCTTGCCGTTGTACTTGAGAGTGATGCGGATGACACCCTGACCGCCGTCCTCGATGAGCTGGTAGGCGGAGATATAGCCCTCGTTTGCGAGTATATCGGCTATCGCCTTCTTCATCTTCGAGGCGGGGACATCAACAGTCGCGTGTTTCGCCGTTCCGGCGTTGCGGATGCGGGTGAGCATATCCGCGATCGGGTCGGTAATATGCATATTCCTCTGCCTCCTTTACCAGCTTGCTTTACGGACGCCCGGGATCTGACCTTTGTACGCCAGCTCACGGAAACAAATGCGGCAGATGCCGTAGTCGCGCAGATACGCGTGCGGGCGGCCGCAGAGCTTGCAGCGGTTGTAGTTGCGGGTGGAGAACTTGCCACCGCGCTGCTGCTTGAGAACCATAGATTTCTTTGCCATGATGCTTCCTCCCTTACGCGCGGGCGAACGGAGCGCCGATGAGCGAGAGCAGCTCACGAGCCTCTTCGTCCGTCTTGGCGGTGGTGCATATCACTATGTCCATGCCGCGAATCTTGTCGATCTTGTCGTACTCGATCTCCGGGAAGATGAGCTGCTCGGTCAGACCGAACGCGTAGTTCCCGCGACCATCGAACGAGTTCGGATTGATGCCGCGGAAGTCGCGAACGCGCGGAAGAGCGACGTTCATCAGTCGGTCGAGGAACTCCCACATGCGGTCGTGGCGGAGAGTGACCTTGACGCCGACCGGCATTCCCTCGCGGAGCTTGAAGTTCGCGACCGACTTCTTTGCGCGGGTGACGACCGCCTTCTGGCCGGCTATCGCGCTGATGTCGTTTACGACAGCCTCGAGAGCCTTGGCGTTATCGCGGCAGTCGCCGCAGCCGACGTTGATGACGACCTTCTCGATCTTCGGGATCATCATGACGTTCGGATACTCGAACTTCTTCTGAAGGGCGGGGACTGCTTCAGCCTTGTACTTATCAAACAGACGTGCCATAGCTTAAATCCTCCTCCCTTAGTCCTCCGCGCCGCACTTCTTGCAGACGCGGGTCTTGGTGCCGTCCGCAGCAACCTTGTGAGCGTTGCGGGTGGGCTTGTTGCACTTCGGGCAAACGCGCATGACCTTCGACGCGTTGATGTAGCCCTCGCGCTCGATTATGCCGCCTGCCTCGCCCTGCTTGCGGGGCTTGGTGTGGCGGTGGACGATGTTCACGCCCTCAACAAGGACCATGCCGGTCTTCGGCTCGGTAGCGAGCACCTTGCCCTGCTTGCCGACGTCCTTGCCGGAGAGCACTACCACCGTATCATCCTTACGGATATGCAGATTGTTCATTCTTCGCGCCCTCCTTATATAACTTCCGGGGCGAGCGACAGTATCTTCATGAAGTCATGCTCGCGAAGCTCACGGGCGATGGGTCCAAAGATACGAGTGCCCCTCGGGTTCTTGTCCTCGCGGATGAGAACCGCTGCGTTATCGTCAAAGCGCACATAGCTGCCGTCGGCGCGGCGGATGGGCTTCGCGGTGCGGACTATGACCGCACGGACGACGTCGCCCTTCTTGACCTGGCCGCCCGGCGTAACCTTGCGCACCGAGCAAACTATCGTGTCGCCTACGCTGCCGTACTTGCGGCCGGAACCGCCGAGCACGCGTATGCACTTGAGCTCCTTTGCGCCGCTGTTGTCCGCGACACGAAGCCGTGTTTCCTGCTGTATCACTTCGGTTCCCTCCCTTACTTAGCCTTTTCGATGATTTCGACCAGACGCCAACGCTTGTCCTTGGACAGCGGGCGGGTCTCCATCACGCGCACGCGATCGCCTATGCCGCACTCGTTCAACTCGTCGTGCGCCTTGAGCTTGTAGGTGCGCTTGATTATCTTGCTGTAGAGCGGGTGCTTGACCCTTTCCTCTATCGCAACAACTATCGTTTTGTCCATCTTGTCGGACACGACCATGCCTGTCCTGGTCTTACGGAAAGCTCTTTCGCTCATCTGTTATCCTCCTTACGCGCCGCGCTGCTCGCTGATGACCGTCTGGACGCGTGCTATGTCCTTCTTGACGGCAGCGATACGCTGCGGATTGTCGAGTTGGTTCGTGGCGTGCTGGAGTCGGAGCTGAAAGAGATCCTTCTTGAGGCTGCCGAGCTTTTCCTCGAGCTGCGCCGCGGACATTGACCTTAACTCTTTAGCCTTCATTTTCGTCACCACCAGTCGTATCTTCCCGCGCAACTATCTTGCACTTGAGCGGGAGCTTGTGCGACGCAAGACGAAGCGCCTCGCGTGCGGTCTCCTCCGGAACACCTGCTATCTCGAACATGACGCGGCCGGGCTTAACGACCGCCACCCAGTACTCGGGGGAGCCCTTACCGGAGCCCATTCGGGTCTCGGCAGGCTTCTGCGTGACCGGCTTATCCGGGAATATCTTTATCCAAACATTACCGCCACGGCGGATGTAACGCGTCATTGCGATACGTGCCGCCTCTATCTGGCGGGAGGTCACCCACGCGGGCTCGGTAGCAGCCAGACCGAACTCGCCGTAGGTCACGGTCGTGCCGCGAGTGGCTTTGCCGGTCATTCTGCCGCGATGCACGCGACGGTATTTTACGCGCTTAGGGAGCAGCATCAGCGGTCTCCTCCTTCCCTGTTACCGCCCGTTGCCGGACGCTGTCCGCCCTGGCGATTGTTGTAGCCGCCCTGACGGTTCTGGTTGCCATTCTGACGGCGGTCGCCGCCCTGACGATTGTTGTAGCCGCCGCGGTTGTCACGACGGTCGCCCCTGCGGTTGTCGCGGCGGTCGCCGTCACGGCGATCACGACGCGGAGGACGCGGAGCCTCAAGCGAGCGGGAGAGCTTGCGACCGGTGGTCTGAAGCACCTCGCCCTTGTAGATCCAAACCTTGATTCCGATGCGTCCGGTCGACTTGGCCTCGGCAAAGCCGTAGTCGATGTCGGCGCGGATGGTCTGCAGCGGAATGGTTCCCTCGTGATAGTGCTCGAAGCGGGCTATTTCGGCGCCGCCCAGACGGCCGGAAGCCGAGATCTTGATGCCGCGAGCACCCATGCGCATCGCGCGGCCGATTGCCTGCTTCATCGCGCGGCGATAGCTCACGCGCTTCTCGATCTGCGCCGCGACGTTCTCCGCCACAAGCTGGGCGTTGAGGTCGGGGTTGCGGATCTCGATGATGTTCAGCGCGACCGGCTTCTTGATGAGATCCTCTATCTTCTTGCGGAGGACTTCGATCTCGGTGCCGCCCTTGCCTATCACCATGCCCGGACGGGCGCAGTGCAGGAAGACGCGGACGCGGGCGCTGTCACGCTCTATCTCCACCTTCGGAATACCGGCGGCGTAGAGACTGTTCTTCAGATAGTTGCGGATCAACTGATCCTCGACGAGCAGGTCACCGACCTTCTCGTTACTGGCATACCAGCGGCTGTCCCAATCCTTGATGACGCCAACTCGCAGGCCGTGCGGATTTACTTTCTGTCCCATACCCTTACTCCTTCTCCGAAAGCGTGATGGATATATGCGAGGTGCGCTTGTTGATGCGATACGCACGTCCGTGGCTGACCGGCTGGATACGCTTCAGTATCGGACCGGGGCCGACGTGGATATAGCTGACAAACAGCTTCTCCTTATCCATATCATGGTTGTTTTCGGCATTTGCGACGGCGCTGTCCAGCAGCTTTATGATGTCCTCGCTCGCAGCCTTGGGGGTCTGCATGAGGATAGCACGGGCAGTGGAGGCGTCCTTTCCGCGGATGAGGTCGCAGACGATCTGTGCCTTGCGCGGGGAGATCCGCAAATATTTAAGCGTTGCTTTTGCTTCCATATTATCCTCCCTTACTTCGTGGTCTTGCTGCCCGCATGTCCACGGAAGGTGCGGGTCGGGGCGAACTCGCCCAGCTTATGACCGACCATGTCCTCGGTGATGTAGACCGGGACGTGCTTGCGCCCATCGTGAACGGCTATCGTGTGTCCGACGAACTGCGGGAATATCGTCGAGGCGCGCGACCAGGTCTTAACGACCGTCTTGTTGCCCGAATCGTTCATCGCAACGATACGCTTCATAAGCTCGGGTGCAACAAAAGGTCCCTTCTTAACGCTTCTGCTCATAGCTTTTCAGTTACCTCCCTCACTTGGCGTTGCGGCGGCGCACGATGAACTTATCCGTGCGGTTCTTCTTCTTGCGCGTCTTGTAACCCAGAGTGGGCTTGCCCCACGGGGTGACCGGTCCCGGACGACCGACGGGGCTCTTGCCCTCGCCGCCGCCGTGCGGGTGGTCGTTCGGGTTCATGACCGAACCGCGGACGGTCGGACGCCAACCCATGTGACGCTTGCGTCCCGCCTTGCCTACCTGCACGTTCTCGTGGTCGATGTTTCCGACCTGACCGATGCACGCGCGGCAGTTCATCGGGATCATGCGAACTTCGCCGGAGGGCAGGCGAACCTGCGCCATCTTGCCTTCCTTAGCCATCAGCTGAGCTGCGGTGCCGGCGGTGCGAACGAGCTGAGCGCCCTTGCCGGGATACATCTCAACATTGTGGATGAAGGTTCCGAGCGGGATGTTCTCTATCGGCAGGCAGTTGCCCGGCTTGATGTCGGCTGCCGGCGAGCTGAGAACGGTGTCGCCGATGTTAAGACCGAGCGGCGCGAGGATGTACGCGAGCGTGCCGTCCTCATACTTTATCTTCGCGATGTGCGCCGAGCGGTTCGGATCGTACTCCAGCGTCTGAACAACGGCGGGCATATCCACCTTGTTGCGCTTGAAGTCGATGATGCGGTACTTGCGCTTCTCCGCGCCGCCGTGATGACGGACGGTGATGCGGCCGTAGCTGTTGCGACCTGCCGTGTTCTTGACCTTCGCAAGCAGGCTCTTTTCCGGCTTGACCTTGGACAGTCCGGAGAAGTCGAGCACTGTCATGTGACGGCGCGACGGCGTAGTCGGCTTAAAACTCTTTATCGCCATTTTAACTCCTCCCTCCTATCAATACATGCCTTCAAAGAACTCTATCGACTTGCTGTCCGGCGTGAGGGTGACGACTGCCTTCTTCCAGCTCGGACGACGACCGGACGTCATACCCTGGCGCTTGAGCTTGCCGGTGTAGTTCATGGTGTTCACTTTCGCGACCTTGACTTCGAATATCTCCTCGACAGCCTTCTTGATCTCGACCTTTCCGGCGGTCTTGGCGACCTCGAACACATAGCGCTTGTCTCCGACCGACTCCATCGACTGCTCGGTGACGATCGGGCGCTTGACTATGTCGTAAGCTGTTTTGATCATGCGTAGACCTCCTCTATGCGCGCGACCGCGGCACGGTCGACGATGAGTTTGTCGCCGTCGAGCACGTCGTAGACATTCAGTATCGGAGCGATGGTGGTGCGCACTCCGGGAATGTTGCGGGCGCTCTTTATGACGTTTACCTTGGGCTCGGCGGTAACCACCAGCGCGCCGTTATTCGCGCCGACGGCTCCGAGGAAGCCCGCGAAGCTCTTGGTTTTGATCTCGTCCATCTTCAGATCGTCGATGACGATGAGCTCGCCCGCCGCGCACTTGGCGCTCAGCGCGCTCTTGAGAGCGAGACGGCGGAGCTTCTTGTTGAGGGTGTAGCGATAGCTGCGCGGCTTGGGTCCGAGCGCTACGCCGCCGTGCGTCCACTGAGGAGCGCGGGTGCTGCCCTGACGGGCGCGGCCGGTGCCCTTCTGACGCCACGGCTTGCGTCCGCCGCCGTTCACCTCGGTGCGGGTCAGCGTCGACTGCGTGCCGTGACGACGATTGGCGAGCTGGTTGACGACCACTGCGTGCATCGCCGGCGTGTTCGGCTCTATGCCGAATATCGACTCGGAAAGCTCGATCTCACCGACCTGCTTACCGGCCATATCAAAAACTGTTGCCTTAGGCATTTCCTAAACTCTCCTTTCCTCAGCGGCGCGCCGAAGCCTTCTGCGGGTTGAGGCGGGTCGGTGCATTCGAGACGATCTTTTCGCGATGCGTCTTGACCGTGTTCTTGATATACACAAGTCCGCCCTTCGGACCGGGGACAGCGCCGCGAACCGCTATGAGGTTCAGCTCCGCGTCCACCTTTACCACCGTGAGATTCTGCACGGTCACCTGCTCGGCTCCCATGTGTCCCGGCATCTTCTTGCCCTTCATTATGCGCGACGGGGTGGAGTTAGCGCCCATCGAGCCCGCGTGACGGTGAACAGGACCGCCGCCGTGCGAGGTCGGGGTGCGCTGTCCGTTCCAGCGCTTTATCGTACCCTGGAATCCCTTACCTTTGCTCACGCCGGTGACGTCTACGAACTCGCCCGCCGCGAACATGTCGACCTTGAGGATGTCGCCGACATCGACCTGCGAAACGTCCTCGATGCGGAACTCGTGAAGGTGACGCTTCATCGGAAGGTCCTCCTTCTTGAGGTGTCCCGCCTCCGGCTTGGTGAGCTTGCGCTCGGCAACGTCCTCGAAACCGAGCTGCATCGACTCATAGCCGTCCTTCTCCATCGTGCGCTTCTGGGTGACTACGCACGGACCGGCCTCGATAACGGTTACGGGTATGACCTTACCGCTCTCGTCGAAGATCTGCGTCATGCCGACCTTCTTGCCGATGATGGCTTTCTGCATCTGCATCGAACTTTCCTCCTATATAAAAGGTTATTGGTTGACGAACCGTCTGTCCGCCAACTTGACCCGCCCGAACCGCAAGAATTCGGGCAAGGGACAAACAAATTTGGGTGAAATCAGCTCTTAGAGCTTGATCTCAATAGCGACGCCCGCCGGAAGCTCCAGCGAGGTCAGCGCCTCGAGCGTCTTCTGCGACGGATTGAGTATGTCGATGAGACGCTTGTGGGTGCGGCGCTCGAACTGCTCGCGGCTGTCCTTATTGACGTGCGGCGAACGCAGTATCGTGATTATCTCGGTCTTGGTGGGCAGCGGGACCGGTCCGCTCACGCGCGCTCCGGTGCGGGTCGCGGTCTCGATGATGCGCTCCGCCGCCTGGTCGATGAGCTGATGGTCGTACGCCTTGAGCCTGATACGAATAAGTTCCTTTGCCATTGCTGTCTTTCCTCCATAAATGCAGATTGTTTTGTTCGGTTTGGCGATATGCACAAACCATGTCCGCATTCGGATGCGAGAATCTGTACACTTTGCCGTGCGTTTCAACTTCGAGCCATAAATAAAGCCGGCCCGGTGAGCCGACAACGCAGCATAGCTACATTTCCGCTCCGCCCGATTATCGGACATACTCCACGAAAGTGACCCGCCCGCCGATTTTCGACGACCCCGCCGAAGTATCGGTTTTTGCGGCAATCTCCCGCTTCATCGCATAGCACGCCCTTTGGCGCGCTCAATTAGTATAGCACACCCCTCCGGGCGTGTCAAGGGCGAATTTGAATTTTTTTTGAAATTTTTTCGGTCTTGCTTTTGATCGCCGTTTGTGGTAGAATACAGGACGTGCGCTTATTATATATGGTATCTTTGCGAATTGCAAGGGGTATTTTGTTTTAGTATTGAAAGCCAAGGAGTTAGGGGAAAGTGGTCTTTTCTGGTTTTACATTTTTGTTCCTGTTCCTGCCGATAGCGCTGGGACTCTATTTTGTGCTGCCCTCGATTCGCCTCAAGAACATAGCGCTGACCGTGCTGTCGCTCGTGTTCTACGCGTGGGGCGAACCGATATGGGTGGCGCTGCTGCTGTTCAGCGCGGCGGTCGACTACTGCAACGGGCGCGTCATCGGCAGATATCGCGGCAAAGCTCCGGCGAAGGTCTGCATGGTGCTGTCGGTGGTGATAAATCTCGGGCTGCTCGCCGGATTCAAATACCTCAACTTCTTCATCGGCAACATAAACTCGCTGTTCGGGCTTTCGATACCGACGAGCTCGCTGACGCTGCCGATAGGCATATCCTTCTACACCTTCCAGACGATGAGCTACACGATAGACGTCTACCGCGGCAACGTGCCGGTGCAGAGGTCGTTCGGAAAATTTCTGCTCTTTGTCTCCCTGTTCCCGCAGCTCATCGCCGGACCCATCGTGCGCTACTCGGAGGTCGAGCCGCAGCTGAGCGAGCGCCACACCACGCCGCGCGGGTTTGTCCTCGGCGCGACGCGCTTCATGTGCGGACTAGGCAAGAAGGTGCTTATCGCAAACTATGCGGGCGCGGCGGCGGTCAGCCTGCTTGACGGCGGCATAACCGGCGGTTCGACGCTCGGCTCGTGGCTGGGCATCCTGCTCTACGCCTTCCAGATATACTTCGATTTCAGCGGCTATTCGGACATGGCGATAGGGCTCGGGCGCATCTTCGGCTTCAAGTACGCCGAAAACTTCGACTATCCGTACATCTCAAAGTCGATAACCGAATTCTGGCGGCGCTGGCACATGACGCTCGGCTCGTTCTTCCGCGACTATGTCTACATCCCGCTCGGAGGCAACCGCAAGGGGCTTCCCCGCCAGCTCCTGAATATGCTCATCGTCTGGTCGCTGACCGGCTTCTGGCACGGCGCGAGCTGGAACTTCGTGCTCTGGGGACTGTGGTTCTTCGTCTTCCTCGCCGTCGAGAAGCTGATAGGGCTTGAGCGGCTCGCGAAGATACCGTCGCCGATACGGCTTATCGGAACGCTCTTTCTCGTGCTTATCGGCTGGGTGTTCTTCTACTACACCGACCTGAACGCCGGCATCGGCTGCCTGCAAAGGATGTTCGGCGCGGGCGTGCCCTTCGTAAACGCCGAGGCAAAGCTCGCGCTTACGCAGAACATCCCGCTGCTCATGATCTGCGTCATCGGCTCGACGCCGCTTTTCGGATACTTCGGCAAGGTGCTCGTCGGCATGAGCGACCGCGGGATGGTGCATCCGTCGCTTATCGCGATACCGGCGGTGGTCTACAACGCGGCGATGCTGCTGCTCTGCACCATATCGCTCGCCGGCTCAAGCTACAATCCGTTCATATACTTCAGATTTTAAAGGGAGGGCATCATGGGAAAGCATTCTTACACCGGTCGCGGCAAAAACGGCTGGTTCTATGTCGTGATAGCGGCGTTTATCATCCCGCTCGTGGTGTTCGGCATCTGGAGCCTGGTCGACCGCGACCCGACCGGAAGCGACAGCGAGAAGCGCGAGTTTCAGTCGCCGCCCCCGCTTTCGGCAAAGACCTGGTTTGACGGCACATGGCAGAAGGCGTTCGACACCTACTACGCCGACACCTTCCCGAAGCGTGAGAGCCTGCTCGCAAAGAATCGCGAGCTGAATCGGCTCTACTACTTCGCGCCGGGCGGAAGCAGTGAGGACGATCCGAACAACAACGACGTCATACTCGTCATCCCGGGCATCGACCACTCGGGCGACACCGGCGAGGGCATAACCCCGCCGCCCTCCGACGAGCCGGCCTCCGCCGCGCCGAGCGTCGAGACATCTGTCGAGCCTTCGACCGAGCCGTCTGTCGAGCCGACTCCCACGCCCACGCCCGACCTTCCCGACCTGGACAACAATGAGCTGGACGTCAAGACCTCGCAGGGCATAATAATCGCCGGCGGACGCGCGATGGAGATATACTCGAACAGCCCGAGCGTCACCGAGAAGTACGCGGCGGCGGTCAATCTCTACGCCGACACCTTCACGAACTCGCGCGTCATAAACATCGTCGTGCCGAACGCGGGCGGCTTCTACGCGCCGGAGGAGTACCGCACCGGCAACCTAGACCAGCAGGCTGCCATCGCCGATATGCAGGAGCATCTGAACGACAATGTCGTCGCGGTCAACGGCTACGACGCGCTCCGTCCGCACACCGACGAGTATATCTACTTCCGCAGCGACCACCACTGGACGCAGCTCGGCGCCTACTACGCCTACCGCGCTGTGATGGACGCCATCGGCGAGACACCCTACGAGCTGGACGAGCTGGAGGCGGGCGAGGTGGACGGCGACTTCCTCGGCACGCTCTACAACTGGTCGGCAAGCTACCCGCAGTCGTCGGTGATAAAGCAGAATCCGGATAAGGTGCAGTTCTGGCGTCCGATACGCGAGTTCACCACCCGCGTCTACACCGACCTCAAGATGAACGAGTCGACCGCCTGGAACGGCTATGTGATAAGCTCCACCGTCAAGGGGATAGCGAACAAGTACATGGCGTTCATGTCCGGCGACCAGCCGCTGATAAAGGTGTCCACCGACGTGGGCAACGGCAAGTCGGTGCTCGTGCTGAAGGAGAGCTACGGCAACGCGTTCGTGCCCTATCTGATTAACCACTACGAGAACGTGTACGTCGTCGACCCGCGCAAGTTCAACGGCAGCGACACGCCGTCCGGCGACCTGGTGAGCTTCATCGAGGCAAACCCGATCGACGATATTATCATCATCGACAACCCCTTCCCGATGGCGAACACGACCTACATCAAGCAGCTCCGCGATTTGGTGGAGTGAACCGAATAAGGCACAAAAAAGAGTCTCCCGCATGGGAGGCTCTTTTTTCAGAACACTATCGCGCTCAGCAGCCACGCGATGCCGACGCTCGCAGCGCCCGCAGCCGCGCTTATCGCGGCGGGCAGCAGCCGCACCCGGCCTCTGCGCCCGCTCTCGGCGGCGATGCTGCACGCCTCGCGCAGTATGTCCTCGGCGGAACGACCCTCGCTCGGGCCGTCGCGCACGATAAATATTGCCTGCTCAAACATATCGCCCTTCTGCGGTCGGACGACCACCACCCGCCGCGAAACGCCCTTTACCATCACGCGTCACTCCCTTCCACAGCGTTATGCTACCCTGTGCGGAGGGATTTTATACCGAAACCGGAAACGCGTCTCAATCGAGCGCGAGCACGACGGCGGTCATGTCGTCCGCCTCGCCCGTCCGTCTTGCCGCGTCCGCGACTATCGAGCACGCAAGCTCCTCCGCGTCGCCGTCCGACCGTGCTATAATCTCGCGAAGCCAGCCGTCCTCCTCCGCGTCCGCCACGCCGTCGGTGACCATGACAACGCGGTCGCAGTCGGCGAGGTTTATCGTCACGCACTTGGGACGCGCGCCGTCTATGGCACAGCTCTCGGCGCCGCTCGCCTTCACCACCTTGCCGTCCACGCGGACGTATGTCGCCGCCGCGCCGAGCTTGACAAGCTCGCCCTTCGCCGTCCAGTCGTCCACCACAAGCAGGTCGAGCGTCGAAAACGCGGCGCTTCCCCGCTCGGCGGCAAGACTCAGCACCGCTTCGGCGGCGTGTTCCGCGTCAAATCCGGCGCGCAGAAGGCTCTCGGCAGCGCGGACGGCGGCTGTCGACTCGTCGGCTGCCTCCTCCCCCGAGCCCATGCCGTCGGCGAGCGCGCAGGCAAACCGGCCGTGCGGCACGGCGAAGTAGCTGCCACAGTCGCCGTTCTTCACCGAACCGCGCTTGCGCCTGGTCGCGGCGGCGGCGGTCAGGTCGAACTTTCCGCGCTCGTACAGCGGGATGTGACCGTCCTCGGTGCTCTCGCCTAAGCACATCTCGCAGCCGAGCGACCGTCCCACCGAGTCGCACACGCTCTGCGACACCCTCGGCGCATACACCTCAACGCATCGCCGCCCATTCGGAAGCCGATACGCCGCCAGCTCCGCCGCGCAGTTCTCCGACCGCAGCGCGCGCCGCGCGAGCCGCTGTGTCTCGCCGTCAAACTCCAGTCCCCTCACGACCTCCTCGGCGGCGTCGGCAAAGTGTCGCGCGGCGTCGGACATCCGCGCGGCGGCTCCGTTTCTGCGCCGAACGTCCTCCGACTG
>CAMNWZ010000009.1 GCA_946566645.1 uncultured Clostridia bacterium
CCGCGGGCGTGTGGATATGCTTCGTCATCCACGAGAACGCCGCCGACATAGCAAACGACTTTACCGCGGCTTTTTCCGAGTAATTGACAGAATAGCGGCAGATAATATTGTCGTGAGTCTCAAAATCCATATTAAGAGGTGTTTTCTATGAAAAGATTTTCCGCACTGATTCTCGCGCTTGTCCTGACGCTCGCGCTTGTCGGCTGCACTAACGGCGGCGACAAGACCTCGACTGCTCCGTCCGCAAGCCCCTCGACCGCTCCCTCGACCGAGCCGAGCACCGAGCCTTCGACCGAGCCCTCGGCCGAACCAACCGACGGCGGCGACACCACCGGTACGAAGTCGATAGCCGACTTCTGGCAGTCGATAGTCGACGAGTACCCGAACGAGCTTCCGGGCACGATGGAGCTTACCGACGAGGATCTCCTGACGGTGTACGGCATCGACGCGTCCAAACTGGAGGAGTACACCGCGCAGCTTCCGCTGATGAACGTCCACGCCACCGAGTTTTTCATCGCCAAAGTCAAGGACGGCGAGATGGACGCGGTCAAGGAGGGCATCGCGAGCCGCCTCGAGAACGTCGAGCAGACCTGGTCGCAGTATCTGCCCGACCAGTACGAGCTTGTCAAGAATCATCAGCTCGTCGAGGAGGGCAGCTATATCCTGTTCGTCATAAGCGACAAGGCGGAGGCGATAGCCGACACCTTCCGCGCGACCTACGGCGGCTGATCGCCGGCTTAAACGAAATCCATCGGGGCGGGGATAGATTCTTCGCCCCGAAATCTGTATAAGGGGGAAGAAAGGTGGTATTTTCAAGCCTTGTTTTCCTGTTCGCGTACCTGCCGATAACGCTCGCGATATACTACCTCGCGCCGCTGAGATGGCGAAACGCGGTGCTGCTTGTTTTCAACCTGCTGTTCTACGGCTGGGGCGAGCCGGTGTACATCGTGATAATGTTCGCGTCCATCGCGATTGACTACACCCACGGAATGCTCGTAACCCGAGCGAAGAACCGAGGTCACATCCGCGCGGCGAAGGCTGCGGTGGTGTCGAGCGTAGTCTTCAACCTCGCGCTGCTGCTGTTCTTCAAGTATTACGACTTCTTCGCCGCGAACCTGAACGCGATAGGCGTCGACTTCGTAAAGCCGCTCGGAATCGCGCTGCCGATAGGCATATCCTTCTACACCTTCCAGACGATGAGCTACACGATAGACGTCTACCGCGGCGACGCGAAGGTGCAGCGAAACATCCTGTCCTTCGGCATGTTCGTCACGCTGTTCCCGCAGCTGATAGCCGGACCTATCATCAAATATAAGGAGCTCGCCGACCAGATTGACAGCCGCGACCACACCGTCGACCGCTTCGCGAGCGGTATATCCACCTTCTGCGCGGGACTTGCCAAGAAGGTGCTCATCGCGAACAACGTCGGCGCGCTGTGGGACAGCGTTCTCGCGAGCGACCTCACGACGCTCGGCGCGCCGATGGCGTGGCTCGGCATCATAGCGTTCGCGCTCCAGATATACTTCGACTTTAGCGGCTACTCGGACATGGCGATAGGACTCGGGCGGATGTTCGGCTTCGAGTTCCCGCAAAACTTCAACTATCCGTATGTCTCAAAGTCGATAACCGAGTTCTGGCGGCGGTGGCACATCTCGCTCGGCAGCTTCTTCCGCGACTATATCTACATCCCGCTCGGCGGTTCGCGCAAGGGGCTTCCCAAGCAGTACCGCAACATCCTCGTGGTCTGGGCGCTGACCGGCTTCTGGCACGGCGCAAGCTGGAACTTCCTCTGCTGGGGACTCTACTTCGCGGTCATCCTCATGCTCGAGAAGACCTTCCTTTTGAAGCTGCTCGACCGCGCGCCGAACTGGGTCGGACACGTCTACGCGCTGCTGCTCATCCTTGTCGGATGGGTGCTGTTCGCGGTGGAGGACTTCGGACAGATGGGTCTCTACCTCAAAGCGATGTTCGGCTTCGGCGGCAGTCCCGCGAGCTTCGTCTACTACCTCGCGAGCTACGCGCCGATAATCGCGCTCGGCATCGTAGGTTCTACGCCGCTCGTCAAGAAGCTGTGGCTGCGGCTCGGCGATCGTCCGCGCGCATATGGTGCGATAGTCCTCGCCGCGTTCGCGCTTGTGATTTCCACCGCGTATCTGGTCAATTCGAGCTACAATCCGTTCCTGTACTTTAGATTCTGAGAGGGGAGGTTTTCGATATGAAGGGAGCAAAAATCGTGCTTATCGCGCTGTTCTGCGCGTTTATCGCGACATTTGGGCTGGCGATGGTGATACTGCCCGACGCCGAGTTCTCCGAAAACGAGAACCGCTACCTCGCGAAGGCACCCGAGTTCAGCGCGAAGGCGCTGTTCAGCGGCGAATTCGGCGAGAAGTTCGAGACCTACCTTGCCGACCAGTTCCCACTGCGCGAGCCGTTCGTCGCGATAAAGTCGACCGCCGAGCAGCTTTCGGGCAAGCGGGAGAACAACGGCGCGTACATCTGCGGCGACACGCTGCTGAAGCGCTTCGACGAGCCGGACATGGCGCGGGTCGACCGCAACCTCGGCTATCTGTCCGACCTCAGAGACAAGCTGGACGCGCTCGGCATCCCCGGCTATCTGACCGTGATACCGAGCTCGACCGATATCTGGGCTGACAAGCTGCCCGTCGGCGCGCCGACCGCCGACCAGGGCGCAATCGTCGACTACATCGCGGAAAACTCGCCGCTCGAGTATATCGACACCCGCTCGGCGCTCATCGAGCACGCCGACGAGTACATCTTCTACCGCACCGACCACCACTGGACGACGCGCGGAGCTTACTACGGCTATCGCGCCGCGGCGGAGGCGATGGGCTTTGAGCCGATAGACATCGACGGCTTCGAGCACACGACGGTGAGCGACAGCTTCTACGGCACGACCTACTCGTCGAGCGGCGTGCGTTCGGTGCCGCCGGACAGCATCGAGACCTGGGTGACCGACGACTGCTACGAGGTTGTCCGCACCGACGAGAACGGCGAGGCGGTGACCACGCTGTACGACAAGTCATTCCTTGAGAAAAAGGACAAATATTCGATGTTCCTTGGCGGAAACTGCCCGCTTACAGTGGTGAAAAATACGATAGATCCCAAGGGCGGCGTGCTGGTGATCGTCCGCGACAGCTACGCCGACAGCGAGGTCCCGTTCCTCGCGCAGCACTTCTCCGAGATACACCTCATCGACCCGCGCTACTACAAGATCCCCGCCGCACAGTACGCCGAGCAGGTGAACGCCGACGCGGTGCTGATAAGCTACGGGCTTTCCGACTTTGTCACCACCTCCGAGCTGCTTATGATAGGCAAGTGAGGCGCTTGACAACCGAAAAAATGCGCGTATAATCTTGCTGTGAGCCAAAAAATCGAGGTAAAGGAGAACGAATATGAAAAAGTTTGTCGTTTTGACACTTGTCGCGGCGCTCTGCCTGATGCTCGCGGGCTGCCCGCTTGAGAGCGACGAGCCGACCGTCCCGAGCACGCCGACTTCGACCGAACCGAGTACAGAGCCGACGCTCGAAACGTCGCCCGAGGCATCTGCCGAGCCGTCGGTTGAACCCTCCACCGAGCCGTCCGCCGCGCCGAGCAGCGAACCTATAATTTCGACGCGCGACATCCTGAATATCGCGACGTCGAAGGAGATAGCGCTTGCCGACGCGGGCGTGAGCGCGGATGACGCGACATTTATCAAGGCGAAAGGCGACGTGGACGGCGGCGTTTGGGTGCACGAGATCGAGTTCGTCAATTCCGAAATCGAATGGGACTACGAGATAGACGCCGGCAGCGGGGATATACTGAAGAAGGAGACAAAGACGCTCGAGCTTGCGACCGACAAGGTTGCGGAGGGTGCGAAAAACGCCGCACTCGCCGACGCGGGTGTGAGCGCGGGAGACGCGACATTCGTCAAGGTGAAGCTCGACTACGACGACGGCGTTCAGGTGTACGAGATAGAGTTTGTCACCGACACGACCGAGTACGACTACGAGATATCAGCGAGCGACAACCGCGTTATCGAGAGCGAGAGCGAACCGCTCGAAATCGAACAGTAAAACCACACAAAAACACCCTGTGGGGGCGCTCCCGCAGGGTGTTTTATTGCGCTATTTTGCGATTTTCACGACCGAAAAGCCGTCGTTTGATGCAACGTCGCCGAACATATCGTCCATAAGCGAGCGGTCGAGCTTCCAGCTTCCGATGACGAATATCGCGCCGTTTTCGCGCAGAACGCGCCTGCTTTCGGCGAGAATGGCGTCCCACTCGTCGCGCATATGGTAGAGCGCATTGTAGACGAAAACCGCGTCGAACGAGCCGTCGGGAAAGCTCATTTTCGAGGCGTCCATCCGCTCGAATATCGCGCTCGACCGCCCGATTTCGGGGGACAGACGGCTGTCGTCGATGTCGATGCAGCGCACGCTCCGCGCAAATTCGGTCGCGCCTATCGAAAAATCGGCGGTGCCGCAGCCTATCTCGAGGATGTCCCTGCCCTCGATCTCACGTCTCAAAGTCCGCACGATCTCGTCGGTTTTGCTCAAAAAATCACCTCGTGAGGATGATTATACCACGCCTAATGCAGCGGCGCAAGACGAAGTATCTCGCAGCCGAGCAGCTCCGCCTCGACCCCCGAATGGGTGGACATGACCAGCGTCCGTCCGTCCAGCCGACGCAGCACACAGTCGGCGACGATGCCGCGCGTGCGCTCGTCCAGTCCGGTGAACGCCTCGTCGAGCACGAGCAGCGGGGAGGGGAACGCCAGCGCGCGCGCCATCGCGACGCGTCGAGCCATCCCGCCGGACAGCTCGGAGGGCAGCGTGTCCAGCTCGTCGCCGAGTCCGAGTTCGGTGAGTATTTCCTCGGCGAGTTTCTGCCGGTTTTCAATGCTTTTCAGCACCAACTCGACATTTTCGCGCGCGGTGAGCTGGGGGAGCAGCCGGCTCTCCTGAAACACATATGCCACGCCGTCCTGCGGCAGACCGGCTATCCGCCCCGACTGCGGGGTGATAAGCCCGCTTATCAGCCGCAGCAGCGTCGACTTTCCGCAGCCGCTCGGACCCATCAGCGCGAGGTGTGCACCGTCGGCAAGCTCGAGCGAGAAATCGGTGAATATCCGCTTGTTTCCGTAGGAAAAGGCGACATTTTCAAGACGTATCATTTCGCGTTCACCGCCCTTCCGGATGCCGCGCCGAAGCGAACCGCCGCGCGATTCATCGCCGCCGCGCACAGCTTTTCGAGCAGCACCGACAGCAGGATTATCACCGCCGTCCACGCGAAGGTGTCTATCGTCTCGAGGTAGAGCTTCGCGTCGTACAGCTCGCCGCCAATCGACCGCCCGACGTGGGAGATGACCTCCGCCGCGACCCCTGCCTTCCACGCAAAGCCGAGGCTCACGCGTATCGCGCCGAACAGATGGGGCAGCAGCGCGGGCAGGCGTATCGTGCGGAATATCGTCGAGCGGTCGAGCCTGAACGCGCGCGCCATCTCGATGAGGTCACGGTCGGCGGAGAGCAGTCCCTCGTGGATGTTCGCCCACGCGAGCGGGAGAACCATCAGCACCGTGCAGAACACCGGCAGATTCTCGCCGCGAATCCAGACGAACGCCAGCATGACAAAGCTCGCGACCGGCGTCGCCTTTATCACGCTCATCGCGGGGGAGAAAAACGCGCTCACGGCGTGGCTCATGGCGGTGAGTGCCGCTAGAGCCGCGCCGATGAATACGCCTATCAGCCATCCGATAAGTATCCGCGCCATGCTCGCCGTGATTATCGACCAGAAGTCGGCGGTGACGGCGAGTTCGCCCAGGCGCGCGAAGGTATCGAGCGGTCCGGGCAGGAGCAGGTCGGTGTCGACGAGCGACGCGAGCACCTGCCACACTCCCACCCAGACTGCCGCGACGAGGATGGAGGTAAGAACTCGTTTAGCCTTCAATGTAGTAGAAGTCGTCGCCCGGGAGCGTGCCGCCCACCGACTGCGGGTTCGACTCGAATAGCACCTGGAGGAAGCCGCCGCTCAGCGACTTCATGCTCTCGCCCGACTCGAACACGATGTTGCACTCGGGCAGGGCAGCCTTGGCTATCGGCGCGGCGCCGACTATCTCATAGCCGACTGCCAGCTCCGCCGCCGCGTCGAGGTTCTGCTCATCGGTGACCCACTCGACCGACTGCTTGTAGTCGTTCATCATGCGGGCGAGCGCGTCGGGGTGCTCGTCGATGAACGACTGCTGCACGAGCACGCCGCTCATCACAAGCCCGCTTCCGTTCGAGCTGACCGACTGCCACTCCTCGGTGAGGTCGAGCGCGACGTGGACGTTCTCGTTCTGCTTCAGCAGGCTCGCGACAAACGGCTGCGGAAGCACCGCCGTGTCGCACTCGCCGGACGCGAACAGTCCCGCGACCGCCGACGCCTCCTCGGCGTAGTTGACGGTGACGCTGTCCGCTATGCCCGCCGCGCCGAGGATGTAGTTTATCGCGTACTCGGGGGTGCTGCCCTGACCGGTCGACCAGACGGTCTTATCGGCGAGGTCGGCGACGGTCGAGATGTCGTCGCGGGTGGTGACGAGATAGAGCGTGCCGAGCGTGACGTTCGCGACCAGCTTGACCTTGCCCTCGGTCTTGTTGTAGAGGGTGGCGACGAGGTTTGTCGGCACGACCGCCACGTCGAAGTTGCCCTGGATTATGTCGCCGGTGACCTCGGTCGGAGCGCCGGCGAGCGTAAACTCGTAGTTGTCGACAGTCTCCGAGTTATCCGAGCGCTGCATCAGCTCGAGCAGACCGAGAGCCGTCGGACCCTTCAGCGCGGCGACGCGGATGGTCGCGGGTTCGGTCGGTTCCTCCGACGGCTCCTCCGACGGCTCGGTCGAAGGCTCGACGCTTGCCTCGGTCGAAGGTTCGGTCGACGGCGCGGCGGACGGAGTCTCGCTTGTCGTGCAGCCGACGAGGGCGAACACCATAACTGCTGCCAAAAGCAGCGCAAAAATACGATTTTTCATGACAAATTCCTCCTGAGGATAACTTTTTTGCCGTCACGGACGATCTTGCCGTCCGCTTCGAGCGAATCGAGCGCGCGATATAGCGACGTGCGTGACATATCCAGCGCTCGGCTGACCGCGCTCCAGCTTGTGACCGTAAGCTCGTCGCCGCCTCCGCCGGTCTGCACCAGCCAGTGCTCGAGCGACGCCTGCGCGCTCGGCGCGGTGAAGCCTTCGATCTTGGTGTTGAGGAAGCGCACGCGGTCGGTGAGAAAGACCACATATCGCAGCGCGCAGTTGGGATGCTCGACGAACAGCCGCTCGAGCAGCGCGCGCTCGATGAGCAGCACTCGGGCGGGCGTCTTAGCGCGGATGGTGGAGACGTAGCGGTCGGCGTTGCCGAACACGGCTGCCACCCCGAAGACGCTCCCTCTGCCGAGCGTATTCAGCGCGATGCCCGATCGGTTCTCCGCCACAAGCGTTCCGCTCGCGACCAGACCGAGCGCCCGAGGAAAGTCTTCGGGCGTGTACAGCACCTCGCCGCGTTCGAGCGCGCGCCGCTGCACGCCTCGGCAGAACCACCCGGGAGGATCGCCGCCGGCGAACAGCACGCTGTCCCGCAACAGTTCGACACAGTTGGCATTCATCATCATGCACCCCAAAACTGTAACATTTGGTACAGAAAGATTATACGACAGCGTTAACGGTTTGTCAAGCGGAATTTTAGCCCGATATAATCTAAAAATGAATTGACAAAAACAGACGCATCGGCTATAATTAAGACGTTGTGGAAAGCGGCGTGCTGGTGTGGCTCAGTCGGTAGAGCAGCTGATTCGTAATCAGCAGGTCGCCGGTTCAAGTCCGGCCACCAGCTCCACGGATTCTCCCCGTACCGCAGGTTTTCTGCGATAGGGGAGAATTTTTTTGAAAGGAAAAGGGGTATAGGTATGACGATACGCGAGTGTTACGAGCAGATGGGAGCGGACTACGAGGACGTGAAGCGTCGGCTTGCGAGCGACGAACGGATCGAGAAATTCTTCCTCATGTTCACCCGCGATCCGAGCTACAACGAGCTTGTGAGCGCGATGGAGGCGGGCGACGCAGCCACGGCGTTCCGCATGGCGCACACGCTCAAGGGCGTTGCGGGAAATCTGTCGCTTAGCGAGCTTGGCAAGGCGTCTAGCGAGCTGTGCGAGAGCATGAGAGCGGGAAGCATACCGCCCGAGGCGGCTGAGCTGTACGCGCGCGTTAAGGAGTGCTACGAGCGCGCGATGGCTGCGGCGGAGGCTTTGAAACAGGGGAGGCAGTAATGAGCAGCGGAAGCAAGGGCAAGGTCCTTCTGGTAGACGACTCGTTTATGAACCGCGCGCTCATGTGCGACATACTCGGCGACGAATATGAGGTCATAGAGGCGGAGAACGGCGTGGAGGCGATGTCGGTGCTCGCCCGTATGCACAGCGACCTGACACTGATGCTTCTCGACATCGTGATGCCCGAGATGGACGGCTTCGAGGTGCTCGCCGCGATGAACAAGAGCGGCTGGATAGAGGAAGTGCCGGTCATAATCATCTCGTCGGAGGACTCGTACACATACGTCGACCACGCGTACGACCTCGGCGCGACCGAGTACATACAGCGTCCGTTCGATGAAAAGATGGTAAAGCACCGTGTGGAGAACACAGTCATGCTGCACGCGAAGCAGCGCTCGCTCGAGAAGATGGTCATCGACCAGATGCTCGAGAAGGAGAAGTCGAACATCATGATGGTCAACATCCTGAGCCACATCGTCGAGTTCCGAAACGGCGAGAGCGGGATGCACGTTCTGCACATCCGCGTGCTGACCGAGGTGCTGCTCGAGCGGCTGGCGAAGATGACCGACAAGTATGACCTCACGCCCGAGCGCATCTCGCTTATCGCGAACGCCTCGGCGCTGCACGACATAGGCAAGATAGCGATACCGGAGGAGGTGCTCAACAAGCCCGGTCGGTTCACGCCGGAGGAGCGCCTCATCATGCAGGCACACAGCGCCGCGGGTGCGGAGATGCTCGAAAATCTTCCGTACTACGGCGACGAGGAGCTCGTGAAGGTGGCGCACGACATCTGCCGCTGGCACCACGAGCGCTACGACGGCAAGGGATACCCCGACGGACTCGCGGGCGAGGAGATACCCATCTCCGCGCAGGTGGTCGCGCTCGCCGACGTGTACGACGCGCTGACGAGCGAGCGTGTGTACAAGCCGGCATATACGCACGAGGAGGCTATGCGGATGATACAGGGCGGCGAGTGCGGCACATTCAGCCCGCTGCTGCTCGCCTGCCTGCGCGAAGCCGATTCCTACCTCGAGAAGGAGCTGAAGGTCAAGTCGAACGGCGGACTTGCGCACGAGGAGATGACAAACCTTCCGCGCAGCCTTCTCAAAGTCGGCGGCGCGTCCGGCAAAAAGCTTCAGATGCTCGAGCAGGAGCGGGAGAAGCGGATCATCCTCTCGCGGATGAGCAAGGACATACAGTTTGAGTACGAGTACGCGTTCGAGCTGCTGACCTTCAACGAGAACGGCGCGCGCATACTCGGACTTCCCGAGACGGTGTCCCGTCCGCGCACAAGCGAGAACATGCGAAAGACGGTGAACTTCGACGACCTGCATGAGCTTATCGACAGATTGCAGGCGGTCGGTCAGCAGGACCCGCCGGTGGAGATGACCGTTCGCGCGAATCTTCCCGAAGGCGAGAGGAAATTCAACGTCATCGCGCAGTCGCTGTGGACAGACGACGAGCGCACCGGAGTGATAGGCATAGCGACACCGATAGAGTGAGACGAATAAAAACAGCAGCCCGCACCGTTTTCGCGACGGAGCGGGCTTTTTGTATTCGTTTGCGTGCTGCGGTGCATGGACGGCTTTGTAAAGGCGAGATAACAGAGAGTATATGTGTGCGCGAATCGGAGGGTAAAAAGGGTTTTTCGGTCACAATCTGAAAAACGCGCCGAACACGTCGAATTTTGACGGAGGCAGAATACCACGCAAAAGCGCCGTTTCCGTCCGAATAGCTCACTTTTGGAGTGAATACCGACCGTCGGGTAAAACTGAATGGAGTAGACATAAATCATAACCATAATAGTCAACTGTTAGTTATGCACATTATCAACAGGGTTTTCCACATGAGGGAATTCTTTGCGGGAGAAAGGTTTCGACGCGTATTGCCAAAAAATGGCAGTTACCACGACCGAAGAAACGGGTGCGGGCGCAAACCCGAAAAGTTGACATAAAACCTGAATACTCGTCCGCGTGCCGAAAAGGGAGGAGGACGGCGGAAAGCAATCGGATTTGTGCAAAATGTGCAGTTCGCGTATGTTGACTAAGGCTTACAGACGCGGTATAATCGGTGGTGCAATGAATTTGGGACGGAGGATATTTGAAATGAAGAAGATCGTTGCGATTCTGCTCGCGCTCGTGATGGCGCTCGGACTGGTGGGATGCGGGACTTCGGTCGGAGTGATAGGCGGCGCGGACGGTCCGACTAACATCACGATAAGCGGCGGAAACACCTCGACCGAGCCGAGTGACGAGCCGAGCGATGAGCCTTCCGCCGAGCCGAGCGACGACTTCGGCGTTGAGCCGAGCGGCGAGATAACGCTGCCGGATATAGCCGACGGCGAGGTGATGGTGCGCATCTATCTCGCGGACGCCGAGCTGCTCTGCGAGAAGACGACCGCGTACACCGACGGCATGACCGCGTTCGACGCGTTCAAGGCGGTCTGTGACGGCGAGGAGATAGAGTACACCGCGAGCGAGGGCAGCTACGGTGTGTACGTCAGCGCGGTCGCGGGGCTTGCCGAGGGCGCGGACGGCGGTTGGAGCGGCTGGACGTACAAGGTGGACGGCGAGATGCCGATGGACGGCATAGGCGACCACGCGCTCGCGGGCGGTGACCTGGTGAGCGTGATGTACACCCGCGACTTCGAGGACATAACCGACCTCTATTGAGCGCAAAAACGCGGCAAAAAACGTGTGGGATCCGGAAATCCCACACGTTTTTTATTTGTTGTAGTCGATTATGCCCTTCGCGTCCATCCATCCGCGCTTTGAGTCCATCAGACGCTCGAGCGATGGGCTGCCGCCGAGCCATCCGTCGAGCGCGAGCAGGTCGTTGTAGGTGAGATAGGGGTAGTCCGCACCGCCGAACGAGCCGTCGGGATAGCGCGCGTAGTGCAGGTCGCCGTCCGGTTTTATCCAGTCGCTCGCGCTCGACTCGACGGCGTGTATCATGCGGTACGCGGTTTCGGTATAGCCGGCGTTCTCGGTCTTTATGAGAAAGAGCGCCTCGGCGAGCTGGTGGTTGAGCGACGAGTGCGTGCGCTCGCAGCCGTCGGGATGCCAGTAGTCGTCGACGAAGATGCCGCCCGCGCCGTCGTCGGTCGAGCGGGTGAGGGCGTGGTTGTTGAGAAACGCCGCGTAGCGCAGCGCGTCGTCGACGAACGATTGAACACCCTCCGCGCGACCGAGAGTGAGCAGCGCGTCGGCAAGCTCGGTGTTGAAGCGGGTGTCGTAGAACCCGGGCGCGACCGAGTAGTCGGTGCTGAGCCAGCTGCTTGTCGGATAGGTGGGGACAAAGCCGTAGTTGTTATAGTGCGAGCGCTGTATGTCGAGCATCGCCGCCGAAAGATTGTGAGCGTCCGGATTGTCGGTGTTCCGCGCGAGCTTGCCCGCGATGTAGGCGGCGGGGTTTAGGAAGAAATATCCGTCGCCGGAGGGGGTGTAGTCGGCGGGGGTGCGGTAGTAGTAGCCGTCGATGGTCATGCGGTTGTCGATGCCGAACTTCTCGAGCGTGCAGTCGGTCATCCAAGTGTAGTCGGAGCGCGGCGCTATGTCGTGCGGCGTGAGGTATATCCACCAATCGGACGCGCCGCCGCCGGGGCAGTCGATGCGGAGCGCGCCGTCCGAGTAGGCGACGGTGCCGTTAAATTCGTCGAGCGCGACGTAGTTTGTGCCGTCGAGCGTCGGCTGCTTGTGGCCGTCGACCACCTCCGACGCGCGGGCGAGCGGGGGCTGAACGATCGCGCTGTAACGGCTTCCGCGCACGATGTACGGTGCGGACGCGCCGTCGTGGGACAGGTCGCCGTTCGATCGCAGGTGTCCGTATTCGATGACGCCGAAGCCCTCAAGCTCGAGGGTGAAAGCGCGGTCGGAGCGCTCTATCCAGAAGAAGCTGCCGTCGGGGAAGCGCCAGCCGCGCGCGCCGCCGCGACCGAGGCTTGCCTCGACGCGTTCGATGTCTCCGGCGGCGGATGTGAGCGGCGCGAGGTCGGTGAGCCTCAGACGGTCGCCCTCGGACAGCATCTCGGCGTAGCTCCTAAGCGAGGTCGGGTCGGGGGACAGCCTCGGCAAAATGAGAATAGCGCTCACCGCCACCACGAGGGCGGCTGCGAGCGCTATGAGCGTTATCTTTCGACCCTTCATCACTTGAGCGCGTACGCCGCGCAGAGCCTAAGCGACGCGTAGAGACCGTCGCGGTGGGTGCGCTCGTATCCGTGCGACGCGTAGACGCCCGGTCCGATGCAGCCGTGGCGCAGGTGGTAGCAGGAACGCACCGCCGCGCCCGCGTCCGAGCCGTAGTAGGGGTACATATCCAGCGCGTGCGGGATGTTCTCGCGCTCGCATATCGCCTTCATCTCGCCAACCATGTCGTAGTCGTAAGGTCCGCCGCCGTCGATGACGCATATCGACACCTCGCGCTCGGTGCAGACGAGGTCGTCGCCCACGCAGCCCATGTCCAGCGCTATCATCTCGGTGCAGTTCTCGGGCAGTCCGTTCGCCGCGCCGGTTCCAACCTCCTCGTGGCAGGTGAAGACCAGCCATACGGCACGCTTCGGAGAGACGCTCTCATCCTTGATGTACTTCGCGAGTGCGAGGAGGGTCGCGCAGCCCGCCTTGTCGTCGAGGAAGCGGCTCTTGATGTATCCGCCTTCGGTGCGGCGGAAGCGGGGATCGAACGCCACGATGTCGCCGTTTTCCACGCCCGCCTTGTGTGTCTCGTCGGCGGAGGAGGTGACGATGTCGAGCACGACCTGCATCTCGTCGGGAACGCGCTTCTTCTCGGTGAGCGACCCGCCCGCGACGTGCGCCGACGGCTCGTTCATCTGGAGCGTGCCCTCTATCTCGCGTCCGCCGCGGGTTATCACCACGCAGTTTTCCGCCTCGTAGCTGCCGAGCGCCGGACCTCCGAGACGCGCGATGCGCAGCCGACCGTTCGGCTTTATCGCGCGCACCATCGCTCCGAGCGTGTCGAAGTGGGCGGAGAGTATCAGTCCGTCGCCGCGCGAGCAGTCGCCTCCGACAAGGCAGTTCACGTTGCCGCGATTGGTTATCTCGGGCGCGTAGCCCATGCCCTCCAGCTGCTCGGCAATCCACTTCGCCGCGCGGCTCGTGTAGCCGGTGGGGGAGGGAATGGAGACCAGCTTCTCGAGCGCGTCTATCTGAAAATCGGTGTACTTCTCCGAAATATTCAAGGTTAAACCTCCTTAAAAGTTCGCGTTCTTGATACGCTCGAGCGCTCGCAGCGAGTTCTCCTGCGTGCCGAACGACGTGATGCGGAAGTAGCCCTCGCCGCACGGACCGAAGCCCGAGCCGGGGGTGCCGACCACCTGCGCGCGGTCGAGCAGCGCGTCGAAGAACTCCCAGGAGGTCATGCCCTTCGGCGTGGACAGCCAGACATACGGCGAGTGCACGCCGCCGTAGACGGTGAAGCCGAGGTCGGCAAGTCCCTCGCGCAGTATCTTCGCGTTGTTCTTGTAGTAGTCTATCGACTGGCGAGCCTGCGCCGCGCCCTCGGGGGTGTATATCGCCGCCGCGCCGCGCTGCGAGATGTAGCTCGCCTCGTTGAACTTGGTGGTCTGGCGGCGCGCCCACATGTCGCGGAGCACCGCGCCGTCTATCTTGAGGTCCTTAGGAATGACGGTGTAGCCGCAGCGAACGCCGGTGAAGCCCGCCGTTTTGGAGTAGCTCTTGAACTCGACGGCGCAGCTCTTTGCACCCTCGATTTCGTATATCGAGCGAGGCATGTCGCCCTCGATGAACGCCGAATACGCCGCGTCGTAGAGGATGACCGCGCCCTCGCGCAGCGCATAGTCGACCCACGCCTTCAGCTCGGAGTAGCCGATGTGCGCGCCGGTCGGGTTGTTCGGGAAGCAGAGATAGACGATGTCGGCGTGCTCCTTTGGCGGCTCGGGGATGAATCCGTTCTGCGCGGTGCAGGGGAGGTAGACGAAGTTCGACCAGCGCCCGCTGTCGGCGGAGTAGTCGCCCGCGCGGCCTGCCATCACGTTCGAGTCGACGTAGACGGGGTAGACCGGATCGCAGACGGCGACCTTGTTGTCGCGGTCGAACAGCTCGGCGAAGTTGCCGGTGTCGCTCTTTGCGCCGTCGTTTATGAACACCTCGTCCAGCTCCAGCTTCACGCCGAGCGGTTCGTAGTCGTGCTTGATTATGGCGTTTCGCAGGAAGCTGTAGCCGAAGTCCTCGCCGTAGCCCTTGAAGGTCTTTGCCGCCGCCATGTCCTCGACAGCCGCGTGCATCTCGGCGATGACTGCCGGCACGAGCGGTCGGGTCACGTCGCCGATGCCGAGGCGGATTATCTCGGCGTTCGGGTTCTTCTCGACATACTCGTTCGTCTTGACGCGAACGGTGTAGAAAAGGTAACTTCCCGGCATTTTCGCAAAGTTTTCGTTCAGTTTCATCTCAAAATCTCCTCACATATTAAATTCGCCGCTGAACACCTCGACCGCGGGTCCGGTCATCAGCACGCGATCGTTCTGCCTGTCCCATTCGATATTCAGCACGCCGCCGTTTGTGTGCATCTCGCCCACGCCGTCGCACAGCCCGAGCAGCGTTGCCGCGACGACAGCGCCGCAGTTGTTCGTGCCGCAAGCCATCGTCTCGCCCGCGCCGCGCTCCCATGTACGGATGCGGAACTTGTTCGGAGCGGTGCGCGCGATGAACGCCACGTTCGTCTTTCGCGGAAAGGCGGGGTGCTTTTCGATAGCCGCGCCTACCTCGTGGACGGGGAAGTTTTCGGGGTCGTCGACCACCACCACCGCGTGCGGGTTTCCCATCGACACGCAGCTTACGCGGTAGGTCGTGCCGCAGACTTCCAACGGGCAGTCGAGCGCGAGCGAGCCGTCGCCGAGGGTGGTGGGGATGTCGGCGGGAGTCAGTATCGGCGCGCCCATGTCCACCGTCGCGCCGACGCACACGCCGTTCTCAATGTGGAGTTTCAGCGTCTTTATCCCCGCGAGCGTGTCTATCGTGACTATCGGGCTTTTCACGTGCCCGTGGTCGTAGAGATACTTTCCGACGCAGCGAATGCCGTTGCCGCACATCTCCGAGCGCGAGCCGTCCCAGTTGTACATGTCCATGAAGCAGTCGGCGCGGTCGCTCGGGTCTATCAGGATAAGCCCGTCCGAGCCGACGCCGGTGTGACGGTCGCTTATCTTTATCGCAAGCGCCGAGCGGTCGTCGACCGTGTTTTCAAAGCAGTCGATGTAGACATAGTCGTTGGCGCAGCCGTGCATCTTGGTAAAACGCATACGCTCACTCCCTTCGGTTTCATACCGAATTTATACTACCACATTTTCCCCGCGAACACAAGAAAAAACACCGAAGCATCTGCCTCGGTGTTTTGTGCGAACTTGTTATTCGAGCGGGAGAACGCGTCCTCCGCCGACGAAATAGCGGGAGTAGTAGCCCGAGTCGAGCGAGCTGATGCTGAGCGGATTGCCCGGCGTGGTCGCGTGGATAAACTGACCGTCGCCGACATAGATGCCGACGTGGCTTGCGCGCCGTGCCGAGCCGTTGTTGAAGAACACCAGGTCGCCGGGGACGAGCTCCACGCGCTTTATCACGCTCACGCTGTCCATCTGGGTGGACGCGCCGGGGTTCAGCGTATAGCCGAAATTTTTAAACACATAGTAGACGAAGCCCGAGCAGTCGAAACCGGTGGACGGCGAGCGACCGCCGTAGGTATACTTCGTTCCGACATACTGCTTGGCGAACGCGATGAGGTCGGTGCGCGTCTGGCTTACCGTCGCGGGCACCGCCGCGGTGGGAGTAGGCTCGGCGTCGATGTCCACCGTCGCGGCGCTCGGAAGGTACGCGGTCGTTGCGGAGACATAGTCGGGGTGGATGTAGCCCTCGACCTCGTCGCTCACCGCGTGGTACCAGCCGTTCACAAAGCCGATTATCGTGACGACGGTGTTCTCGCGAAGCTGCGAGAGCACATCCGAATCGGTGTTTGCCTCGGCGCGGAGATTGACCACCGAGCCGGTTATCTTGCCGTCGATAGGCGACACGAACATCGCGTCGGTCGAGTGGGGCAGATACTCGGTCGCCATATAGCCGACCGTGCCGGCGTAGTTTACCTTGCACCAGGTCTCGCCCGGTTCGATGACCACCAGCTGCGCTCCGTTTTCGACGACGGTTATCGTGGAAGCGGAGGAGCTTGCGCCGCTGCGAAGGCGAAGTCCGCTGTCCGCCGCGACCGTGCCTATCTCCGCCGCGCTCGCCGAGCAGAAAAGCGTCGCCGCGACCAGCGCGAACAGTGTGCAGAGAAGAATTTTCAACTTCATCATGCGTTCGCCCCTTACTTCAGCGCACGCTCGAGCCAGACAGCCGCGAGGTCGAGAGCGGGATAGAGCCCGGACTTCTCGGCGCTTTTCTGGACGCGCTCCTTCGGACGAAGCTCGGGGTCGGTCGCCTGAAGCTGAAGCGACACCTTGTCCGCTATCTCCAGCTCGCCCACCTTCTTGGTGGAGATTATCTGGAGCATGGCGATGAAGGGGTCGGTTATGTTGCCGTAGTATATAACGCTGCCGCTGCGCACAAGCGGATAGCCGCGCCAGCAGAGCTCGTCGGTCTTTTTCTTAGCCATCGGATCCTCCTTGGGGTGCTGTCGGAATTGTTACCGTTTTGTAACTATTTCATTCTACCACGCAAAACCGGCGCTGTCAAGTAAAGACAGGCTTCGCGGAAGATATTTCCAGACAAAGATCTTGTCAAACAAAAACAAGACGGCTCGAGCCGTCTTGTTTTGCGGTTTTCGTTCGGTTTACTTGTTTTTCAGGTCGAGAAAACTCTTGACAAGCTCCTGCATAAGCTCGTCGCGGTCGAGCTTGCGTATCAGCCCGCGCGCGTTCTTGTGATTTGTGACGTAGGTGGGATCCTCGCTCAAGAGATAGCCGACGATCTGGTTTATCGGATCGTAGCCCTTTTCCTCGAGCGAATAGTAGACCGCGCGGAGCACTTCGCGCATATCCGTGCCGTGCTCGTCTTCTATCGGGGTAAACCTGCGCGTCGCGTCCATAACCTACCTCCTTATGTGTTCCTGAATTACAAGCTATATTCTATCGCTTTTTTCGCGAGTTGTAAAGGGGAAGCGAAAGATTTAATCTGACTGTAATATTTCGTCTTATCTAAGCGAAGCGCCGTGCTTTTGCTCGACGGCGGCAAGCGCCGCGTTAAAGCGCTCGTCCACCTCCGCGTCGGTAAGCGTGCGGTCGTCGGCGCGGAAGGCAAGCGACATGGCGACGCTCTTCTTGCCGGGAAGTATGCCCACGCCGGTGTACACGTCGAATATCGACGCGTCGACCAGAAGGTCGCCCGCCGCGGCGCGGACGGTCTTCAGCAGCTCGCCCGCCGGCACGCTCTCATCGCAGACCACCGCCATGTCGCGGGTGGTGGCGGGGAAGCGGGGCAGCGGCTTGAAGGTCGGCTCTGCGCCGCGCGACTCGAGCATAGCCTCGTAGTCGAGCTCGGCGGCGTACAGCTCGGTCTCGACGCCGTAGTCCTCCGCGACGGTCGGGTGTATCTGACCGACCACGCCGAGCTTGCGTCCGCCGCAGAACAGCTCGGCGCAGCGTCCGGGGTGGAAGGTCGTGCCGTCGGTGTTCTGCACCCAGTCGCACTCGGGCAGGTTCATCGAATTCAGGATAGCCTCGACCGCGCCCTTCAGCTCGAAGAAGTCGCTCTCGCCGTATGCCGCGAGGGTGAGGCGCTTCGGCTCGGCGGTCGAGCCGTCGTCCTGCGGGATATAGACCTTGGCAAGCTCGTAGATGCGCGCGCGCGCCACGCGGGAGGCATAGTTCTTGCCCGCCGCCTCGAGTATCGAGCCGAGCGCGGTGGTGCGCATGACCGAGCGATCCTCGCCGAGCGGGTTTGTGATGCGCAGCGTCCTGCGAAGCGGTGAATCTTCCGCGAGGCGCAGGCGGTCGGCGAAGGTGGGGGAGGTGAACGAGTAGGTGAGTATCTCGGTGTACCCGAGCGAGCGGCAGACGGCGTTTGTGTTGTTCTCCGCCTGCTGACGCGGGGTGTAGCCGCCTACGGTCGCCGCGCCCATCGCGAGGGTCATCGGCAGCTCGTCGTAGCCGTAGATTCGCGCGACCTCCTCCGCGAGGTCGTTCATAATGCCCACATCCATGCGGAAGGAGGGCACGCGGACGATGTGTCCGTCAGCGGTCCCCTCGACGGTGAAGAACAGCCGGCGCAGCGCCGAGACCATGTAGTCCTCGCTGAGATCGCAGCCGAGCAGCGCGTTGATCTTGTCGCACTCGAGCGGCAGCGTGACCTCCTTGTAGTCGGTGTTGTTCACGTCGATGAGTCCGTCCGCGACCTCGCCGCAGCCGAGCAGCTCGACAAGCTCACAGGCACGGTCGAGCGCGGGGATGGTGTTCTCCGGGTCGAGACCCTTCTCGAACCGCGCGGACGCGTCGGTGCGCATACCCAGCGCGACGGCGGTGCGGCGGGTGGTCGCTCCGTCGAAGTTCGCGCTCTCGAAGACGATGGTGGTGGTCTTGTCGGTAATCTCGCTCTCCGCGCCGCCCATCACGCCCGCGACCGCCGTGGCGTTCTCGCCGTCGGCTATGACGAGCATATCGGGGGTGAGCGCGCGGGGCTTCGAGTCGAGGGTGGACATCGTCTCGCCTGCCTTCGCGCGACGGACGACGATCCTGCCGCCGCCGAGGCACTCGTAGTCGAACGCGTGCATCGGCTGGCCGTACTCGAGCATGACGTAGTTTGTTATGTCGACGATGTTGTTTATCGGGCGAACGCCCTCGGCACGCAGACGCTCGCGCATCCACTTGGGGGAGGGCGCTATCTTCACGTTTTTGACTACCCGCGCGACATATCGGGGGCAGAGCGTCGGCTCGAGCACCTCGACCGAGAGATAGTCGGAGATGCTGCCCGCGCCGCCCTTCACCGTCGGGGTGTGCAGCGTGAGCGGGCGCTCAAACGTCGCGGCGGTCTCGCGCGCAAGTCCGATGACCGACAGGCAGTCGGGACGGTTGGGGGTTATCTCAAACTCGGCGACGTGGTCGTCAAGACCGAGTATCGGGCGGATGTCGTCGCCGAGCGAATAGTTTTCGGGCAGGACGTCCATGCCCTCGGCGTTAAGCAGCAGGATGCCGTTCGGGTCGCCCGCCGGAAGGTCGCGCTGATCGAGCCCGAGCTCGCCCATCGAGCAGAGCATGCCGTAGCTCGGAAGCCCGCGCATGTCGGTCTTTTCGATATGCACGCCGCCGGGAAGGTCGGCACCGCAGAGCGCGACCGGAACGACGCAGCCCGCGCTGACGTTCTTCGCGCCGGTGAGTATCTGGATAGGCTCACCCGCGCCGACATCGACCGAGCAGACGACCAGCTTGTCGGCGTTCGGGTGCGGCTCGACCGACAGCAGCCTGCCCACCACCACGTTCTTTATCTCGGCTCCGACGTCGGTTATCCCCTCGACTATCGAGCCGCTCATCGTCATCTTGTAGGCGTAGTCGTGGTCGGGTATGTCGCGCACGTCCACGAACTCGGAAAGCCATTTTCTCGAAAGATTCATCGTTTTTCCCTCCCCTTAAAACTGCGTGAGGAAACGCAGGTCGTTTTCAAAGAACAGACGCATGTCGCTTACGCCGTAGCGCCACATCGCCATGCGGTCGGTGCCGAGACCGAACGCGTAGCCCGAGTAGACGTCCGGGTCGATGCCGCAGATGCGGAGCACGTTCGGGTGAACCATGCCGCAGCCGAGCATCTCTATCCAGCCCTCGCCCTTGCACATCCGACAGCCCGCGCCGTGGCAGTTGAAGCACTGGAGATCCATCTCTGCGGACGGCTCGGTGAACGGGAAGTGATGCGGTCTGAAGCGCACGCGCGTGTCCTCGCCGTATATCTTCTTGAACAGCAGATCGAGTGTGCCTTTGAGGTCGGTCATAGTGATGCCCTTGTCCACCACGAGTCCCTCTATCTGGTGGAACATCGGCGAATGGGTCGCGTCCACCTCGTCCTTGCGGTAGGTGCGTCCCGGCGCGATTATGCGGAAGGGCGGCTGATGCTTTTCCATGTAGCGCGCCTGCATCGCCGATGTCTGCGTGCGGAGAAGCAGGTCGTCGGCGAAGTAGAAGGTGTCCTGCGGCTCGCGCGACGGATGGTTCTCCGGCGTGTTCAGCGCGGTGAAGTTGTAGAAGCTCGTCTCCACCTCCGGACCGTCGATTATCTCGAAGCCCATGCCGAGGAATATCTCCTTGACCTCGTCAAGAAGCGACGCCATCGGGTGCTTGTGCCGCGCCGGGCAGGGTCACGTCGATAGTCTCCGCCTTCAGCTTCGCAGCCATTGCGCGCCCGCGAAGCTCGGACGACATCTTCGCGAACTCGGTCTCTATCTTCTCGCGGACCTCGTTTGCGAGCGCGCCTATCTTCGGACGCTCGTCCGCCGACAGCTTACCCATCTCCTTGAGCACCGCCGTAAGCTCGCCCTTTCGTCCGAGAAAGCGGACTTTAAGCTGCTCCAGCTCTTCCGACGACGCGGCGCGGTCGAGTGCCTCCAGCGCCTCGCGTCGAAGCGATTCCAGTTTTTCGCGCATATCCTTACCTCCTAAAATTAAGCCTAAAAAAGCCCCCGCCCACATTGGGGCGAAGGCGAGCTTCGCGGTACCACCCAACTTCGGCGCGGGGACAGTCTCCACACCCTTGTTTTCGGCGCTGTAACGTGCGCGCACACGTCGCCGCCTACTCGAAAACTTTCAGCGACGCGGCTCACGGGTGAACTTCGCGGCGGATACTCGCGCGGCGGGCTCGCAGCCGATGACCCTGCCTCTCTTGGCGCTTTCAAAGCCGTTACTCTCCCGATCAAAGCCTTTTACAAATACTGATTATAAGTTGAAATTCACTGTTTGTCAAGCGTTTTATCGGCGATCTATGCGTATTTCTTCGCCGTCGCGAGTTATGAGCCTTGTCGCGCGCTCGACCTCGCTTCGGGGACGCATGACCTCTCTGCCGCAGGTCGTGCAGCGCAGCTTGAAGTCGGCGCCGACGCGGGTGACCTCCCACACACGCCCGCCGCAGGGATGCGGTTTTTTCAGCGTAAGTTTGTCGCCTATGCGAATGTCCATTTTGTCGCCCTCCTGTGCGATATTTTCCGCCTAAAACGGACAGAATACGGTGTGAAACAAGAAAAGGAGTGATTGTTTTGGAGAAATTTGTAACCGCTGTGTTCGACTCGGTCGACTCCGCCGACTTCGCCCGCGCGCGTCTCTGCCGAAGCGGAGTGCGCATGTCGCGCTACGAGACGTTCGAGACGCATCCGGACACGCGCGACGACCTCGAGCTTATCATAAATCCGGAGTTCGCGACCTTCTCGAACAACATCGACGAGAGCTGGGGGTCGCTTGCCGGCGCGAACATGATGGACTACGGCGGATTTCTGTTCGTTCACAAGCACGGCGAGAACGGCGCGGCGTCGATGGGCGTGATGCCGCACGACAAGGGGGAGAAGGCGACCGGACGCAAAGAGGTGCTCATGCGCGTGCTGGTAGACGAGCGGGATGTCGAGATGTGCACGGCGATACTCACCGGAGAGCACGCGTCGAGGGTGAGAATAGGCTAGGCATATCCGACCGTCCCGAGGCATAGGCTTGAAACGCAAGTTAAGCCAAAAGAAGGGACGGAAGAAGACCATGCGGGAAAGATACCAGCCGGAAGGAAGCCGCATATCGAGCGCGCGCAACCGTGAACTCATATCCAGCGACGAGGGGCTTGCGCGCGCGCATCAGAGCGGAGAGATACTTGAGGCACGAGCGATCCGCTGCGACGCCGACCGAAATCTTATCGTCGATCTCGGCGGTCGGATGGGGATGATACCCCGAGCCGAGGCAGCCGCGGGCGAGGACGTGCGCGACATAGCGATAATATCGCAGGTGGGCAAGTTCGTGTGCTTCAAGCCGATTGCCACGCAGAACGGAGTGCCGATACTCTCCCGACGCGCCGCTCAAGAGGAGGCTATCGCCTACTTCATGCGCGAGCTTATGCCGGGGGATGTGCTGCCGATGCGCGTGACCCACCTCGAGCCGTTCGGCGCGTTTGTGGACATCGGCTGCGGAGTGCCGTCGCTCATCGGGATAGAGAACATCTCGATAAGCCGCATATCCCACCCGTCCGACCGCTTTGAAGTCGGACAGACCGGCTACGCGGCGGTGCTGTCGGTAGAGCGGGACAAGGGACGGATAAACCTCACCCACCGCGAGCTGCTCGGAAGCTGGGAGCAGAACGCCGAGCGGTTCGGCGTTGGCGAGACGGTCGCGGGAGTGGTGCGCGGGGTGGAGGATTACGGCGCGTTCATCGAGCTTGCGCCGAACCTGTCCGGACTGACCGAGCGCCGCGAGGGACTTGAGGAAGGCGACGGCGTCTCGGTGTACATAAAGTCGATAAACCCCGAGCGGATGAAGATAAAGCTGCTTGTCATCGAGCGGCTGGATGGGAAGGCGCGGATGCCGCTCGAGTATTTCATCACCGACGGTCACATCGACCGCTGGCGCTATTCGCCGGATATATGCGACAAGAAGACGATAGAGAGGGTGTTCGACGGAAGTGTCGGCGTTTACGGGATGTAGTCGAACTCCAACTCGCCGATGACCACCGCGTCGCCCTCCTTGATGCCCGCCTTTTCGAGACGGCGGAACATCCCGCTCTCGCGGAGCATCCGCTCGAACCACAGCCGGTTCTCGAGGTCGTCGAAGTTCACGTCGCGACCCACGCGGTCGAGCCACTCGCCCTCGAGGTAGTAGACGCCGTCCTCGACGGTTATCTCGACATCCTCCGGACGTCCGAGCGTGACCTCCGGGGCGACATACTCCGGCTCGTAGTGCTCGACCGGGGGCAGCGTCTCAAGCTGACGCGCGATGGCGTAGATGAGCTGGCGCACGCCGGCGCCGGTGGCGGCGGATATTTCGTAGTATTCGTAGCCGCGCTCGGTGGCGAGCTCGCGGAACGCCTCCGCAGCCGCCGCCGATTCGTCGGTGACGAGGTCGCTCTTGTTCGCCGCGACTATCTGCGGACGGGTGGCAAGCGTCGCCGACCAGTCGGCAAGCTCGCGGTTTATCACCTCGAAATCGGCGGTCGGGTCGCGATACTCGCTGCCGGACACATCGACGAGGTGCACGAGCAGCCGGCAGCGGTCGACGTGGCGAAGAAAGTCGTGACCGAGACCTGCGCCTTCGGCTGCGCCCTCGATCATTCCCGGGATGTCCGCCATGACGAAGCTCGTGGTGTCGTCCACCCGCACCACGCCGAGGTTCGGCTGGAGGGTGGTGAAGTGGTAGTTCGCTATCTTGGGACGCGCAGCCGACACCGCCGCGAGCAGCGTCGACTTGCCGACGTTCGGAAAGCCGATAAGCCCAACGTCGGCTATCAGCTTCAGCTCGAGCGTTATGTCGCGGGATTCGCCGGGAAGCCCGCTCTTAGCGAACCGCGGCGTCTGGCGGGTGGAGGTGGCGAAGTGCTGGTTGCCCCAGCCGCCGCGTCCGCCCTTTGCGGCTATCCAGTCGGCGCCGTCGGACATGTCGTGCATTATCGCGCCCGACTCGGTGTCGCGAACGACCGTGCCGCGCGGCACTTTGATTATCAAATCGTCGCCTTTTTTACCGCTGCACCGCTTTCCCTGACCGTTTTCGCCGGAGGGAGCGGTGTATTTGCGCGTGTAGCGAAAGTCCATCAGCGTCGCCATGTGGTCGTCGACGCGCAGGACGATGTCGCCTCCGTTGCCGCCGTCGCCGCCGTCCGGTCCGCCCGCCGCGACATACTTCTCGCGATGGAAGCTGACCGAGCCGTTGCCGCCCGCGCCGGCGCGCACCGAAATCCTTGCCGTATCAATGAAATTTGCGCTCATCAGGTTCTCCTTCCTTGCTGTGCGCCTATCCACACCTCGTAGCCCGACTCGTTCGGATAGACGGTCACGACCGTCGTAAGCCCGTTGGCATAAGGACGCTCGAGCCATGCCGTGCCGCTGACCGACTCGTCGCGGACGAAACCCTCGTCGGCGATGAGCGCGGCTGCGTAGGCGTCGACGTCCTCCTGCGGCGTGTCCGACGTGTAGGAGTAGACCGACCAGTATTTGCCCGCGCCGGAGGTCGTGTAGTAGTCGACGAGCGTGCGCTGACCGATGGTCGTATATATTGTCGGAACAATGTCCTCCGAGTATTCGCCCTCGGCGACGAGCACCGAGTACCAGCCGAGCTGTTCGCGCGCCTTGAGACTCTCGTCGGCTTGCGAGCAGCGACCGGTGAACATCGCTATGAGCAGCGCGACGCAGAGAACGAGCATCACCGCCGCGACTATCGAACGCTTGCGCTTTTGCGACTTGGTCTTAGCTGTCTTTTCGGTCTGATTATCTGCCATGTTTTCCTCCGAATAAGTGCGAAAAAGCGGCTCCGAACGCGTCGAAGCCGCCTCTCACTTCTGCAAAAATTACTCCTCTATCGCGTAGACCGAGACCTGCTTGCGGTCACGACCGAGACGCTCGAAGCGCACCTTGCCGTCGACGAGCGCGAAGAGGGTGTCATCGCCGCCCTTGCCGACATTCGTGCCCGGATGGATCTTGGTGCCGCGCTGACGGACGAGAATGTTGCCCGCGAGCACGAACTGACCGTCCGCACGCTTCGGTCCGAGACGCTTCGACTCGCTGTCACGGCCGTTGCGGGTGGAGCCGACGCCCTTCTTGTGGGCGAAGAACTGAAGTCCTATTCTAAGCATTTTGCTCTACCTCCATAACTGAAATGTTTTCGGGATATTCGTCGCTAAGCTCGCGCATAAGCTCGGCAAAGCCCTCGAATATGAGGTTCGCGCGCCGGTCGTCGGTGGATACCGACAGATATGCGCGGCGGTCGTCCTGCTCTATCCTGCTCTCCGCGGGCAGAAGATCGAGCTGTGCGCAGATAAGACGAAATGATGCGGTGACCGCGGCACACACGATGTCCGCGCCCGCGTCCGCGTATCCGCTGTGTCCCTCCGCCTCGACGCGAACTATCGCGCCCGAGCGGTGGGTGAGTCGGATGCGGGTCATCAGCCCTTGATCGACTCGATCTGCAGACGGGTGTACGGCTGGCGATGTCCCTGACGGCGGCGATAGTTCTTCTTCGCCTTCATCTTCTGGACGATGATCTTCTTCGACTTGCCGTTCTTGATCACCTTTGCCGAGACGCTTGCGCCGTCCACGGTCGGGGCGCCGAACTTGGAGTTCTCGCCGTCGACGACCGCCAGGACGGTGTCGAAGCTCACGGTCTCACCTTCGGCGGCACCGAGCTTTTCGACGAAGATGACGTCTCCCTCGGTGACCTTGTACTGCTTGCCGCCGGTCACGAAAATGGCTACCATTTGTGCAAATACCTTCTCTCAAATCAAGTCTCGCTCTTGCAGGCGGGCATG
>CAMNWZ010000010.1 GCA_946566645.1 uncultured Clostridia bacterium
TCTGATAGTCCTTTTCTTTATGCACTGTCCCCTAAGAACCCCCAAGGGCATTTTTTGTTCTACGTCGTCCAACCGACCCTACGAACCGCCACACCCTGCGTCGTCCGTACCGCATCCAACCGATACGCACCGGAGTGGATGCCGAAGGCTTACCTTCCTTAGACCGCTGTCGCTGGGACAATATTGTCGGCGGCAAGTGAATTCTTTCGTTCACCGCGAGGTAAGCGGCTGAGCGCTGTATGGGGTAGAGACCTTTAGGGGGATTCCAAAGGGGGAACGCCTTTGGCGTCTCTTTTTTGCGCAGCCTTTTTTCTCTGCACCAGAGAAAAAATGCTGCCGCGGGTGTGGGGCGCGCAGCCCCGCGACCTTCGGGGTTGTAGGGGTGAAACCCCTACGGTCTTGACCTGCGGTCGCGTTCTGTGCTACAATAGTCCCGGTTGAAATATCAGGAGGTATAACGCCATATGAAACTCGGAATCGTCGGACTGCCGAACGTCGGCAAGTCCACACTTTTTAACGCGATAACCAACGCCGGCGTCGACGCCGCGAACTATCCGTTCTGCACCATCGAGCCGAACCAGGGCATCGTCGAGGTGCCGGATAAGCGTCTCGACCTGCTCGCCGAGCTGTACCACCCCAAGAAGGTCACCCACGCCACCGTCGAGTTCGTCGACATCGCGGGTCTCGTCAAGGGCGCGTCGAAGGGGGAGGGTCTCGGCAACAAGTTCCTGTCCCACATCCGCTCGACCGACGCGATATGCCACGTCGTGCGCTGCTTCGAGAACCCGGACATCACCCATGTCGACGGCTCCATCGACCCGCTGCGCGACATCGCCACCATCGACCTCGAGCTGTGCATGAGCGACCTGGAGGCAGCCGAGCGCGCGCTCGAGAAGCTGAACAAGACCGCCAAGGCGAATCCCAAGAAGTACGAGCCGGAGCTCATCTGGCTGAAGGGCATGATAGACTGGCTCAACGGCGGCAAGACCGCCCGCACCTATCCCGACCCCGTGCCGGAGGACAGCGAGAGCCTTCGCGACCTGTCGCTGCTCACCGCCATGCCGGTCATCTACGTCGCCAACATGGACGAGGAGGGCTTCGTCGACCGCGACACAAACCCGATGTACCTCGCCGTCAAGGAGCACGCCGAGAAGGAGGGCGCGGCGGCGCTTCCCATCTGCGCCGAGATGGAGCAGGAGATAGCGGCTCTCGACTCGCCGGATGAGCAGAAGGAGTTCCTCGAGACTTTGGGTCTGGAGGAGAGCGGACTGAACCGTCTGATACGCGCCAGCTACTCGCTGCTCGGACTGATGAGCTTCCTCACAGCCGGCGAGCCGGAAGTCCGCGCCTGGACGATAAAGAACGGCACTCCCGCGCCGCAGGCGGCAGGCAAGATACACTCGGACATCGAGCGCGGCTTCATTCGCGCCGAGGTGATAAACTATCAGCAGCTGCTCGACTGCGGTTCGCTCGCGGCGGCGCGTGAGAAGGGTCTCGTCCGCTCGGAGGGCAAGGAGTACGTCATGCGCGACGGCGACGTCGTCCTCTTCCGCTTCAACGTCTGATGAAACTTCCGAGCTTCCTCTGGCATCCCGCGAGCCCGAAACGCATCGAGATAATCGACGCGCTGCGCGGCTTGTCTATACTACTTATGGTAATACACCACGCCTTATATGACGCGGTGTATTTTCTTGGAGCGCCGTCCTGGCTGTTCTCGAACCCGGTCTTCGACCCGCTGCAAAAGTTCTTCGCGGGGCTGTTCATCTTCCTCAGCGGGGTGAGCTGCCGGTTCTCGCACTCGAACCTCAAGCGCGGCATCATAACCTTCCTCGCGGGATGGGTCGTGTCCCTCGCGACCTACCTGGTCGACAACCCCGCGTGGTTCGGCATACTCCACCTGCTCGGACTGTCGGCGGTGCTCGTCGGCGCGGCGGAGCAGAAGTTCCCGAAGCTGCTCCACGGAAAGCGCTCGCAGAAGCGCGATGTCGCACGCGCCCTGGTCATCCTCATAAGCACTATACTATTTGTATTTATGTGGAGCAGAGTATACGATGCGTCATATAATTTCAAGGGCTTTGCGTGGCTCGGCTTCGTCTACCCCGGCTACTACTCGAGCGACTGGTTTCCGCTGCTGCCCTGGTTTTTCGTCTTCACGGCGGGCGCCGCCGCCGGAGGCTTCGTCGTCGAGCGACGGCTGCCGAAGAAGTTCTACACCGCGAAAATACCCTTCTTCGCGGCGGTCGGGCGGAACACGCTCGCCGTCTACATCCTCCACCAGCCGGTTCTCTACGGCATAACCATGCTTGTCAAACTGTTTTTGCAATAACCGACTCTTTACAGCATAGACTTTTCATGGTAAAATATCTCTGTACGCAAATAATTTATCGAGGAGAGGTACATAATGGCTAAGGACCACCTTATAATGGACAAGACCGAGATCATCGCCGACCAGCTTATGGGCAACCAGTGGAGAAAGGTCTCCGCGCGCGCCGACCGCATCAAGGCGATAAACTTCGACATCATCGAGACCCGCAAGTTTATCTTCCTCAAGGGCACCGACGAGGTGATAAGCGTCGAGGCTTCGCCGATGCCGATAAAGTTCTTCCGCTCGAAGGAGAAGAATTTCTTCGACGGCTACAAGACCCAGCTTCTCAAGTTCGCCGAGGACAACCGCATCACCGTCCACGATAATACCAAGTAATAACCCCGCCACCCCCTCAGACGACATTGGCAGACCGTTTGTCAATGTCGTTTCTGTTCTCGGCGCAATACCACCGCAAAAATGTTCCACGTGGAACATTCACCACCTCTAAGGAGACCTGCCCATGAATATGCTCGCAGCCGTGTTCGCCGCGCTGGCGATAGCGCTCATCGGCTATATGTTCTGGAAATACGCCCGCGCCATCCGCAGCGAGGAAGCACCTTCGTCGCGCCCGCCGATGCGCTTTCGCCCCATCCATAAATGCACCCGCCGCGACGCGCTCATAGCCCTCATAATCACCGCCGCCTACGCGCTCGTCGGGTTCTCCAACCTCGGCGACACCAAGGCGCCGCAGTCGTTCTACCGTCTCACCGAGCAGTCTCCGTCGCTTACGATAGACCTCGGCGAGACGCGCACGCTCGGCGGCATATTCTACTACACCGGCTCGTTTCACGACGTCTACGGCAACTACAAGGGCTACGACCTCGAGGTTTCGGAGGACGGCGAGACCTTCCACCCCTACGGCATCCTCGAGCAGACCCACGCCAACACCTTCCACTGGGTCGACCGCACCTTCTCGGAGGACGACCTCACCGAGTACGGCATACCCGCCGCGCGCTATATCCGCCTCACCGCACACACCTTCCCGATGGAGCTGGGCGAGCTGTGCATCCTCGACGAAAACGGCGCGCCGCTCGACCCGACCGCCTTCAAAACCTCGCCGGTCGACGCGCGCGGGAAACTCTTTGACGAGCAGTCGCTGAAACCGGAGGAGTCGACATACAAAAACTCGATGTACTTCGACGAGATATACCACGCCCGCACCGCCCGCGAGTTCCTGAACGGCGAGAAGGTCTACGAGAACACGCACCCGCCGCTCGGCAAGTCGATAATCTCGCTCGGCATCGCGCTCTTCGGCATGACTCCGTTCGGATGGCGCTTCATGGGCGTGCTGTTCGGCGTGCTCATGCTGCCCTTCTGCTACGTCCTCATTAAGAATATGTTCGGCAAGACATGGCTTGCCGCCTGTGGGACGCTCATCTTCGCGTTCGACTTCATGCACTACGTCCAGACGCGCATCGCCACCATCGACACCTACGGTCTGTTCTTCACAATACTCATGTACTTCTTTATGTACCGCTTCCTCGCCGCCGGCTACGACGCCCCCGCGCGCACGCGGCTCGTCCCGCTCGCGCTCTGCGGCGTCAGCTTCGGGCTTGGCATAGCGTCAAAGTGGACATGCTTCTACGCCGCCGCCGGACTGGTCGTGCTCTATGTCATCGGCGCGGTCTGCGAGGGAAAGCGCCTCGCCGCCGAGGGCAGAGCGCGCGAGTTTGCGAAGAAATTCGCAGCCGTCATCGGCGTGAGCGTGATTTTCTTCGTGGTCGTCGGCTTCGGCATCTACGCGCTGAGCTACATCCCGTTCGCGCGCGGCAACGGTCGCGAGTTTAACTTCGCCACGATATGGGCAAACCAGACCTCCATGTTCGACTATCACTCGAAACTCGTCGCCACTCACTCCTACCAGTCGAGCTGGTGGCAGTGGCTGGTCGACGGCCGCCCAATACTCTACTTCCGCAAATATCGCGGCAGCGACACCGCGGGCTTCGCGTCCTTCAACTCGCCGCTCGTCGCGTGGGCGGGGCTTCTCGCCATGATAGCGCTGATAATCTCGCTCTACCGCGGCTCGTCGACAAACGCCAAGCGGGTGGGGGTGTTCTTCGCGCTCTGCACGTTCTTCGGGTTCGCCGCGCAGATAGTCACCTTCATCGCGAGCAACTTCGAGAAGTTCACCAATCAGCAGTTCAATTATATGTTCTCCGCCGGCATGGTCGGAGCGGTGGTGGCTCCGTTTGCCGCAGAAGCGCTGAGGCAGACGTTAGAACGCCGTGATGCGTCCAGCCAAAGCGTGACAGCACCCGCCGCAGAGTACACCCCTCTCCGCTCCACATCCCTCTTTATCATCATCGGCGCACTGGCGCAGCTGCTCAGCTGGACGCTGGTCACGCGCTGCACGTTTGCGTATCACTACTTCCCGACGAGCTTCTTCCTCGTCCTCGCCCTCGCCGCGGTCTTTGATAGGTGGGATGCAACCGGCGTCAGGGCAGAAGCCTCAACTCCGACCGGTTTTGCGAAGCAAAATCGCGGGCAATCCCGAACGCCCGCGAAGGGAGGAGTTCAGCGCGGAACGGCAGCATCTCGCGGAAAACGTAGCGATTCCCCCTTCCGCGCGGTGTTCACACGTGGAACATTCGCGAAGATTTCCGCCTATTTCCGCAACTCTACCCAGGGACAGCGCGTGTGCGTCGTTTTCACCGCCGCGTGCGTGCTGCTGTTCGCACTCTACTACCCCGCGCTGACCGGACTCTACGCCCCCAACTGGTATCACTCCCTCGTAAAGTGGTTCCCATCCTGGGTCGTCTGACCCGAAGACCTACGACGTTAGAGCGGGAGCGATAGCGGTGACAGAACCGCTGCCTTCGTTCATCTCGCGCCGCGAGCGTATCCTGCGGTGAGTTATCACCATTTCGTCAGGCTGTTGTACTTGCGGTGCGCGGGGAGTCCAGAGGGGGCGGCTTTGTTAAAAGCCCCCTTTGGCGGTTTTTTCCGTCACTTTTTGTCCGTACAAAAAGTGACCCGGGGTGCAGGGGCGGAGCGCCCGCGACCTTAGGGGTTTGGGGACAACGTCCCCAAGGTCTTAGCCGTTTGGGGCGCAACCCCAAGAAAGGATACGTTTATGAAATTATACGACACCCATCTCCACACCACCTATTCCCCCGACGGCAAATCCCCGGTCGCCGACCACGCGCGCGCCGCGTCGAAGGCGGGTCTTTCGGGCATCGTCGTCACCGACCACTGCGACGTGCAGGGTTGGACGGACGGCACACCTTACGACTTCCGCCGCGACGACAGCTACGCCGACATCGTCCGCGCGCGAGCTGAGCACCCCGACCTCTACATAGGCTTCGGCGTCGAGCTCAGCGACTGGCGCATCGACCCCGCGCTCGCGAAAGAGGTCATATCCGACCCGCGCGTCGACTTCGTCATCGGCTCGATGCACACCCTGCGCGGCATCGACTTCTACTGCATGAACTACACCTCGCTCGTACAGTGCGACGACCTTCTCGCACAGTACGCCGCCGAGCTTGTCGGTCACTGCTCGGGCGACGGCGACTTCGACTCGCTCGGTCACCTGACCTACCCGCTGCGCTACATGCTCCGCGACGGCTTTCGCCCCGACTTCACAAAACAGCGGGACGCGGTCGCCGAGGTGTTCCGCATCCTCATCGACCGCGGCAGGTCGCTCGAGATAAACACAAGCGGCTTGCGCCAGTCGATGGGCTGCACACTGCCCGACGAATACTGGCTACGGCTCTATCGCGACCTCGGCGGCGAGCTTATCACCCTCGGCTCCGATTCGCACACCGCCGCCGACACCGGTTCGGGCATTGCCGACGCGGCGGAGCTTGCAAAGTCGCTCGGCTTCGGTTATTATTGTGTATATCGGGCGCGCAGACCCGAGCATATCAAACTGTAAAGGAGACTTCCCGCAGATGAAAATTTCGATCGCAAGCGACCACGGAGCGTACGCGCTCAAGGAACACCTCAAGCCCTTCATCGAATCGCTCGGTCACGAGGTGATCGACTTCGGCACTCACTCGACCGAAAGCTGCGACTACCCGCAGTTCATCGCGCCCGCGGCGAGAGCGCTCGCGAACGGCGAGGTCGACCGCGCTATCGTGCTCTGCACCACCGGCATCGGCGCGTCGATAGTCGCGAACAAGGTGGAGGGTGTCCGCTGCGCGCTCGTTCACGACAGCTGGTCGGCGGTGATGACCCGCCGTCACAACAACACAAACGCCCTGGCGATAGGCGCGGGGGTGACCGGACCTAGCCTCGCCGAGGAGATAGTCCGCGCGTGGCTTTCCACCGACTTTGACGGAGGCCGCCACGAGCGACGCGTCGACCAGATAGCCGCCGTCGAGCGGGGCGAGCTGTAAGCCGTCCGCACCGCTCCGACCGCCGCGGAGCAGCAAAACAGGCTGGAGTGCGCTCGAAAAAATCCGAATACTCATACCACGAAACAACGCGTTTTTGCGTTGTTTCGTTGATTTTTGCCACGATTTTTTCTAACAGTTGACTTCCACAAATTTTTTTGAAATTTTGGACTTTACCCCCTTGCAATTTCCTGCGGGTATGATAGAATAAACCTCGGTACGGACAGAACCCAACACACCCAATGTACACGCGAAAAGGGGGAATGGAGCGTATGACATTCAAGTGGGCGTATGGCTGGATGGGCAACTACAAGTGGCGGCTCGTCCTGTCGATAGTCCTCAACATCCTGGGCGTCGTCGCGATGACCGCCGAGCCGTTCATCTTCAGCGCGATAGTCGATGACGTGCTCATGCCGCAGCAGTTCGACAAGCTGCTCCCGATGCTCTGCTCCGCTATCGGGGTCGGCTGCATCTTCATCGCCTGCCGCTACTTCCAGGCGATACTCGGCGAGCAGGCGGCACAGGCGGCGGTGTACAACGTCCGCTCGGCGCTGTTCAAGAATCTTATGAAGCAGTCGGGAGGCTTCTACGCCACCAACCGCTCGGGCGACCTCATCAACAAGTGCTCAAGCGACGTCGAGATGATGAACCACTTTATCTGCTGGGTCACGCCCAAGTGGGTGGAGATGGTGCTCATGCTCGTCGCCGCGCTCATCGTGTTCTTCCGGATAAACTGGCAGTACACGCTGATACTCTTTGCCGTCACGCCGTTCAGCGCGATAGTCGGCGCGAAGCTCGCAAAGTCGGTGCGCCCCGCGTTTGCCGACGCCCGCGAGCAGCTCTCCCGCCTCAACACCGTCGTGCAGGAGAACATCTCCGGCAACCGCGTCGTCAAGGCGTTCGTCCGCGAGGACTACGAGATAGAGAAGTTCCAGAAGGAAAACCAGGAGTACAAGCGCCTGAACATCCAGGCGAACATGATATGGCTCAAGTACGGACCTATCATCGACTCGATAGCGTCGGTCATGACGGTGATGAACCTCATCGTCGGCGGCGTGATGGTCGTGCTCGATCAGATAACCCTCGGCGACCTGACCCTCTTTCTGTCGCTCGCGTGGGCGCTCAACGAGCCGATGATACTCGTCGGACAGCTCGTCAACGACACGCAGCGCTTCCTCGCGTCCGCCGAGAAGGTCATGGGTCTCTACTACACCAAGACCGACATCGAGCAGCCGATAAAGGACTCGACCCCCGAGACCGCAAAGGGCGAGATCGAGTTCAAGGACGTCTCGCTGAGCTACGGCAGCCTGAAGGTGCTCGACCACGTCGACCTGCACATCAACCCCGGCGAGACTATCGGCATCATGGGACCGACCGGCTCGGGCAAGACCAGCCTCGTGAGCCTCATCCCGCGCTTCATCGATGTCAGCTCGGGCGAGGTGATGCTCGACGGCGTCAACGTGAAAAACTACAATCTTCAGAAGCTGCGCTCCCGCGTCGGCATGACTATGCAGGACGTGTTCCTTTTCTCGGACACCGTCGAGTCGAACATCGTCTACGGCGTGCCCGACCTGCCGATGGAAAAGGTTGTCGAGGCGGCTAAGGTCGCCGACGCCGACGGATTTATCAGCCAGATGCCCGACGGCTACGACACCATCGTCGGCGAGCGCGGCACCGGACTCTCCGGCGGTCAGAAGCAGCGCATATCGCTTGCCCGCGCGATCGCGAAGGGCGCGCCGGTGCTGATACTCGACGACACCACTTCCGCCGTCGACATGGAGACCGAGACCGCGATACAGAAGGCTCTCGGCGAGCTTGAGACGCAGGCGACGACGCTGATAATCGCTCAGCGCGTCAGCTCGGTCATGCACGCCGACCGCATAATCATCCTCGACGACGGCAAGATAGTCGAACAGGGCAGCCACAACGAGCTGATGGCGCTCAAGGGCTACTACTACAACACCTGCATACTCCAGCACGGCGTTATGGAAGAGGAGGTGAGCGCGTAATGGCACGCAACAAATTCAACGTCGACGAAGAACTTGAAGCGCCTTTTAACTGGCAACAGTTCAAGCGCGCGTTCGTCTATGTCAAGCGCTACAAGGGCATGGTCGCGGGGATGTTCTGCATCTCCATCGTCACCATCCTGCTCGGACTGCTCTCGCCTAAGATACAGCAGTGGGTCATCGACCGCTTCATACCGGACAAGAACATCGCGCTCATCGTCACCTTCGGCGTATGCTACCTGCTCGTCCAGATAGGCATAATCCTGCTCAACCGCTTCCGCTCGAAAATCTCGATACGCGTCGGTCAGTCGATAGTCACCGACATGCGCACCGACATCTACGAGCACCTGCAGAAGCTCGGTTTCGATTACTACGACAGCCGTCCGCACGGCAAGATACTCACCCGAGTGATAAACTACGTCAACTCGGTGGCGGACTTCCTCGCAAACGGCTTCATAAACGCGATACTCGAGTTCCTCAACATGTTCTTCATCCTGTTCTTCATGCTGGCGACCTCGCCGAAGCTGACTCTCGTCATCCTCGCGGGACTGCCGGTGTTCATCGTCTACATAATCATCACCAAGCCCAAGCAGCGCCGTTTCCGCCAGAAGCGCGCCAACAAGCAGTCGAATACCACCGCCTACCTCGCCGAGAACATCAACGGCGCAAAGGTCACCCAGGCGTTCAGCCGCGAGGAGATGAACGAGGGCATCTACGACGGACTGCTGGGGGAGACCCGCAAGTACTACCTCCGCGCGGTCTACCTCGGTCATGGAATGTGGCCGATGAGCGCGATAATCATGCGCGGCGTGCAGATGGCGATATACCTCACCGGCGTGTTCGTGTTCATCGACGACTTCATCAGCCCGGACGGCATCTTCCAGCTGGGCATGATAACCGCCATGGTGCAGTACTCCAACCGCTTCTGGGGACCGATACAGCGCCTCGGCAACATCTACAACCAGCTGCTCGACACGATGGCGTACCTCGAACGCATCTTCCAGGTGCTCGACGAGCCGGTCTCGGTCGACGACGCGCCGAACGCCACCGACCTTCCCGACATAAACGGCGAGGTCAAGTTCGACAACGTCCTGTTCGAGTATGAGAAGGGCGTTCCCGTCCTCAGGCACGTCTCCTTCGACGTCGCGGCGGGCGAGTCGATAGCGCTCGTCGGACCTACCGGCGCCGGCAAGTCGACGATAATCAACCTGCTCTCCCGCTTCTACAACGTCACCGAGGGCGCGGTGCTCATCGACGGCCACGACCTGAACGACGTGACCCTCAAGAGCCTGCGCAAGCAGATGGGCGTCATGCTCCAGGACAGCTTCATCTTCTCGGGCACGATAATGGACAACATCCGCTACGGACGCCTCGACGCGACCGACGAGGAGTGCATCGCCGCCGCGAAGGCTGTCCACGCCGACGAGTTCATCCGCCACATGGAGAAGGGCTACTTCACCGAGACGCGCGAGCGCGGCGACGGACTCTCCGCCGGACAGAAGCAGCTGATAAACTTCGCTCGCACCCTGCTCTCCGACCCGCGCATACTGATACTCGACGAGGCGACCAGCTCGATAGACACCAACACCGAGCAGCTCGTCCAGGAGGGCATAGCCGCGCTGCTGAAGGGACGCACCAGCTTCATCGTGGCGCACCGGCTGTCCACCATCAAGAACTGCGACCGCATCATGTACATCGAGGCGGGCAGGATAGCCGAGAGCGGCAGCCACGCCGAGCTGATGGCGTCGAAGGGACTCTACTACAAGCTGTACATGTCCCAGCTCAACCAGCTCCGCGACATAGCCGAGCAAGCTGTGTAGAAGCGGTGAGGCAGACACATAGGCGGACTAACGTGCAACCGGCTAACGCCGCGAGGAGGTGCGCCCCGCGTGCCCCGCAGCGGATTGCCGGTAGGCGTTAGGACGGCGTAATGTGTCCAGCCGAACCGTGACATTGAAAATCACCACACAACAAAAACAGGAGCCAAACGGCTCCTGTTTTTTTGTCTCTCAGTCCTTCAACAATTCGTCCGCTATCCTCCCCGCCGCGCCGGGCGTAACCACTCTCGCGCACGCCTCGCGCAGGCGGTCGGCAATCGCGGGATGCGCGCGGAGGTAGTGCACCGCCTCGCTCGGGGGAAGGTCGCGGGTGCAGACTATGCCCGCGCCGACCGCCGACAGAAACTCGGCGTTGCGGTCCTCCTGACCGGGTATCGGGCCGTAGAGCATCATCGGCAGGCGCTTTACCATCGCCTCGGTGGTTGTCAGCCCGCCCGGCTTTGTCACGATGCAGTCCGCCGCGTCCATCAGCAGCTCGCCGTCGGTGACAAAGCCGTATATCTTCATGTTCTCAATGCCCTCGCGCGCCTTCGCCGCCTCCAGCTCCGCCTTCATTTTCGCGTTGCGTCCGCAGATTATCAGCGTGTACGCGCCCGACTTCGCTATCTTCACCGCCTCGCGGGTGAGGTCGGCAAAGCCCATGCTTCCCGACGCCATCAGCACCGCGTACGCGTCGGACGGCACTCCCACGCGCCGGCGCGCCTCCTCCTTCGATACCGAGCGCTCAAACCGCGACGCGGTCGGTATCCCCAGCGGAAGCAGCCGGCTCGGGTCAATGCCCCGCCGCTCGGCGCGCGCAGCCATCAAATCGGAACCGGTGATTATCCCGCCCGAATGGGGCACGTCCTCCCAGAACGGATGAAAGTCGTAGTCGGTCACAAGTCCGAGGTGCCTCGGTACCGACTCGCCGCGGCGGACAAGCTCGTCCACCGCAAGCGCGCCGAAGACGTGGGTGGAGATGAGCGCGTCCGGCTGCGCGCGGTCTATCTCGCGCATAAGCGGCGACACCATCATCGCGCGCAGCGGTCGGGAGGAGAGCGACGGATTTTCGGTCGCGACGCGGCGGTTCATCCGTCCGAACACCGCGCCGTAGATGTGCGGTATGCGGTGGGTGGTAAAGCCGTATCCCTTGTCAATGACGTGGTAGGGCAGCCTGCCGACGATCTTCATCAAATCTATCGTCTCGCACTCCGCGCCGCGCTCGCGAAGGGCGTCGGTTATCGCGGCTGCCGCCGAGTGGTGACCGTATCCCGCGGTCACCGACAGAAGAAGTACCTTTTTCATTCGTCGCCACCTCCGTTGTTTTCGGTCGGATCTTCGGGAAACTCCCTCTCGTCCGCCTCATATTCGAGCGCCGCGAGCGATTCGGGGTCGAACCGCCGCGCGACATCTATCGGGTTTTCGGCATAGTATACGATGTACTGCGCGAGGTCACGCAGGTCGCGGTCGGGCAGGAAGTGCGCAAGGCTGTCGAGCTGCTGATTCGTCGTCAGGTCGCGCATCCTGAACACTCGGTCGAAGTCGGCGAGCTTACCCTCGCTGAGCAGTCCGTGTTCGAGGACGTGCCGCTCGAGCGCCTCTATCCGCGCGGTCATCCGCAGCAGATGGCTCTCCGGCGCGGTGTTTCCTCCCGCCCCCGCGGGGTAGGATATAATGTCCTTCACCTGGTCGAATATCCGCCAGTAGGCGTCGGGAGTCAGGTGAATGCCATCGGCGGTCAGGTGTTCGCGAAGCAGGCCGTTTCGGTCGGTCAGCGGACGATTCAGGTCGAGATAGACGACATCGACCCTGCCGTACACCTTGGGCGAAATGCCGTCCACAAACCGCCTAAGCCCGGCGTTGAACTCCTTTATCCGCTCGTTTGTGAGCGTTTTCAGCGTGTCCCGCGTCTCGTCGGTCGCCATCGACGGATTTACGGGAAAGAGCGGCAGGTAGTATATCGTCCTCAGCGTCACCGCGTATGTGCACCAGTGGCAGGTGAGGGTGAGCATCCTGTCAAAGAACGCCGCGCTGTCAAAATTCGGGTCTTTCAGCTCCTCCAGCCCTATCGAGAAAAACGCGTTCACCGGCGCGACCTCGTGCAGAAGTATGCGGTAGAAGTCGTGCGCCTGCTCGAGGGTCAGCCCATCGACCGCGCGCACATAGGTGGGCGAGTCCTGCCTGCGCGCGTTAAGAAACTCCTGGACGTGGAATCGCGCCATGTGGTCGCCGCCGACGAACAGGTTGCCGTACTGCATCACAAATCGGTTGAGGCGGTGCATGCGGTCGAGCGCCTCGCCGACCGGACTGTCGGGGTACTCGAGCTTCATCTGCCACAGCCGCCAGTCGTCGCGGTATAGGTTGGGATGGTCGGGGATACCCGGGTAGGGTCGCTTGGACATGCGCATCGTCCCGCCTCCTTTGCTGAATGTTTTCGGGAAAATTTGCAAAAAACCGTTTCATCCGAAGGTGTTTCGTATTATAATAGAGAAGCAGCATAGATTGAAAGGGGTCTTGTCGTTTGTCCGACATAAGAGAGTATATCGCCGCCGGACGGCGGGTGTTTATTTCGGGGATAGGCGGGGTCAGCACCTCCGCGCTCGCCGACCTGTTTCGGCTGCGCGGCATAGAGGTCAGCGGCTCCGACCGTTCGGATAGCGAGGTCGTGGAGCGCCTGCGCTCGGTCGGCGTGCGCGTGTGCATCGGCCATGCCGCCGAGAATCTGGCTGACGCCGAGTGCGTCGTGCGCTCCGCCGCGATACACGACTCGAACGTCGAGATAGTCGAGGCACGCCGACGCGGACTGCCGGTTTTCGAGCGCGCCGACGCGTGGGGAGCGATAATGCTCGAGCACCGGCACGCGATATGCGTCTCCGGCACGCACGGCAAGACGACCACCACCACCTTCGCCGCGCAGACAGCGATGGACGCGGGGCTCGACCCGACGATAACCGTCGGCGGCGCGATACCCGGGATAGGCACGCACCGCGTGGGAAGTTCCGACCTAATTATAGCCGAAGCGTGCGAATACTGCAACTCTTTTTTGCGATTCAACCCGACCACCGCGGTGGTGATGAACATAGAGGAGGATCACCTCGACTTCTTCAAGGATTTGGACGACATCAAGCGGTCGTTCGAGCGTTTCGCGCGGCTGCTGCCCGACGACGGACGGCTCTGCTGCTGCGCCGATGAACAGGGCTCGCGCGAGCTTGCCGAAAAGCTGTCCGCCGACGCGGGATATAAGCCGCAGGTGATACTGTTCGGCGAGGACGGCGGCGCAGACGTGCGGGCGGAGAACCTGTCCGAGACGCGGGGACGCTACTCGTTTGATTTGATATTCGACGGCGCGCGCCTGAGCCTTCCCTCGGCGCGGACGCGCGTCGAGCTGAAGCTCTGCGGACGCCACAACGTCGTCGACGCGCTCGGCGCGGCTGCGTCGCTCTGGGGGGTCGTCGAGCCCGAGCGGATAGCACAGTCGCTCAGCGTGGCGAAGGGTCCCGCGCGCCGATTCGAGTACAAGCGCACCCTCTCGATGGGGGTGGACGTATACGACGACTACGCGCACCATCCGCACGAGATGGCGGCGTGCTTCTCGGCGGCGAGGCAGGCGCTGGAGGGCACCGACGGACGGCTGATAGTCGTCTTCCAGCCGCACACATACAGCCGCGTGCGCACGCTGTTCGACGGCTTTGCGGAGGTGCTGCGCGAGCCGGACGCCGCCTGCCTGCTGCCCATCTACGCGGCGCGTGAACAGCCCGATCCCGAGATATCAAGCGAGCGTCTCGCGGCGGCGGCGGGCATCGACTGCGCCGAAACCTTCGAGGATGCGGCGGACTGGGCGCGGAACACGCTGCGACCTGGCGACATCCTCGTCACTGTCGGCGCGGGGGAAGCATACAAAGTCGGAGATTTGCTCTGAGCGAACCTGCGGTTCGCGGGCTGTAACTATTTTGTAACTTGTATTTTGCGAAAACCCCTGTTAGAATATGGGCAGAGGTGAAATTATGAAGAAATTTTCGCTGATAACGCTGATAATATGCCTGCTGCTCACGCTCGCGGCGTGCGAACAGACCGAGCCGTCGCCGAGCGCGCTGCCTTCGACCGAGCCGAGCGCCGAGCCTTCTGCTGAACCCTCGACCGAGCCGACCTTCAAGCCGAGCGCCGAGCCCTCTGCCGAGCCGTCGCACTCGGTGCCGGACACCGCGGGGCTTGAGCAGACGATAGCGGAAAAGTGGGCGGAGGAGAAGCTCAAGGAGGAGTACGCTCTCGACCCCTACTCGATGACGCGGCTTGAGTACGATTTGATAATCGCGCACAGCAACACCGAGATTTTGGACATCGACCCGCCGGCGCTCGACACCGACTGGCTGCTTCGCGTGACCGGCGACGACTCGCTCTACGAGGTGGTCGCGTTCGCGCGGAAGTACGACGACGACGGCTATGCGGTTACCGTACCGGCGTGGCGCTCGGGCGAGAGCGGCGCGGGGGTGGACATCGAGACCGCCGAGGCGCTGGTGGCGGCGATGATAGCGCGTCCCGAGCTGCTTCCGACGAGCGGGGACAGCTACCTCACCGACGAGGAGCACTATCCGTCGGCGCTCTGCAAGATAGGCGAGGACAAGGTGCTTGTCTACGCCACGGCGCACACCGGCGGCGAGTATGGCAGCGACTACGGCGTGTTCGCGGTCGTGCCGATAGCGCTTGCGAACAAGGACTACACCGGCAATCCGTACGAGGTGATAGCCGTGAATTACAGCGGTTGGCAGACGTTGGAGGGATAGAAGCGGTGAGGCAGACACATAGTCGGATTAACGCCAAACCGCATTACGCTGCGAGGACGCGAGTCCCGCTCGCACCGCAGCAGATTTGCGGTAAGCGTTAAGACGGCGTAATGTGTCCAGCCGAACCGTGACAGCGAAAACCGCAAACAAAAACAGGAGCCGCATGGCTCCTGTTTTTATTTATCGCGTCGCGCGAGCGCAGCGAGTGCGTGGGAGAAATCGCTTTGCGATTTCGACCGGGCCTCCTGTTTTTTAGCGCAACGCTTCGTCCAACTTGTCGAGCACCGCCCCGCGTATCAGCCGCGTCGACCAGGCGTGCATCGCCTCCAGCCGCCCCGATATGTCGGGCAGCTTGATGTCGCCGCTGACCGAGAAGTCGCCGTCGAGGATGAACTTCGGCTCGGGGTCGCGCTCCTTCTGTCCCGGGCGCTGTATCAGTCCCGGGCCGCTGTGCAGCTTCAGCCGGATGCCGTCGCCGAGCGACCAGTCGGCGTCCACCGTCGCCCGCGCAGCCTCGGTCTCGTCCACGTCCTCCGCCGCGAGTATGCCGAGGAACTCGGGCGCGATAAGCTCGCTCCACGGCGTTCCCGCAAGCCCGCAAGCGCTGCGGCTGAACGCGTTGACATACCGCAGTCCCGCGCGCTCGAAGAACGCCGGCCGGTATATCTCGATGAACTCGGCGAGCGGTTTGTCCAGCTTCGCCGCGAACTCCTCCCATGTGCCGTACCGCACCGTGCTGAGCGCGATGAAATTCTGGGTCAGGTTCAGCTTCCACCGACCGTCCTCGCTGATAAAGCTGTAATTGCGTATCTTCGGCTGCACCTCGACCTTGCCGTTCACCACTTTCGGCGCCGCCTGCTCCTCCTGGAGCGAGTAGCGCGGGAAATCGGCACGCACAGCCTCCTGAAAGTCGATCGGCTCACGCGCGCCTATCGACAGTATCGCCGGAAATCGCAGCTGGCAGATGACCTCCACCAGCGGGTTTATCGAATATTCGTATCTCACGTCCGAGCCGAAAATCATAGCGCTGCCTCCAAAAGTAATTCGTCGGGTCGCCCCTATATAAAATATACCCGAGCCGCGCGGTTTTGTCAATGAATTTACAAATTGTTCACTCTCTTTTGCGCGACATAGAGTATAATACAGTGTATAGAACAGCGTGAAAGGGGTCGGCGTATGGGTTGGCTGCAAAGATTCATGTACGGACGGCGGGGCGGCGATCAGCTGAGCCTTGCGCTGATGGCGGTCGGCATACTGCTGACGCTCGTGTCGTCGATAGTGAGCTGGTTTGCGATAAAGACGACCGCGTATGTCGTGTATGTGATACTTCAGGTGATAAGCACCGCCGTGTTCGTGCTTGCCGTTTGGCGGATGTTCTCGCGGAACATTCCCGCCCGCGAGCGCGAGAACCAAAAGTTCCTCGGCGTGTGGCGACGGTTTACGGGATGGTTTAAGCGCGACCGCAAGAACTTCGTCTATCTCAATTGCGCCGACTGCAAGGCGAGCCTGCGCGTGCCCAAGGGCAAGGGGACGATGATAGTCACCTGCCCCAAGTGCGGACGGGAGATGCGGATAAAGACGTAAAAACAGGAGGCGAATGCCTCCTGTTTTTGTTTGCGTGTCGCGCACATCTGTCCGCGCGCGTTGTTCCACGTGGAACATTCCTGTTTTTGTTTAAGTTTGGAAGCCGACAAACTTCTTCCCTTTGTAGGTCAGCAGTCCCTCCTGCCCCTCGCTCCACGCGACGCGTAGGTCGCCGGACACCGAGAACCGCAGCTCCCTGTCGCTCTCCGCGTCCTGGAAGATGAGCAGGTGCTTTTCGTACATCGTGCTCTGGTTCGACGCGCCCATCCGCGCCATGTCGGTGCGGTGCAGGTTGTTTATCGACCCGCTGTGGCTGATGAACCTCGCCCGCACCGTCGTCTCCTTCTTCCGACCGAACACGGTATCACTCCTTTACACCACCACTTTGGGCAGATTCGTGTCCGCCGCCAGCCGCAGCAGGAACACGCACAGCGCGCTTAAGCCCCCGCCGAGGACGAAGGACAGTCCGAAGCCCGCCCACATGCCGAAGGACATCGACACAAAGAATGTCGGCACGGCTATGACCGCGGCGAGTAGGATGTTGAGCAGCATCCCGAAGAATCCGTTGATGTTCTGCTTGACCGCCTCCGCTTCGCTCTGCCACTTGAGCTTCGGGCGGAGCACGTCGACCGTCATGCCGAGCGCCGCCGACGCGACCGACGCGAGCGCTCCGCTTATGCCGGCGAGCAGCACCTCAAACCACATCGTGCGCACGAACACCACCGCGACTATCGCCGTCAGCAGCATGGTTATCACGTTGGTTATCGCAGCGAATATCAGCTTGCCTATGCACTGGGTGGAGAACTTTATCGGCAGCGACTTCATCAGCGCGAAGCCCTCGCCCTCGCGGCTTATAGCGGTGCAGGCGGCGATATTCGCGAAGGTGACGAACATGAACACCGCGAACACCGACGCGAAGACTATCCCGCTCGAAGCGCCCATCTCGGCAAACAGCGTCGGGTAGAGGTCGAACATACTCACGTTCGGCGCATACTCGTCGGGGATGCGCATGGCGGTGATTATCGGTATGACCGCTATCATCAGCGGGAACATTATCACGCCTATCAGGCAGTTGGTGGCGTAGGTCGGCGAGCGCATCACGCCCATCCGCTCGCGGCGGAGGCAGGCGCGCACCGGCGACACCGCGACCATCGAGTTCTTGTCCAGCTTCACCTTGCCGCGCTTCTTCTTCGACGCGGTCTCGTAGGAGGAGGACAGTCCCTTGAAGTAGGTCTTCGAGCCGACAAATCCCGCGAGGAGCAGCGCGCCGACACAGCAGGCGATATATCCCAGTCCGCGCAGCGCGGCGACGGCGTAGCCTCCGACGACGGCGACCGCCTCGGCAGCCCACGCGAGCGGCGGGAAGCCTGCGGACATCGTCTGAAGGACGTTGCCGGTGCCGGCGAGCAGCGCGTCCATCTCGCCTGCGTCCATGCTGCCCATGCTCTGTCCGAGCAGCTGACCGCCGAAGCACATCACGATGGTGAACAGCACGCCGAACACGGTCATGATGCGCTCGCGGTGGCGCATGAACGCCGACGACCGCATCAGCAGCAGCGAAAGCAGGCTCGCGAGCGCCAGCGGCATGGCGGGCAGCAGCAGTATCACGACAAGCCCGACGAGCAGCGTCCACGCGCCGCCGCCGACTATCACCATGTGGCAGACCAGCGCGGGCAGGCAGAGCGCGAGCGCTATCAGCAGTTCGGTGATGTAGATCATCGCGAAGCGGGCGAAGAACACCGCGCCCGGCTTCAGCGGCATCGACGCCAGCAGCGCGCCGTCGGTCGCGGAGAACAGGTTGCCTATGACCGACGCGATGCAGAACACCAGCGTCATCACCATCGCGGCGAAGAAGGCGGCAAAGAGCACTATCTCGCTCTGACCGACCGCCGCGAAGCCGAAGGTCATGCTCGCGCAGAGCGTCGACCACGCGCCGACGAGTATCAGCATCGACACCGCGATAAGCACGCCCATGCCGACGCGTCCTATCTTCGAGCCCGCCTTCAGCTCCCACATCGCGCGCCAGCGCTGCTTGCCTATCGTTTTAAGTACCAGAAAAAAGTCGCGCATAGTTATCGCCCCCTTAGCGCTCGTCGTCGGTGAGTTCGAGAAAGAGGCTCTCGAGGCTCTCGTTCTTGCCGCCGCGCAGCTCGTCGAGCGTGCCGACCGCGATAAGATGGCCGTCGTTGATTATGCCGATGCGGTCGCAGAGACGCTCGGCGACGTCGAGGACGTGGGTGGAGAAGAAGACCGAGTTGCCCTCCGCCGTGTGCGCGCGCATCTCGTCCTTGAGCAGCGCGGCGGACTTGGGGTCGAGTCCGGTCATCGGTTCGTCGAGCACCCACAGCGGCGGAGCGGGCAGCAGCGCGGCGGTTATCAGCAGCTTCTGCTTCATGCCGTGCGAATAGCTCTTTATCTGCTCGCCGGCGGCGTCGGCTATCTCGAACATCTCAAGATACTTTGCCGCACGCTCCTGCCGCGTCTTGGTGTCCACGCCGTACACGTCGGCGATGAAGTTCAGATACTCCTGACCGGTCAGGCGGTCGTAGGTGTCGTGAACGTCGGGGACGTAGCAGAAGTTGCGCTTCGCTCCGATGGGGTCGCGCGCCATGTCCACGCCGTTTATCTCCACCCGACCCGCGTCGGGCACGAGTATGCCGCAGAGCATCTTGATGGTGGTGGTCTTGCCCGCGCCGTTCGGCCCGATAAAGCCGAAAATTTCGCCGCGGCGGACATGAAGATTTACCCCGTCCACCGCCGGCTTTGCGCCGCGTGCGTACGCCTTTGTGAGTCCTTCCAACTTGAGCATGATGACGATTCCTCCTGAATTTTGGTTTTGTGGAACTTTTCAACCGAATTACTTTTCGGTATTGAAAGCTATGCCGTACCTGTTGCAGAATTCGCGCAGCCGCTCGACGTAGCTGTCGAAATAATATGCCTCGCGGTGGCGTGAGATCGCGACCTTATCCCCCGACTTCTGCTCGATGACTATCTGCTCGTCGCCGACCGAGATGAACCCGAACAGCTTGCGACGCGTCGATTCGACGCGTATCGAGCGTATCTCGTCGTGGTGTATGCTCACCGGCGTCCAGGTGGACCATATGTCGAACTGACGCACGCCGCGCGCCTCGCCGGGGGTGAGCGTCTGCATCGACCAGCTGCCGACGCGGGCGCTCGCGTAACGTATGACCTTGGCGATTATCTCCTCGCCGTCGCAGATGAGATGATCCTTTTTCATGGCGTGACCCTCCTTCTGTGTGGTAATAGCTATATAAACAGATTTACGATGACATAGGTGAGGAAGAACAGTGCAAGCGCTCCGAAGATGACAATAGCCGCTATCAGCGCGATTTTGTCGCGAGCTGCGAACTCCCGCGACGGCTCGGTCTTAGGCGCTCGCGGGTCGCGATTCAACTCGTCCTTCATGCGGAAAAAGCTGTAATTGGTGAAATCCATCTCTATGCGTTTGTCATTCTTGCTTTTCATGGCAAAACCTCCTTTAGGTCAGCCGTTCGGATACTTCGTGACAATAGGTTTTCCCTCGGCGTCGAGCAGCGGAGTCAGTCCGCCCGAGTAACCATCGCGTCTCCACGCGTAGTTCACGCCGGTCGCGCGGTCGACCCATATCTCGAACTTGTTGACCATTCCTTGCTCGTATACCTTAACGAATCTGTCCTCCATTTGAATCCCTTCCCTCGTGATTATTCCACCCTGGTGTGATTATATATTACCACCTTGTAGATTAAATGTCAATACCTTTTTGATAAATTTTTGTCAGCCCAATCTTAGACTCGCTTCCCCGCTGAATACTACCTCTCGCTCGCCGTCGGGGTAGGCAACTTCCACCGCGAAATCGCGGTCGAGCGCGACGGCGACGGCGGGTCGACCGGGGTCGGAGGGAACACGTTTTACCTCCACGGCTCGACCGATGGTTACGCAGTGCGCGGAATATTCGTCGTAGAGCGCATCCTCGTCGAGCGCGAGCGTGCGGTCGAGTTCGTCGAGGAATATCTCCGCCATCTCGCGCGGCGTGACGGTGCGCCCGCCCTCCAGCGCGACCGACGTGCATATCGACCGCAGCTCGGGCGGGAAGTCGCTCTCGCGCTGACCGATGTCAATGCCGACGCCGAGTATCAGCCGACCGCCGCTCAGCTCGGCGAGTATGCCGCAGAGCTTGCGGAAGGCGCCGCCGCGCTCGACAACCAGGTCGTTTACCCACTTGATGCCGCAGTCGACTTGTGCGCGCGCAAGGGCTCTGCGCCCCGCGACAGCGGCGATCGGCGTGATGTTTTGGGTGTTCGGCGGGAGCACGACCGAGAGGTACATCCCCAAATTTTTCGGCGACGCGAACGAGCGCCCGAGCCTTCCGCGACCCGCCGTCTGCCGCGACGCGAGCACGGCGGTGCCGTCGGTCAGTTCAGGGTGGAGTTTGATGTAGTTCTGGGTCGAGTCGACCTCGTCGAGATGTATGAGCCGCATGGGTGGGAAAGACCTCGCTTTCGCTGATTTCGCGTCCTATTATACAGCGGCGGGGGAGGAATGTAAAGAAAAACCGCAGGACTGCTGTCCTGCGGTTTTTATGTGGTTATTCAACCGGCACTTATCTCGCGTACTCGACGACCCTGGTCTCGCGGATGATGTTCACCTTTATCTGACCCGGGTAGTCCAGCTCGTTCTCTATCTTCTTCGCGAGGTCGCGCGCGAGCAAGGTCATCTCGTCGTCGCTTATCTTCTCCGGCGACGCCATGACGCGTATCTCGCGACCCGCCTGCACCGCGTAGCATCCGGACACGCCGGGGAAGGAGTTCGCAAGCTCCTCCAGCTTCTCGAGACGCTTGATGTAGTTTTCCATGTTCTCGCGGCGCGCTCCCGGACGGGCTGCGCTCACCGCGTCGGCTGCCTGAACCAGGCACGCTATAACCGTCTTCGCCTCCACGTCGCCGTGGTGCGCGGCTATCGCGTGGATGACCTCGTTCGACTCCTTGTAGCGCTTGGCAAGCTCGACGCCCAGCTGGACATGGCTGCCCTCCACCTCGTGGTCGACCGCCTTGCCCAGGTCGTGGAGCAGTCCCGCGCGCTTCGCCATCGTCACGTCCGCGCCTATCTCGCCCGCCATCAGTCCCGCGATGTGGCAGACCTCAAGCGAGTGCATGAGCACGTTCTGACCGTAGCTGGTGCGGTACTGCATGCGTCCGAGCAGCTTGATTATCTCGGGGTGCAGGTTGTGGATTCCCGCTTCGAAGGCGGCGCGTTCGCCCTCCTTCTTTATCTGCTGATCCACTTCCTTGCGCGCGCGCTCGACCATCTCCTCGATGCGAGCGGGATGTATGCGTCCGTCGATGATGAGCTTCTCGAGCGCGATGCGCGCTATCTCGCGGCGCACCGGGTCGAAGGCACTCAGCGTAATCGCGTCCGGCGTGTCGTCGATTATCAGGTCGACGCCGGTCATCGTCTCGAATGTGCGTATGTTGCGTCCCTCGCGGCCGATTATGCGTCCCTTCATGTCGTCGGAAGGTATCGGCACGACCGACACCGCCGTCTCGGCGACCTGGTCGGCGGCGCAGCGCTGGATGGCAAGCGACACGACGTTGCGAGCGCGCTCGTCCGCCTCCTCCTTGAACTTCTCCTCAAGCTCGCGGAGCTTGCCCGCCTGCTCGTGGACAACTTCGTGCTCCAGCTTCTCGATGAGCCAGTTCTTTGCCTCCTCCTGCGTGAGACTGCTTATCTTCTCAAGCATCTCTATCTGCTTGGACTTCTGCTCCTCAAGCTCGCTCTCGAGCTGTTCGTTGCGCTTTATCTTCTCGGTAAGCTGCTCGTCCTTCTTCTCCGCCTGCTCTATCTTGCGGTCGAGCTGCTCCTCCTTCTGTATGACGCGGCGCTCCTGCTTTGAAATTTCAAGCCTGCGCTGCTTCTCCTCCTGGTCGTACTCGACCCGTGCCTTGTGGATCTCCTCTTTCACCTCGAGAAGCGACTCGCGCTTCTTCGATTCCGCCGCCTTGATGCTGTCGTTGATTATCCGCTTTGCCTCGTCCTCCGCCGAGCCTATCTCGCGTTCCGCCACGTTCTTGCGGAACTGATTGCCGAGGGCGAATCCGATAACGCCGAACAATATCGCCGCCGCTATCGGGATGAGTATATCAGCGACTCCGACGGCGGCTACCAAAAAACCGATTTCCGTCATAAAAAACCATCATTCCTCTCTTTCTGTTGCATTTTCAGGTAAAAACAAATACAATCGGGGGAAGTCGATTCGGTGGTCGCGCACTTCGCCCGAGTATAATCGTCCGTTTATTATTTTAATGTTGTTTTGATAAGCTGTCAAGTGAAAATCCGTTTTTCGCCTAAATTTTCCGTGCATATTCAAAATGCCGCCGCGCTAAACTAGCGTTATAGCTTCAATTGACAAGGGCAAACGCGCCCCGGAACGTCCCAAAGGACGCGCTGGCGGCGTTCTCGCCCTTCGAGGGCGACAAGCCCACGCGCGGGCTGCGGTCTTGCCACCACATCCTTTGGGGCGCTCAGGGGTCCGAAGGAGTTTTGCGAGAGCGGAAATTGTTCCCGACAAGGCAGACGACGCAGCCTTACTAGCGTAAGGCAAGGAGGATAACGCGGTCGGGGGCGGTTTCAGCCTCGCAAAACCGCGTTTGCCCCTGTCAATTGAAGCTACGGTATTTATGCAGTACACGGAGGTCGAAAAATGACTAACAGGAAAAAACTGGCGCTTATGCTCGCGCTCGTGTTCATTCTCAACATCGCGGTGATATTCGCCGCTCAGGACGCGGAGGCGGCTACCTATCGCTTCGGCAGCAGAGGGGACATGGTCAAGAAGATACAGCGCGTGCTCAAAAACAACGGGTTCTACTCCTACTATATCGACGGAATATACGGCAGCCGCACGGTGACCGCGGTCAAGGCGTTTCAGCGCAACTGCGGCATCGGGGTGGACGGCATCTGCGGTCCGGTGACGCTCAAGTATCTGGGTCTCGGCGGCAGCTCGTCCTCAGGCGGAAGCTCGGGCGACGTCGACCTGCTCGCGCGGATAATAGCGGCGGAGGCGCGAGGCGAGCCGTACAGCGGTCAGGTGGCGGTGGGCGCGGTGATACTCAACCGCATAAAGCATCCGTCCTTCCCGAATTCGCTGAGCGGCGTGATATATCAGCCGGGCGCGTTTACCGCGATAAACGACGGTCAGTTCGCGTCCACGCCGGTGCCGGACAGCTGTCGCAAGGCGGCGCGCGACGCGATGAACGGCTGGGATCCGACCAGCGGGTGCATCTACTACTTCAACCCGCGCACCGCGACGAGCAAGTGGATATGGTCGCGACCGCAGGTGACGACGATAGGAAGGCATATATTCTGCCGATAAGACCGTGGGGCAAGCCCACAACCAAGGTCGCGAGACTGCGCGTCTCGCGCTCTCGTAAGACCGTAGGGGTTTCACCCCTACAACCCCGAAGGTCGCGGAGCTGCGCGCCCCGCACCCGCGGCAGCATTTTTTCTCTGCCGCAGAGAAAAAAGGCTGCGCAAAAAAGAGACGCCAAAGGGGGCTTCTGAACGAAGCCAGCCCCCTTTGGAATCCCCCACGCTCCACAACTCCGCCACCAAAATCGGGCAGTCTCTACGCACCGCGGGATGCGCTTCGCGGCGCGAGATGAGCGAAGGCGGCTACTCCTATGACCGCTGTCGCTCCCGCTCTAACGCCGTAGGCTTGTACGCGTAGAGGCTGGGCAACCGCGAGCGGTTTTGCGTAGCAAAATGCGGACGGCAGTCCGCAAGCGAGTCGGTTCAGCGTGCGCTGTATAGTTTACGGTGAGTACAAATTCTGTGCGCACGCGGTGTTCCACGTGGAACATTTTACGGTGCACCGGCAGAAGTGCAAACCCTAACGATAGACCAGGTAAGCGGCTGAGCGTGTTGGGGGCAGCGTCCTTTTGACTCCGCTCTGCGGTGGCGTATCGCTTGCGGGGAGGACGGACGACGCAGGGGTTCGCGGCTAGTAGGGTCAGTTGCCCGACGTAGAACACAAAATGCCCTTTGGGAATTCTTAAGGGGTGGCGAGTTCAAAAAGCGGCTATCGGAGTCCCTTTTCCGATAACGCTTTTT